>NZ_BAAGIC010000016.1:0-122155 GCF_054658315.1 Sessilibacter sp. MAH1
TTTATTTTAGATTATTCATTGATAAACGGTATTCTCAAATAATAATCTAAATATTTTTAGGTTAATCAGAGGTTCCTAGATATTTTTAGAAGTCCCAGTGTACCCGAAGTCAGCACTGATGGATCCGCGAATTGGTGGATTGACAAACTAAATAACATGGACGAAACGCAGACCGTCGATACACTGGCGCCGGACGCTCCCGATGAATACTTCGATTGCTTCCGCTTAGCGCTTGCACTTATTGTTGCTCGTTATGAGTCTTTAGATAACAACACCGGCTAGGTAGAAAGTTTCGCAACCAAATTCGCAGAAATGCTCCTCCGCATACGAGACAGAGACAAGATCAATCAGGCGGTTACAAATTTTACTGCAATAACTCTTAACTATGATCGTAGCTTCAATCGACGATTTGGATTAACTGTCGTTGAAAAGTTCAGAGCAGGACTAGAAGGGCATGGCCGAAACTATAAGAAATACCACCAAGAGGTGTTTGAAGCACACCTTTATATGGTATTACACCCTCATGGATCACTTGGGTCTACTGGCGAAGTTCATGTAAATATCAATGACTCCACGTACCAAGGAAGTAGTTCCCACTTGCGAGTCAATTATGGCGACACTAATGAAATTATAAAACTCTTCAATGAACAAGGAGCTATTCCCAATGTCACGTCTATTGATGATATGTCGGACGGCAATAACCCTTGTTATTTTACAGCCAACAGCAAAATGCATGCGAAAAATGCGATTTGTATAGGGTTGTCAGATATCGGCGTTAAAAATTGCAAGCTGGATTTTAAGAATATACAAACCGTATATTATAGTGGTGCAAATAAAATATATGACAATTTCATTCCTCTTAATATTCACGCCGCACCTCTAATTGAAGCAATGTAATTTCAGGAAAATAAATGGTAAGTAAAAAGCTAACAAACAAGTCAACTACGTGCGCAAAATGCGCGCACCGGGCAAGAAAGTTTCGAAGGTAAATTAATCCATTTTGATAGCACTGAATATCCAAGTTAGCATAGTGTCTTGCAATATTTGGGGAGCGCGACTTAACAAGTTGCTCTTATTCATTCCGGTCACAAAGTGTGGCCTACAGCGGACGCGCTAGCAAAATGTTATGCATTTAGTGCTCAAAGGAGCGATATGTGAAACGAAGTAATTCAACAACAGAAAGACTTTTTAAGTCTGCAGGGATTTCTGAGGGCATGGCAGTTCTTGAGTTAGGATGTGGCTCCGGAGAGGTCTCTGAAGTTTTGAGTGACATTGTCGGTTCTACTGGCAGTGTGTTAGCCATCGATCGCAGTAAAGAGATGTTATCTTCTGCCTCAGATAGACTCGACAAATCAGGAAAGAGTAATGTACGTTTTTTACAAGTTGATTTGAATGAAGCTCCGAAGTATCTGGAAGGCATTGAACTTTTGTCTTTCGATGCAGTGGTTGGTCGTCGGGTTTTAATGTATTTACCTAGCCCTGATAGAGTTCTATCCAGTCTGCTACCCTGGCTACGAGAGGGTGGTCTGGTCGTATTTGAAGAACATGACTCTACTATTTGTCCTGGGTTTGTCGATGCAATGCCGGCACACGAGAGAGGCGTTTCTTTGCTCGAGAAAATGCTTGCCGAAGAGGGTGTTGATCAATCTATGGGATTCCATTTACCCGTAACTTTTTCTAAAGCTGGACTAAAGTTTGAGGCAATCTGGGCTGAGGCGGTTATTGACGGTCAAGGCGACCAATATACACTTGGAGAGCTTTTGGAGTTGCTTAAACCAAGAATGGAGTCATCGAATGTTGCCGCTTCGTTTGAAATTGATGAGCTGATAGCACAAATTGAAATTGAGAGGCAGCCGATATCTGTATTCGTTAGCGGAATGCGTTTCTGTTCTAAGGGTGTAAAAGGGTGAAATTGTCGTGCCGCAGCATAGCAAATTGCTGCACACAGAAAAATTGCTCGTTCGCTCCCAACTTTCCAGTGAGCAAGGTGTTAGGCATAATCACATGAAACCGAAACTTGCATTCTGCCTGATTTCCATAATATTTTCCTCCTTTACCTTGGTAGCTGAAGTGTTTCAGATGATCGATGAAAATAGTTCTCCGTTGCACAGCAAGAACGCACTGCAAGCTGTAATTAAAGAATTAAAGGAAGACGGCAAAGATTTAGATACCCTGTATGCAACAGCTAATTGTTATGAAAAATCGTGCTATATAGAAGTTTCTCTCTTAGAGAGTTTCTAGCGGTAAGCCTATTAGAGGTTGTTTAAACTATTGTGTGCACTATGCATTTGATAATGAACACAACGATATCTTTAAAAAAGCACCTGTTAGGTAACACACGCATTACAACACGCTCAAGTTCGTTACGGCACTTCGTGCCTTCACCAGACGTTAAAAGCTTCGCTTTTGTTGCCCCTTAGTTATAGGTATGTGTAAAAAGCGATGTACATACTCAGTAAAGATATAGATCACCTAGAATACGAAGCTTTTAAAGTGAACGCCTATGAATATCGAGAGTATTTAGCCTCGATAAAAGACCAACTAAATTTACACCCAAAAGAGTTTGTATTTGAAGATTGGTACAGAAGCTCAAAGAGCCATAAGTGCCCTCATGATTCTTGGCTTGATAAACTGGTTGTGTCGGAAGATGACAATAATGAAGTTCAAATTGAGATAAGGCTATTGGGTGCTTATCACGATGGGTATATAACGTTTAGGTACTCAAGTGTTCAGTACTACAGTCTCAATTGACATAAATCGAGTATATATGGGAGCCATTGCCCGACAGAGCCGAGCCAGAAAGGAAGCCAGAGTGGGTCTGCGACAAGACGTAACGAAGCAAGGTAGGCAAGCTCTTTCGGGTCGGGGCCCTTCTTTCAGTCGGTCCCTGCTTACGGTGTTATATACAGGAAGAGGCATGTCAAAACTAATCGCAAATATTGTAATTGTTCTGGGACTGGTCGGTTGCAGCACAAACTACAAACTCAATGATATCGGTGATCCGGTCTTGGCGGATAAATCTTCAGCTATAGAGTGTAGTGGGGAATCAAACGCGATAAACGAGAAAATGCCAGACCTTTGCGAGAGTATAGGGTTTAGACGTGGAGTCGGTAATTCTTGTGGTGTCAATGATCAAAGCTGCGTTCGAATCCACGTGAAAGAAGAATTTCATTTCTTCGATGTTAGCCCAGGAATGCTACTCTTTCTTGGCTTAATACCATCAACGCAATACTACACCTACGAAGTTGCGATAACACGATTAGATCCGGATGGCGTCGAGCAGACCGATATTGAAGAGTTCGAAATTGTTCAGTCATGGAGCACGATAAATTCCTTTAAGCGTTTTTTAGGGGGTATAAGCGATCTAAAGACTGAGCAAAACAAAATTGGAAAATACATCAAGGGCAAATATGGACTGCGCATATAACAAGCAGCTCTTTCCTGACCGTCATTCCGCGTTGGGGCCGCAAAGCCCGGCGTTATACATATTCTTTGTATTATTTTTGGCGAATTTAACCTTTGCATCATTATTGAAATTCAGTGTTCTTGGTAGCAAAAGTTTCGGCAAACTAAAGTATTAAATGCCTGGTGTGATAACCAATATTTTGTATTTTACTGTCTGAAAATTAATCCAGTTAGTTCTTCTTTGTACACATTAAGCTGTGGTAAATTTTTAGTTTATTGGTCTTTATTTTAAAGCAGTAAATTCAATAATACCGGCAAAAGTTATTTACGTTAAAAACGTATAAAAAACCGCTTAAACATCAGGCAAAACAGGTTCTTGCATAGGAATTGCTACTGTGTATCTCGTTGTTTAGCGAAGCGTTAGAGTTAGATTATGAATTTTATATATCGTCAGGGAAACGAATCAAATACGATAAAAATCGTCAGTCTTGTTGAAGATTGATTCAGGTCTTGTATCTGCTCAGAGTTGTCGAAAATGATATTTGAAGAAATGGGAATGTCACTGTGTAAAAAAGAAGTGATATCAGCGAGCTGAAGAAATTAATTAAAGATAGACTTATTAGGAAGACTAAGGCTGATAAATCCAAGGGCATCTATAGAGAGTACTTAAGTATAGAGAGTACTTAAGTATAGAGAGTACTTAAGTATAGAGAGGGATAACGCAAACTCTCTTGTTTCAATTATCATTAACAAGTAAACGACTATTTTTGGTGGATGTTTTGGAATTAATCTGTACAGAGAATAATGTGAAGAATTTATATCTATTCTTGAGGCAGAAACGTTCTAACAAGTTTATCTACTGGACTCCATTTTCGTTACTTGTTTTTTGTACTGATTGGAACAAAAAATAATCAACTACAATTCACCTGTAATAAAGGTGTTAAGTGTTAGGATAATTCCATGCCAATCGGTGAAATTGCAGGAGATATGGTTGTAGGGGTCTTTCGGCTAATAGGAAGCTTTATTGTTGATGTGATCTTCGAGATATTAGTTAAAGGGCTTGGCTATCTCATTTGTCGGCCTTTCTTAAAATCAATCGATCCAGATGGAATTGTGGTTGTTCTGGTTGGTTTTGTCGCCTGGATTATCTTATTGTTCACGGGATATATTGTTTATCAATACGTCCTTGGGCAGATCGAAATAGATCGTTGTATTGATGCCGGAGGCCGTTTTAATGATTCCATCAATAAATGTGAGGTGTAATTATTTAATAATCAACAGTAACGGAAAAACTACGCGACACTAATTTGGGTTCGTTGCGCACACTTTACCGTAAATTAGCTCTGTTCTGTTTTTCCACTGCGCAGGGTGTTATCCATTAAAGGCAGAGAAAATGGATAGTGACGATTTTTTTGGAATGAAAAACTTTGATGAGCAAGTTTCACTCGCTCAAGAAAGTGAAGTTTTAAGAAATAAAATTTGAAGTAAAATAAAAATAGCAATTGAAGTAATAGATGCTTTTGAAGCAGAGTGCAAGGAGCAACGTAAGTGTCGTCGTAGCTTCTTTATGAGTTAAGAAACTCAAAACTTTCGTTACTAAAAGTCATTACAGAAATAGACAAAGAGAGTAATCATTTAAACGAATAGAATTTGGTGCAATCGGCAAAAATTCGCCAATCATATTCCTAACAAAGCTACAGCTCGTGGCTGCGTTAGCTTTACGTAGTAATCAGAGTACTTTTTTTTGATTAACATTCATTAATAGCTGCACCGACATACTTTGAGGGAAATATGGAAGCATTGAGAGACATTATAAAAAACGATCAATGGTCAGTTGCAGAGGAAATGCATAATGATCTTCTTCTAATAATTCGTTTCCGAAATGAGTTAACTCCAGATTCGGGTATTTTTAATCACTCTCAACTTATTCGTATTTATTGGGATTACACACAGCATGAATCAGGTATGCCTTCCACTGATGAAAGTCAAAGTATGGAGGTTTTCGAAAATCGTCTAGTGGATGCGCTAGAAGCTGATTTATCAGGTGTATTGTGTGCGGTAATTACAACTGATGGTTATCGTGAATGGGTCTGGTATTGCCTATCGACTGAAGTATTCGTGGAAAGACTGCAGAATATGCCTCAAGAAGCAGACCCATACCCAATAGAAATAGAGACCGAAAAGGACCCGACGTGGAGTTATTTCTTTAATCAGGTACGTGCAGATTGATAACAATTCACTGGGCGTCCCTTGGTGCTGGATACGATAACAGTTGCTGGTTATTGTGGTGTTAGAATTATTCTAGCGTTTTATTAGTGTTAAATGTTAGGCGTTACTTATGCTGTAAGTTCTCTTTCTTGGGGTGCTTATGTAGAGTGCAAAATGTTATCAGCTACAAAATTGTGGTAATTAATTTTTAGTAAAAAGTAGGTTTATGTTGACCAGTTTTGCTCTTCGTAGCTTTAATTAATAATATAGTTGCGTAAGATTGAGTAGTTTCGTTCTTTGTAGCTCAAATTGGCAAACTTGGTAGCAGAAAATAAGGTAGCTTAAATGTTTGGTAGTACGCTTATAGCACCGAGAAATACCTATTCGTTCTGGTCACTAAAAAGCTCTGGCTTCACCGGACACGCTAGCGCGCCACAAAGCAAAGTGTTAGAGCTCCAATGAAGAATATCCTACTTTCAACACTGTTTTTTCAGCTTTCTAGTAATTGTTTAGCGTGTTTGCCTGCCAACGGGGAAGAATTCGAAATTTCTGGAGAAATTGTTCCTGCTTTGTATAAAACAGAAGATTCATTGGCGCACTATAGAGCGTTGAAGTTTGATAAAGCGGAATGCTTTGCCCCGGATGGGGAGTTTTCAGACAACGAAGTTTCTTTATCTCAAGTTCAACTTATTATTCCGGAAGAGCTGAAAATAGAGATTGGTAAGAAATATACAGTTCGTGGTACAGCTTTTCATTGGCATACGGGCCATCATTTTACTGGAGTTGTATTAAGCGTGAAAAATGTGGAAAAACTTTAACAAATTACTCCATTTGGTACAGCGGCCTGCATTTTCTTGCGTATTCACTTATTAATTGTTGTGGTTAATCCTATTGAGAACGAAGTGGCGGATAGGCTTCATGCAATCGTCCAAGAGGTTTCGCCAAATATGCTTACAGCGAAATATCTTGGTGGCATTATTAATGCGCTAAATGCTCACAATCTAGCGTTTGGATTAGATCATAAGGACTTTCAGTGGCTCGCTATTTATGGACCGCTAACTTTCGATAAGTTATGAACCTCAGAATAGCCGTTTTTATTTTTATGTGGATTTCTTCAGAGCTAGCAAGTGCTGGGAAAATCCCATGCTCTCTGAAAAAATTCAGTGCCGAAATTGATGAACAAATAGATACCGGCCTATCGATTGAAGAGGTTAGGGAGGTGCTTATAGATAGTTACGGAATTGAGCCCGCCCAAATTGCACAACATACATATGAAATTCCCTTAGCTTTAAATAACCGTAAAGGTCGTTTATCGGGTGTAATATCAAGATTGAATGTCATATTCAAGCAATGCCATCCGATGAGTGCTTTCTTCTTCGAAACATGGTTCTCGGCGCATTATTACTTCGATGACGAGAGTAAATTAATTAACGATGAATATTTTTACACAGTCGATGCGCTGTAAAATTAACAAGATCTGCCATCGGGATAGCCAAATCTTAGCGTGTTTTTTCTGCCTTTGCTGGCGGAGTTAAGTGCGGAGCGAGAAATCGAAAATGACCGTATGCGTAGCTGTATCAAAATTGGCAAGTGAAGTAGAAAAACAATTTAACTGCGTAAATGAAAGTTATGAAAAAAATGACAGGCTATTTTGCAGAGTTATCCTTCTGAGTGAAAATTGAATGTTGAAATTTGTACCGGCTCAAGATAGTGATTCGAAACTGATCTTGAAATACATTAATGATTTGGCTATTAGCGAAAAATTTCCTTTTCCTATTTCTGTTACTCTATCGGATATAGAGACGAACCTACTAGGTAACGATGCTATAGCAAAAGCCATTATTTTTTATCTAGATGAGAAACCATGCGGATTTGCTGTTTATTACTTTACATTTTCAACTACAACAGGAAAGCGAGGTCTGCATCTGGATGATTTGTATGTAGAACCGGAATGTCAGGGAAGGGGAGTTGGCAAGAAAGCCCTTGTGTATCTGGCTCAAATAACTAGAGAAAATGATTGTGCCCGGTTTGAGTGGTGGGCACTTAAAACAAATGACTCTGCAATTCAGTTTTATTTGAATGTTGGAGCTCAAGAATTGGATGAAATCTCGGTATTTCGGTTAAATCAACCTCAAATTGAGAAGTTACTAGAAGATAACAAACCCATGCACGCAACACATACGTGATTGAAGCGTTAGATTTCAAAAAGGATAGTCTGTAGAAATAATTGAAATACTGTTTGTTAAGAAGGTTGGGATTGAGAAAACCCTTGAAGGAAATCTCACGCTTGACTTTGATGGGGCCAATCAAAATCATCTACAAACCATTCATGCAAGTGCACTTCTATCTAACATCGACTGGTGCGCATAGATACCACTGAGGTGTTTAATCTTTACTCTTGAAGGCGCTACAATAATAGATACAGTAAATTGATGTTGCCAATCTAAAGGTTTGAGGCAGTGAATGCAGTTGTTGGGCAATGTTTGATCGATGTGCTGTCGGTTGGTGTGTTATTGACAGAACATACTCTATTCCTTTTTCTTTAACCCGTTAGATTGGCGTTATTTAGGCTTTGATTATTGTCTTTTATGTCTGCAAATATTTCTTTAAATGCCGTGATTATCGGCGCCGGTCCTGCAGGTTTGATGGCGGCGGAGCAGTTAGCTAGGCACAACATTCTCGTGACAATTTTTGACGCTATGCCATCTGTTGGAAGAAAATTTCTGCGAGCAGGCATAGGTGGTCTTAATCTAACGCACTCGGAGAATAAGTCTGATTTTTTGAAACGTTATACTCCTGCACACCAAATTGAGCCTTGGCTAAAACGTTTTGATGCCGACGCTTTAATCAGTTGGGTGAAAGAGCTTGGTATTGATACCTTTGTTGGTAGTTCTGGGCGTATTTTTCCTACGCAAAAAAAAGCGGCGCCATTGCTCAGGGCGTGGTTGAAGCGCTTGAAAGACTCTGGCGTTAATATTGAAACTCGACATCGTTGGTTAGGGTGGGATGAGCATGGCAATTTAAGATTTCAAAACTCAGAAGGTGAGCTAACGGTTAAGTCTGAAGTTGTTATTTTTGCGCTGGGTGGTGGAAGTTGGCCGCGTTTGGGCTCAGATGGTCGTTGGATGGAGATTTTCCGGCAGCGGGGTATTAATTGCCAGCCGTTTCGTTCGAGTAATTGTGGCTTTAATTATTCTTGGAGTGATAACTTTCAGCGAGAACAACAAGGGCAGCCATTAAAAAATGTTTGCCTCACCAGCCAAATCTCTTCTAAAAAGGGTGATGCTACAATTTCTGCCTATGGCCTTGAGGGCAGTTTAATTTACGGGCTATCGGCATCAATTCAAGATCAAATAAGCAATAAAGGTCAGGCGATTGTTTATTGGGATTTATTACCCGATTGTTCTGTTACCGATATTCGCGGTAAATTACAAAATCGTCGCTCTAAAGATTCGCTCAGTAATATGTTAAGAAAACAATTGGGTATTTCTGGAAGTAAATTAGCGTTGTTAAAAGAGCTGACGTCTAAAGAGCAAATGCAAAACATAGATGCCCTTGCGGAACTTATAAAAAATCTGCCTCAAATTTTGCCCAGTTGCCGTCCTATTAGTGAAGCCATTAGTACAGCAGGCGGCGTCGATTTTGAACAACTCACCGAAGGTTTGATGCTTAAATTCACGCCAGGTATTTTTTGTGTGGGTGAAATGTTGGATTGGGATGCACCAACAGGTGGTTACCTTCTTACAGCTTGTTTTGCCAGTGGCGTTGTTGCGGGTGAGGCGGCAGTGAAATATTTAAGCCAAAGGTCAAAGACTATAGGAACATCTAATTAAGTCATTCCTAGTTTAATCAGATGACAGAAATTGAAAATGTGATTTCCAATTTCTTTCCAATTTCTTTTCAATTTTAATCACTAACCATTCTTGAAATTAATAACCTATGGGCTAAAAAAGGGAACGCCAACGGAAGGCAAGATTTGTGGGTATTGGGACTAGAGGTTAGAAGAATCTGTGATAAAAGAACTTCTGATAAAATTACGATGGCATTATCAGAGGTTCCTTTTTCAGGCGTTGCTGTAGGCGTCTACAAGTTATTTAGACGCTGACAGATTTAAGTTTTCACCGCTTACAGCCACGCTCGCGTCACTCATTAAATACAGATAAGTTGGCATATGGTCTTGTGGTGCGGTAACGGTTTCTGGATTTTCGGCCGGGTAGGCACGTGCTCGCATATTGGTGCGAGTGGCTCCGGGATTAACCGAGTTAATGCGAATGTTATTTACGCCATCCCACTCGTTGGCAAGAATTTCAGTTAGATTTTTTAACGCAGCTTTTGATGCCGCATAAGCTCCCCAAAATGCTCGTCCTTGGTTTGCCACACTTGAACTGGTGGTAATCACGCTTGCATTCTCGCTATTTTCTAATAACGGTGTTAGTGCTTTTATCATCATAAATGGTGAATGCAAATTTACCTGAAAGAGCTTAAACCAGATTTCGGTATCATAATTTGAAATGGGTGTTTTTGTACCTAGCTCCGCTGCGTTAATTAGTAATCCGTCGAGGCGGCCATATTCTTCATTTAATTTAATGGCTAGGTCTTCGTAGTCTTTCTCGATAGCGCCTTCAAAATTCATTGGGTAAATGGCTGTTTTGTGATTGCCCAATGCTTCTATTTCATCATAAACCATTTCTAATTTTGCAATTGTTCTACCCATTAAAACGACTGTGGCGCCGTGTTGTGCAAAATATTTTGCAGCAACTTTACCGATACCATCGCCCGCACCAGTTACCACGATGATTTTATTTTCGAGAAGGTTTGGAGTGATATTGAAGTTTTCTGGTAGTTGCATAGTAAAAGTACTGCTTAAATTATGTTGGTTTATGTTTTAGGAACCTTTGATCAACTCATCCATGATTTAATCAGAGAGAAGAAATTTGCTTAGCAATATTCAAGTAAGTCTAAAGGGTTTTCGGCGTAGAAGTCTGCTTGCCAAGCTTGTGTGGGGTTTGTTTCTGAAAAATATCCCCATCCAGCCACAACGGTTTTCATACTGGCGGCACGACCGGCAATAATATCTCGCTCGTGATCGCCAATATAAATACTGTTTTCAGGATTCGCGTTAAGTTTTGAACACGCTAAAAATAGCGCCTCTGGACTTGGTTTTGCCTCTTTCACGTGCTCAGGACACACAAGTACCGGAGGATTGAGTGAAAGTTGTTCCATTAAGGGGAGGGAATATTTTTCAGGCTTGTTGGTAACGATTCCCCATTTACGCTGGTTGCTTTCCAGTTGTTCTATGACGGTTTGAATACCCTCAAATAAACAGGATTCGCTTTTGCTCGATTCGAGTAGGTCGTTGTAGTTGGCGAGAAAATCAACCAAATTTCTATCGAATTCGGTCTCACCCGGTTGACCGCCAAAGGCGAGTTTAACCATTTGGCGAGCGCCCCCAGAAACCGTGTTGCGAATATCTTGTTCGTTAAGAGGTGGCAGCTGTTTTACCGCTCTCATGGTATGGAGCACGCGTATAAAATCTGGAGCGGTGTCGAGTAGAGTACCGTCTAGATCAAATAATACACAGCTGATGCGATTAGAGTCGGTCATGATCGAGAAGGTGTTCAGCCTTTTACTGCAGTCATAAAATAATTTACGTCCACATCGCGATCAGACAATTTGTAGGACTGGGTTATAGGGTTATACACCAAACCGGTAATGTCTTGGATGGTTAAGTCTGCTTTGCGAACCATGGCGCCAAGCTCTGAAGGCTTAATAAACTTGCCGTAATCATGAGTGCCTTTGGGGACCATTTTTAGCAAGTACTCGGCGGCAACAACCATGGCACCGTAACTTTTCGGGTTGCGGTTAATGGTTGATAAAAATAAAAATCCACCCGGTTTAACCAAATCGGCACAGGCTTGAACTACCGACGCAGGGTTTGGAACATGCTCCAGCATTTCCATGCAGGTAACCACGTCGAAAGTTTCTTTGTGAGTTTCTACCAATTCTTCAGCGGTAATTTTTCGATAATCTATGGTCACACCACTTTCTAAGGCGTGTAATCGAGCGACTTCAAGGGCCGCTGGGCTCAAGTCTATGGCTGTAACTTCAGCACCGCGAAATGCGAGAGCTTCGCTTAAAATTCCACCGCCACAGCCGACATCTAAGACTTTTTTACCCGCTACAGGTTGTGTTTCTTCTATATAGTTGCAGCGCAATGGGTTGATATCGTGCAGTGGCTTGAATTCACTGTTTCGGTCCCACCAACGAGAAGCACTGGCGTCAAATTTAGCGATTTCAGATAAATCGGCGTTTGTCATATCAATTTTCACTTCTGTCTAAACGGTGGATTATGCCAAGCGTTTTTATAAGAGCAGTTATTCAATAAGATGAACGATTAACATCAAGTGCTCTTATCGGTTTATAGATTAGCGAGACGATTTCGAAATTTTATCGCGCCATTGGTTCACGTCTGTTCGCAAGCTCTGTTCATTTATTTGCGTGAGTTTGCCCGATTCTAACAATTGCTGGCCGGCAACCCAAACATCGCTGACTTTGTGTTGAGTTTCTCCGTAAATCAAAGCGCTGAGTGGCGAATAAACAGGCTGATGATGTAGGTCACTCAAATCAACAGCGCATAAATCTGCATCTTTACCTATTTCGATACTACCGATCTTGCTTGCCAGCCCTAGGGCTTTTGCTGAGTTTATGGTTGCCATACGCAATGCTTGTACTGCACTTACCGCATCTGCTTTAGCACTTACAATTTTGGCAAGCATCGCCGCTTGTGTCATTTCAGAAATCATATTGAGAGCGTTGTTACTGGCAGCACTATCGGTGCCTAGGCCTACGTTAATACCGGCCTCTAGGAGTCGATCAACCGGACAACCGCCGCTGGCGAGCTTCATGTTAGAGCGTGGGCAATGTATGACCGAAGCTCCGGTTTCTTGGAGCAATGAAATGTCTTCGTCATCGATTTGCGTCATGTGCACGCATTGGGTCTTGTCGGTAAGTGCGCCAAGATCATAAAGACGTTTTACCGGTCGTTTGCCAAACTGAGCGAGGCTGTCGGTAATTTCTTGAGCAGTCTCATGAAGGTGAATGTGCAGGCCGAGATTCAGTGCTTTGTTGGCGTCTAGTACGGCTAGGAAGGTGTCGTCAGAGACCGTGTAGGGCGCGTGAGGACCAAAACCAAACGAGACCAGAGTGTTTGGTTTATGGTTGGTGATTAATCCTACAATTGCTGATAGGTAATCACCGGGTTTCTGCTGCCAATTGCTCGGAAAATCGAATACTGGGGGTACAAGGTGTGCGCGAATCCCGGTTTCTTCCACAGCCTGAAGGGTCGCTTCCGGGAAAAAATACATGTCCGCAAAACAGGTGGTGCCCGATTTTAACATTTCGGCGAGAGCCAATTGGCTGCTAGTTTTGACGAAATCTGGGCTTACAAAAGCGTGTTCCGCCGGCCAAATATGTTCACCTAACCAGGTTTGCAAGGGCAGGTCGTCTGCGTAACCCCGTAACAACGTCATACCCGTGTGGCCATGCGCATTGATGAGCCCCGGTATCAACAGGTGATCATTCAAATGAATGGCTTGGCTATCTGGAAATAATGCTTTTGCTTCTACGGCGTTCATTACCGCGATGATTTTGCCATCTTTGATAGCGACGGCGGAATTTTCGAGCAGAGTGTTATTGTCATCAACAGTCGCAATCCATCGCGAGTAGATTAATAAATCGGCATTACTGCTGCTGGCGATTTGTTGGTTCATTGATGGAAAGCCACTTGTTTAAAAATTTATTAAAACCCTGATTCCAGTATAGCCCCAAGGCATATACAAGCGCATCAACAAAAATACGTATCTTACTGATTTCTATGATAGAATAACCGGCTTATCAGCGCATTGAGAATAAGCTGTACGCGGCTGAAAATGGTATTCAACAGGTCTGCTAAAAATAGACTTTGCCGGTGTGTTCAATCAATGTTATTTGGATTGAGGCTGGTTGTGCGAATTGTGAACGGGTAACTCTTTTATCTAGTCATCAAATTGCTTTTTAAAGTTTAAAGACATGGCCATTTTCTTCCAATATTTCCCGCGCTGGACTAATCCACATTGATCGTACTGCACGTTAGGCAAGCACACATATATGGCCGAAATCGCAAAAGAAATTCAACCCGTAAATATTGAAGACGAACTCAAGCAGTCCTACCTTGATTACGCAATGAGCGTCATCGTAGGTCGTGCACTTCCTGATGTTCGCGATGGTCTCAAACCCGTTCATAGGCGTGTTCTTTACGCCATGAGCGAGCTTAAAAATGACTGGAATAAACCCTACAAAAAGTCTGCTCGTGTCGTGGGTGATGTTATCGGTAAATACCATCCTCACGGTGATTCGGCTGTATATGACACCATTGTGCGTTTAGCTCAGCCGTTCTCCATGCGTTATATGCTGGTTGATGGTCAAGGTAACTTCGGTTCCATTGACGGCGATAGCGCCGCTGCCATGCGTTACACCGAAATTCGCATGGCTAAAATCTCCCATGAATTGCTGTCGGATCTCGATAAAGAGACTGTTAATTTTGTTGAAAACTACGACGGCAACGAATTAATTCCAGAAGTCTTGCCAACTCGCGTACCCAATTTGCTGGTTAATGGCTCGTCTGGTATTGCGGTGGGTATGGCAACTAACATACCTCCACACAATTTACGCGAAGTTATTAAGGCGTGTTTAGCATTAATTGATGATTCTACGTTAACCATCGATCAGTTAATGGAGATCATTCCTGGCCCCGATTTCCCCACCGGAGCAATCATCAACGGTCGTGGTGGCATTCTGCAAGCCTACCGAACGGGGCGTGGTCGAATTTACGTACGTGCCCGCGCTCATGTTGAAAAAGATGAAAAAACCAATCGCGAAACCATCATTGTTACCGAAATTCCTTATCAACTTAACAAAGCACGTTTAATTGAAAAAATTGCCGAGTTGGTTAAGGATAAAAAGCTTGAAGGAATTTCTGAACTGCGCGATGAATCCGATAAGGATGGTCTGCGTGTGGTTATTGAACTCAAGCGTGGCGAATCTGGCGACATAGTTTTGAACAACCTGTTTGCTCAAACGCAAATGCAAACAGTGTTCGGCATTAATATTGTCGCATTGGTTGACGGTCAGCCCAAAGTGCTGAACCTTCGTCAACTTCTTGATTACTTCTTGTTGCATCGTAGATCCGTTGTTACTCGAAGAACCGTTTATTTATTGCGCAAAGCGCGCGAGCGTGGCCACATCCTAGAAGGGCAAGCGGTTGCCATTGCCAACATTGACCCGCTGATCGAGCTGATCAAAAGCTCGGCTACGCCGGCGGAAGCCAAGGTTGCCTTGATGGCCCGTGGTTGGGAAATTGGTAACGTTGCGCAGTTTTTAGAGCGTGCCGGTGATGATGCCTGTCGACCAGAAGGTCTTGGTAGCCAATACGGTGTTGTTGATAACGCCTACTATCTGTCTCCTGAGCAGGCAACGGCCATTCTAGAGTTGCGATTGCATCGTTTAACCGGCATGGAGCACGAAAAGCTGCTTGCGGAATACGAAGAAAAACTCAAACAAATTACCGAATACCTTCACATTCTTAACGATCCTATGCGTTTGATGGAAGTTATTCGTGAAGAACTGACCGAAATTTTGGAAAACTTCGGTGACGAGCGTCGCACCGAAATCCAACATTCTCAAACCGATTTAAACATCGAAGATTTGATTAATGAGGAAGATCGTGTTGTTACGATTTCCCATGGCGGCTATGCCAAGAGTCAACCTCTCGATGCCTACCAAGCCCAGCGCCGAGGCGGCATGGGTAAGGCAGCAACATCGGTTAAAGATGAAGACTTTGTAGAACATTTATTGGTTGCTAACACTCACGATACACTGTTGTGCTTTACCAGCGCTGGCAAAGTGTATTGGTTGAAGGTCTATCAAATTCCAGTGGCCGGTCGTCAATCGCGTGGTCGTCCGATGGTGAACCTGCTATCTCTTGATGAAGACGAACGTATTACCTCCATCTTGCCGGTTAAAGAGTTTGATGAAGATCACTTCATCTTTATGGCAACGGCGAACGGTACCGTTAAAAAGACTCCTTTGTCGCAATTTTCCAGACCAAGAAATTCTGGCCTAATTGCGCTAGTTTTGGATGAAGGCGACCGGTTGGTTGAAACCGCCATTACCAATGGCGAATGTGACGTCTTATTATTGAGCTCTGCCGGTAAGGCTGCCCGCTTTAAAGAGTCTGATGTTCGCCCCATGGGCCGCAGTTCTCGAGGTGTACGTGGTATCAGAATGCCCGAAGGCCATAAAGTGATCTCTATGGTAATCCCTAAAGAAGATGGCATGGTCTTAACCGTTAGTGAAAATGGTTATGGAAAACGTACCTTAACCAGCGAGTACCCAACCAAAGGTCGGGGTGGCCAAGGTGTCATTGCCATGGCGGTATCTGAACGCAACGGCTCGGTGGTCGGCGCAGTGCAATTGTTCCAGGGTGATGAGCTGATGTTGATCTCAGATCAAGGTACTTTAGTACGTACACGCGCAGATGAAATTTCCCTTTCTGGACGCAACACACAAGGTGTACGCGTTATTAAATTGAAAGAAGGCGAAAGTTTGGTTGGCTTGCAACGTATTGAGGAGTCTGAATCAGAAAATGATGCAGAATCTAACGTTGAAGAAGACTCTTCTTTCGGCGAAGAATAAATCAATTAGCGCCTGAACGAGTTTGGTAACTCGCGTACAGGTGCAAAATTTTCATACATTTAAATGGCCATCACACGGGAAGTGGTGGTTGTAGAGAGAGATATATTGGAATGACTACCAACGATACCAATTCTGATACTCGAACTTCTCAAGAAGAACTTAAGCTCGGTGAGCTTCGGGAAAAAATTGACGGAGTCGATTCTCGGTTAGCGCAGTTAATTAATGAACGCGCCACACTTGCTCAAGAAGTTGCTGCAATCAAGCACCAATTTCGTGAAGGTAATGAACCGGTTGTGTTTTATCGCCCTGAACGAGAAGCCCAAGTTCTCTCTCGCGTAATGGAAAAAAATCAGGGACCATTGGGCGATGAAGAGATGGCTCGATTATTTCGCGAGATCATGTCGGCGTGTTTGGCTTTAGAGAGACCAATTTCTGTTGCCTATTTAGGCCCTGAAGGCACATTTACTCAACAAGCCGCATTAAAGCATTTTGGTCATTCTGCGGTTACTAAAAGTCTTCCTGCTATTGATGATGTGTTCCGTGAAGTGGAATCCGGCAGTGTCAATTATGGTGTCGTACCTGTTGAGAACTCAACAGAAGGCGTTATCAATCACACGCTAGACAACTTTATGACATCGGGTTTAAAAATTTGCGGTGAAGTTGAATTGCGCATCCACCAAAACCTAATGGTTTCCGATGTCACTAAAATCGATTCAATTACACGGGTTTATTCGCACTCGCAATCCCTAGCACAGTGTCGTAAATGGCTTGATACTCATTATCCGGGCGTTGAACGTATTGCGGTTAACAGTAATTCTGAGGCTGCAAAACGTGTAAAAAGTGAATGGAATTCGGCAGCGATTGCGGGTGAATTGGCCGCACGTAAATACGGTTTAAATATCCTCAACGAAAAAATCGAAGATCAGCCCGATAATTCAACTCGGTTTTTGATTATCGGTACCGAACCAGTACCTGTTTCTGGGATTGATAAAACCTCAATTATGGTGGCGATGAAAAACCAGCCTGGTGCTTTACACAGTCTGTTGCAACCTTTCCATCAATTCCATATCGACCTAACACGTATTGAGACAAGGCCTTCAAAGATGGGTGCTTGGAACTACGTATTTTTTATCGATTTCTCTGGGCATATTTCCGATTATTCCGTGCAGGAAGCTTTAAAAGTTGTCGATGAACATGCTGCCGATATCAAAGTCTTAGGTTCATATCCTAAAGCGGTTTTATAAATCACTATTTTGAATGTTTAACTGAAAGCGCTACTATACCGCGCTTAAAATTTAGTAAACGGTAAAAAGGACTTAGTCATCATTAAGTCCTTTTTTATCGCTTGTGATTTTTGCCGAATATAAGGTTAAAACCCGATGAGTTCCAACATTAAGTGGCACGACACCCAAGTATCCCATGCTCAGCGTGTAGCACAAAAAAATCAAAGACCTTGTATTATTTGGTTCACCGGTTTGAGCGGCGCTGGCAAGTCAACGCTTGCAAATGCTGTAGATTTCGAGCTGTATACAAGAAGTCATCATACTTATGTACTTGACGGCGATAATATTCGCCATGGTCTGAATAAAGACCTCAGTTTTAGCGACGAAGACCGTGTTGAAAATATCCGGCGCATTGGCGAAGCCTCAAAACTGTTTGTTGATGCCGGATTAATCGTATTGAGTGCTTTTATTTCACCGTTTCGCCAAGACCGGGACATGGTTCGTCATTTGGTTGAAAAAAGCCAATTTGTTGAAGTTCACGTCGCTACACCTATTGAGGTCTGTGAGGATCGAGATCCTAAAGGCTTGTACAAGCGTGCTCGTAACGGTGAAATTAAGCATTTTACGGGTATTGACTCTCCATACGAAGCTCCTGAAACACCAGAAATTAAAATAGATACATCCAAATACAGCCTTGAAGACGCTAAAAATCAAGTCATATCGTATTTGGAGACGCAGGGCTATATTCCTAAAAACCCGTTGTAGGAATCTTCGATTAACTCATCCATGATTTAATCAGAGTTTCCTATAACAATTTTTCACATTCGTCTTGTTTAGTTTAGTTGCCCGATTGAGAGGATTCAGAGCGCCGTGTCACCAAAATTAGTTCGAAAAATAGTGGTTGTTGGCGTTGGTCTTATCGGTGGTAGCTTTGCAAAAAGTGTAAAGCGTGTGGGTGTCTGTGAAGAAATTATTGGTGTTGAGGCGAATACAAATCTTGCGCAAAAAGCGCTTAAAACCGGCGCGGTAGATCGGTTCGCAGTATCCCTTGAGATCCTCGCGCCCGAACTGGATGAGAGGGATCTAGTCTTTATCGCTGTTCCTACTTTGTCAGTAAACACTGTACTAAAAGACTGTCACCGTTATTTGAGTCCCAGTGTGACAATTACTGATGCGGCCAGCGTGAAAGGATCGGTACGCGAAGCCGCGGTGGAAATTTATGGCAACTTTCCCGAGCAGCTAATTTTAGGCCACCCAATCGCGGGATCTGAAAAAAGCGGGGTTGGTGCTGGTTTAGACACTTTATTTGCTCATCACAAAGTCATATTAACTCCGGAATTAGCAAGTCAATCTGAGCAATCTCCGAGCTTTGTCAGAGTAAAAGCGCTATGGGAAGCCGTTGGTGCTCAAGTATTAACCATGTCGGTAGAAGCACACGATCAGGTTCTGGCGTCCACCAGTCATCTTCCTCATGCGCTTGCTTATTCCTTAGTTGATACTCTCGCGAACGATCCTGATCACGATGATATATTCAATTATGCCGCCGGTGGTTTTCGGGATTTCACTCGCATAGCGTCAAGTAGCCCAAAAATGTGGCACGATATTATGTGCGCGAACAGCGAAGCGGTCGTGCGTTCTCTTGATCTGTTCACCAAAAATTTGCACCTACTGAGGGATGCCGTAGAGCGGCGCGACAGTGATACAATTATGAGTTTGTTTTGTCGAGCTAAAGAGTCTCGCGAAGCATTTTTACGCTCGCATTCGAGTAACAGCAGTCAGTCGTCAACGACTACCCAAGAACAAGAGTCATCCATGTCTAACAAAATCAATTATGTATTAAAGCCCGGTGGTTCTGTCTCCGGCAGTATTCGAGTTCCCGGTGATAAATCGATTTCTCATCGATCGATTATGTTGGGCTCTTTAGCCGAGGGCGTGACACACGTTACCGGATTTCTCGAAGGCGAAGATGCATTGGCCACATTACAGGCTTTTAAAGACATGGGTGTCCATATTGAAGGCCCGACTAACGGTGAGGTAACTATTCACGGTGTTGGTCTTCACGGTTTGAAAGCGCCTAAAAATGCGCTTGATATGGGAAATTCAGGCACTGCCATGCGCTTAATGGCCGGTTTATTGGCTGGGCAAGAGTTCGATTCAACCTTAATCGGCGATGTGTCTCTTTCAAAACGACCTATGGGGCGTGTGGCTAAACCCTTGGCAGAAATGGGCGTAACGGTAGGAACAGAAGAGGGTGGTTGCCCGCCATTGAGAATTTCCGGTTCAACTAAGCCACAAGCCATTCATTACGATATGCCGATGGCAAGTGCACAGGTAAAATCCTGTGTGTTGTTAGCGAGTTTATACGCCGATGGCACAACCAGTGTTACCGAGCCTGCTCCGACACGTGATCATACAGAACGCATGCTGCGCGGTTTTGGTTACGATGTTAAAACCGAAGGCAATAAAGTGACTTTGACCGGTGGCGGTAAACTTACGGCTGCGAATATCGAAGTTCCCGCAGACATCTCTTCGTCGGCATTCTTTATGGTTGCCGCTGCAATCACTCCGGGTTCGAACCTAACATTACAGCACGTTGGCATTAATCCAACTCGGGTTGGAGTTATCAATATTTTGCGAGAAATGGGCGCTAACATTACCTTGCTCAACGAGCGAGAAGTGGGTGGCGAACCAGTTGCCGACATTCAAGTTCAGTACGCCCCACTTAAAGGAATTCATATTCCAGAAGACCAAGTACCTTTAGCGATCGATGAGTTTCCGGTGTTATTTATTGCCGCCGCAAGTGCTGACGGCACTACGATTTTGAGCGGTGCTGAAGAGCTTCGTGTGAAAGAAAGCGATCGCATTCAGGTTATGGCCGATGGCTTAAACGCCATTGGTGCCGATGCAACACCAACGCCTGATGGTATGGTGATCAATGGTGGCAAGCCACTGTTGGGCGGCGATATTCAAACCCACCACGACCATCGAATTGCTATGTCATTTGCAGTAGCGTCTTTGATCGCTACCGAAGAAATTCGTATCCACGACTGTGCGACCGTTGCAACTTCGTTCCCAGGGTTTGCAGAGCTTGCCAAACAAGTGGGTATATCGATAGAAGTACAAAGTTAGGCAAAGTAGGGCGGTAAATGATTATAATGCCGCCCGTTTTTATCGTAAAAGTTAATCCATACCGCAATAGAGAGATAAACCGGGATAAACCTACCCATGACCATAGATTTCAATCTCACCCACCTAAAGCAGTTGGAAGCTGAGAGTATTCACATCATTCGTGAAGTTGCTGCAGAATTCGACAATCCAGTAATGCTTTACTCCATCGGTAAAGATTCTGCCGTAATGTTGCATCTTGCTCAAAAAGCATTCTACCCAGGTAAGCCACCATTTCCTTTAATGCACGTTGATACCACGTGGAAGTTTAAAGAAATGATTACCTTCCGCGACGAAATGGCGGAAAAATTGGGTTGGGACTTAATTGTTCACACCAACCAAGAAGGTGTGGATATGGGTGTTGGTCCATTTACTCACGGCAGTGCCAAACACACCGACATCATGAAGACCGCTGCGTTAAAACAAGCGCTTGATAAATACGGTTTTGATGCCGCCTTTGGGGGCGCTCGCCGAGATGAAGAAAAATCCCGTGCTAAAGAGCGCGTTTATTCTTTCCGCGATAAAAACCACCGTTGGGACCCGAAAAATCAGCGTCCTGAACTTTGGAATATTTATAACGGTCGAGTTAACAAGGGCGAAAGCATTCGAGTTTTCCCGCTGTCAAACTGGACCGAACTTGATATCTGGCAATACATTCACTTAGAAAGTATTCCGCTTGTACCGCTTTATTTTGCCGCGAAGCGTCCAGTTGTCGAGCGCGATGGCACGTTGATCATGGTTGATGATGATCGTATGCCAATCGAAGATGGCGAAGAAATCCAAGAAAAAATGGTTCGATTCCGTACCCTAGGTTGCTATCCATTAACCGGTGCTGTCGAATCAGAAGCAACAACATTACCTGAAATTATCCAAGAAATGCTGCTTACCACTACCTCGGAACGTCAAGGTCGAGTTATTGATCACGACAGTTCAGGTTCCATGGAGAAGAAAAAGCAAGAGGGGTATTTCTAATGTCACACCAGTCAGATTTAATCGCTACCGATATTAATGCTTATTTAGAGCAGCATGAACATAAAGAGCTGTTACGCTTTTTAACCTGCGGCAGTGTTGATGACGGCAAAAGCACCTTAATTGGCCGACTTCTTCACGACTCAAAGATGATCTATGAAGATCAGCTAGCGGCTATTCAGTCCGATACCCAAAAACACGGTACCACAGGCGGCAAAATTGACCTTGCATTACTGGTTGATGGTTTGGCCGCTGAACGCGAGCAGGGTATTACGATTGATGTTGCTTATCGTTATTTCTCAACTGAAAAACGTAAATTCATCATTGCCGATACTCCGGGGCATGAGCAATATACCCGCAACATGGCAACAGGTGCTTCTACCTGTGACCTTGCCATTATTTTAATTGATGCCCGTCATGGCGTGATGACGCAAACTCGTCGCCACAGTTATATTGCATCTTTGTTAGGCATTAAACACATTGTTGTTGCTATTAATAAAATGGACTTAGTTGAATTCAGCGAAGAGCGTTTCAACGAAATTCAAAAAGCCTACGTACCTTTTGCCGAAGACCTAGGTTTACAAGATATTCGCTGCGTGCCTATTTCGGCGCTAGATGGCGACAATGTTGTAAACGTCAGCGAACACACGCCTTGGTATAAAGGCCAAACGTTGATGCAAATTCTCGAAACTGTAGAAATTGCAGAAGATAAAAACACCGAAGATTTCCGTTTTCCGGTGCAATACGTTAATCGTCCGAATTTAGATTTTCGCGGTTTTTGTGGCACAGTTGCATCCGGTGTCGTTCGTGTTGGCGATAAGATTAAAACCTTACCTTCCGGCAAAACCAGCACTGTTAAAAGCATTGTTACCTTTGACGGTAATCTGGATTTAGCTTTCGTTGATCAAGCTGTTACCCTTACATTAGCCGATGAAATTGATATTAGTCGCGGCGATATGATTGTTCATGCGGACGATAATAAAGTCTCAAAAACAAATCACTTAAATGCACACATTGTATGGATGTCTGAGCAAAATCTTACACCCAAAAAACAATACGAATTTAAGTTCGCTAGTAAGGCAGTCATCGGCCAAGTTAATTCCATCGCTCATTTGATTGACGTGAACACACAAGAAACTCGTGAAGCACAACAATTAGAGTTAAACGATATTGCCTTGGCAGAGGTTTCGCTAAACTCCGATGTGGCTATCGATCCATACAATATTAATCGTGCAACTGGTGCTTTTATTATTATTGATCGCCTGACCAATATCACCGTTGGCGCCGGTATGGTAACCGAAGCGTTAAGCGAAGATGAATCTTCTTTAAGTAACAGTCAATTCTCTGAATTTGAACTTGAGTTAAATGCTCTGGTTCGCAAACATTTCCCACACTGGAATGCGTTGGACTTAAGTAGCTTCAAAAAATAATCGAGTATTATTTTAAAAAGGCCTCTTTTATAGAGGCCTTTTTTATGCCTGAATTTCAACTTTTATAGTACTTGATAGGATGCTATTACAGTTTTATTTTGATGAAACCTTTAAAAAGACTATTGGAGTGGCTAAACGTTAGGATGGGAAAATCTAGATGGGTTTTATGAGAAGATATACAGATAACATACTAGAATTCGGTGGCAGAAATTTCCGCCACCTGAACTAACTAAGTAAACTTATTTAGATACTTTTACCAGTTTAGAGCGTAATTCTTCAGGTACTTCGTCTAACATAACAATAGAAATGTTTTCGTTAAATTTAGTAGCGTTGGCTGAAGCGCTTTTAGATAAAGTAGTGTTAATTTCTTTCGCAGACAATGTGTACATGTTGCCATTTAGTGGATCAACAATAAACCATCCAATTAAACCGCCGAATAAAATATTACCGCCAATGTACCAACCGTTAGCAGAAGTTTTTACTGGAATCTCAACGGTGTCATAGCCGTCTTTTGATAATACTAAGTTGAATGATTTTCCACCCCAGTATGAACCATCACTTTTCTCTAGTGTTACTGTAGTAGGAGTAGTGCCTTTAAAAATTTCAGCGCCTTTCTCGTCGGTAATAACAATAGATGCACCATCTGGTGAACTCATAATTGGTAGTGTTTGAGTCGATTCACCAACAATAGTGGCGCAGCCTGAAAGTGCAACAAAAAATGACAAAATTAAAGAGTATGAAGTAAATTTCATGCAGGTATTCCTTTATTGTCTGCAAATGGATTGGTAAAAATAAGGAGGTGTGAATTCTATCTCAAAATTATAAAAGTCGCTCTAAAAATTATTTGTATAGGATGATTTTCGCGCCAAATAAGTAACTTATTTAAGTGTATTATTTTTATAAAAAGTAAATAATTTTTATTTAAAGAAAAATAAATAGCTGTTTTCCTTTGCTGTTCTAACTTTACATATTTTTTCTAAAGAATTTAACACCAAAGTGTTAGTACTTGTATTGACTTTTTAATTGAATGAATTTCGGATGTTCAAGCTCGTTATTAAGTTTAATTTTTTAAATGTAGTAATTATGTCAATCAAAAATTGTATTCCGGATTAATAGGAGCGAAGCAATGAGGAGATCTGTCAATATTTGACTAAATTAAAAATTTACACGGTTTTTATTGTGGTGGGATTATAAAAAGTCTATTGATAAAAATTGTGAGTAGAAAAATACTATCTTTTTAAAGTTATAAAAATGATCACTAACGAGAGGCTAAATATCTTGGATTTACAAAAAACGATGAAAGAGTAATCGCTAATATAATTTGTATTTAGTGATTACTCTTTTACTTGATTCAATTTTCTAAGCAATTAGGCAGATTTTAGCAAAATGTATAAATGCTAGATGTCGCCCAGTTGTGGCCTAATAAGTAAATCTTCAACAACGGTTCTGTCACTGACTTCAAAGCAATTAAACATTAATGCGGCCACGTCTTCTGCGGGTATAAATCTTTCTTCTGGAATATCAACACCGTCCCAGCTGCTGGTTAGGGTTGCTCCCGGTAAGACAGATGTTACTTTTACATGATGGTTTTTCATCTCTTCTCTTAAAGCTTTTGAAAAACCATACAGTGCGAATTTACTGATGGTATACGAGCCGCCATTTGCATAGGCTATTAATGAGGCAATAGAGCATACATTGAAAATATGGCTACTTTTTTGAGATTTGATATTTTCGATTAAATGACGTGTTAAATAATAGGCGGAATATAAGTTAGTTTCTATTTGCGATTCCAACACGCCTTCTTCTTCTAAATGAACTTCGCCGGGTAAAAATTTACCCGCGTTGTTGATTAATACCTGAATTGGCAGGTTTAAGCTCAAAACATAATCTGCAAAAGCGCAAACATCGCTTTTATTGGCGAGATCAGCCTGAAATATATGCAAACGTTTTTCTAAATCTAATTCAGATTTCAACGATTCTAGTTCGTTGATGTTTCTAGAGCAGGTCGCGATGGTAAAGCCTGCATTGTAGAATTTATCCACTAAGGCACGACCTATACCTTTAGAACCACCACTGATTACGACGAGTTTGCTGTTATTAGCTGGGTTCACAAAATACTCCGAATTATGTTCACAAAAATAGTTCGCAGCAGTGTAAACGTCTAAGAAGTTGGCTTCAACTTCTTAGCTGGGATTAAAAAGATGTAAGAGCCAAATCGTTAACGAGTTACAACTAAATGCACGCAGTTGGTGTTTTTCAGTCGAATACTGGCTCAACATTGTCTATAAGCTGTTCAAATTGAGAAATACAGGCTTCTAAACGGTTAAAAAACAAACCAATATGCAATCCGTCGACGGTGCCGTGATGGCATTGCAAAGCAACGGGGGCATAACGTCTGCCATCACGATCAATATGTTTACCAATAGTAACCACCGGATTGAACCCATAGGGGCGAAAAAACGGTTGCTGAAAATGTGTAAATGAAATCCAAGGAATGTTAGAAACAAAAAACATATGAGATTTGTCTTTAACGCCGGTATCGGGACTTTCTTTGGCTTGAGCTATATCGTTTAAAATAGTTTGATGAAAACGTTCGAAGCGTGAAACATATTTAGAATCGCAAAAGCTAAAAGTTCCATCAGCTTGCGATACTGTATACCCTGGTTCTATGTAGTCAAATTCGTAAAGGTGATTATTTATATAGCGATGCTTTAATTCGGGTATGCTATTCACCGTTTTTGTCAGGCAATAAAGTAGGCAGGTAAACAAATTAAGATCGTTATTTTTGGCGCATTCCCTTACTGTTGTAATATCAACTTCTACGGTTGCACTCAGAAAAGGGACATCGTATTGCAAAAATACTTCAAGCAATTCTCTACGCTTATAGGTATTTAAATCGACTAACCTTTTTTCGGGTAGGGTAGTGATGACTTCTCTAGTGTTCAATCTATATTTCCTTTTGATTACCGATAGAATGAGTATCGCTGACTGATAATCATTAATGAACGGTATATTAGTGATAAAGGTATATTTTTGAAAGAGGTTTACATCAAATACACTATCAAAAAATGCGACAAGATTTTATTTGTTTGCGCGCTTTTCTTGTCATCTATTGATCGTCAGTACTGTGATTTTATCGACAATATACGATCTTTTAATAATGATAAATTATTGTTTAGAAGGGTTTTTGATGGGGTTCTTTCTCTAAAAGAATAAATAATTAGGCAAGGTTTTAAAAAAATGCTTTCGTTAACAGATAATGAAATAACTGTTGTTCTTTAGGTGACTCTAATTGAATCTATAATAGACCGTTAAGTGCGGTACCCATTTTTCGACATTAGTTATGTTCTAAAGAATTTATTGGAAACTCTGATTAACCTAGAGTTTCCAGCGACACAAGGATGTGTCGCCAATTTCAAGAACCGTAAGTGATTGAAATTGTGAAGAAATTGGAAATCGCATTTTCAATTTCTGTGCTCTGATTAAATCATGGATGAGTTAATCAGAGCTTCCTATAGTTTCCAATATCGAAAAATTTTAAATAGATTATTTATGAACTTTGTAAAATAGTGTTCTAAACGCGCGTTATATCAGATACAAATTAAACCTACAGCAACTAGGGGTTAATGCTAGCGTTCGGCATCTAATAGTTATTTTACAGTTTGTACCGCTCTATCAGATTTTTCAATTGAGAAATAGCGCCAAATAAATCATTGCAGGCATACTGTGTTGATTGCGCAATTTCATTATTTCGGGCGGCTGAAGAGTGTATGATTTCAACATTGTGAGATATATCGTGGGACACAGTTTTTTGTTCGTCGGCTGCCTGGGCAATTTCGGAATTTAATTGATTTATTTGTTCCATTGAGCTCAGTACATTTATAAAATTCTTACTAACTTCTTCGGTTAATTCTGCATTTTGAGCTGCCTGTTGACGATTTTCCTGCATTAAATCGGTAGCGTGTTTCCCTTGTTGTTGTAGTTTCTGAATCATGTCGTTAATTTCTTGAGTAGAAGCCTGCGTTCTACTCGCCAACGAACGCACCTCGTCGGCAACTACGGCGAAGCCGCGTCCTTGTTCGCCAGCTCGTGCAGCTTCAATGGCAGCATTTAAAGCAAGAAGATTGGTCTGCTCGGCAATGTTTCGAATAACATCCAATACCGTTGAAATATTCGTACTTTGTTCCGCTAATTTTGATACTACAGCTTCGGATTCTTCAATGTTACGAGCCTGTTGCCTAATTTTTTGAGAAGTTTGACGTAATGAATCAGAACCCACTTTAACGTTGCCGTAGGCTCCTTCAGTAATTTTCTTAGCGCCCTCGGTATTCTCCGCAACCTGATTTGCTGATATCGAAAGCTGATGCACCGCTGAAGCCAGTAATTTGGTCTTCTCATTTTGTTCATCTTGAACAGCTGACATATTACTGGAATATTCAGTGAGGCTCTCAGATGTTGCCGATACCGCACGGGTTTGATCACTTACTTCTTTCATGGTTGACTGTAAGCTGGCCAGAAGTCGATCAAACTCTTTCGCCATAACACCAATTTCGTCTTGGCGTGTTGACGCAAATCGTACGGTTAAATCACCACCGCCATCGGCAAGATTTTTGATGGCTTTAATTTGTGATCTCAAGGGTTTACTGACCAAATTCGACGTTAAAAACATCACAACGGTAATAATAACGGTAAGCACACCAATGATTTCTATAATCGTTACGATGGCGGCATCAAATGCTCTTGAACGGATATCGGATTTTTTTGTTGCAACAATAATGTCGTAGCCCCAAGGTTCATACGGTATTATTTTGAGGTTATATTCAGTGGACTGGTTTGATATAATTTGTTGTACCTGATCATTTGTGACGTTTGACGAAGAGATAGTGACTGTATCTTTAGCGTCTCTTAACGCGGCAAAGCCATTTTCCAATATGCGTGTGCTTTCTATGGCGTTATTCATAGCGCCAAGATTCGCCGAATAACCGACATACCATATACCAATAGTTTCGTTAAATATATTTTTTAAGGGTTCGTATGCCGTCAAATAAGGTTTACCCAAAATATCGACTTCACCGTAATAGGTCTGACCTGCTTTAATAGCCGTCATTGCTTTACTATTTTCGGCTAATTTTGTGCCCGTAGCACGAGCGTTATCTTTCATGACGTTGGTTGAAATACGAATAAAATCTTCACCACGTTTGCTGAAGATGGTCGCAGTGCCTCCCATTATGTCTGTCAATCCATCCACGAGATCGTAATTATTGGCGATGGGTCTATTACCAAGGTACAAGTTGGTAGACGGAGTTCCTGAAACATTTACCTCTTCACCAGATCTAGCAGCGCCAAGTTCAGCGCCGCGTTCTTTTAGCAGTTTCATACTGCTAGCGACACGTTCAGACATAATTGAGTTGGTTATATCTAATACGGTGCGAATATCGTGTAAAATGTCTTGCTCAAGATCCGCAACGAATTTTTCGGTTTTAGAAACCTCGTTCTCCCAAGAAAACACTATCAATAACAAACCTATAATTAAGGTAGCAATAGTCAGCGCCGTTATAAACTTTTTTTGAATAGACATTGTTAATCTCAAGTTTGTCTGTATCACATGCAATATAGTTAGCGATCTACGATTTACGCACTTTAACAAAACTGCTGTTATTAAAAATGTTTATAATATAAGCGTCCGTGATCTAATTAACTTTGATTTAATCCGTTATGTCTGTACAAAGAGATAATCATTAACTGCGTATTTTTAGAAGAGTTAGGAAACTATGAAGTAATATTGGATTTTCAATAGTTATTGATGGATATTTTTTACATCCAATATTAACGCATAAAAGTCATGTTTTAATTGTGTTAATGCTATTTTTTGTTGATTCGATAATGTTTGATTTTCTGAATTTAAGCAGTCAAAAGAGTTACAACCGATAAGTGGCAGGTTTCTACAGATTCTCACTGACTCATACCATCGACAACAGTCGGACTCGTAAAACCAGCGCCAATCGGCTAAAGATGACAGTAATAAATCGGTGTTAACACCCAGAGCGCCAGCTAAATGCACGATTGAATTATCTACGCTGATAAACTTGGTTAAAAATGAAGTCATTAGTATGGATAGATGAACCAAGTCATTTTTTAAATCAAAATCGGGTGTATAGACACCTTTCTTTGCAAGCAATTCTATTTCGTCACTTGTTGCATCGTATTGAAGATTAATGAACTTTATAGATTGATCTCCAACAAATGCTTCCAGTAAATCCGAGAGTATTTCTAGCGGTATATTTCTTCCTAACGCATTTGTCCGGTAGTTTCCGCCACGCCAACTGATGCCAATAAAAAGAGGTTGCTCGGCGTCATCATTTATATCAAAGAAGTGGTAAATTTTTGCTTTAAGTTCGCTTTCTAATTGAGCTTTCGAATTTATGCTATGAGGTACTTTGGCTAAGATCGCTTGTGGTTGTATATCGTCAATGCTACGCACAAGGTATCGACCGAGTGATCCAAGCGATATGCAGAAATCAAATTCACTGTAATCACCTTGGTATTCATCAGTTATAAAGTGAACCCGTTCGTGCAATAGTGGTTCAATTAATGTTCTTAATCTAGGATCTATTTTTAGCGTGATTTCGGTCTGCAATTTAGCCATTAAATTCAGAAACATGATTTGATCACCCAATCCTTGATCGGCCCACAATAACAAATGTCCCTCTTGCTCACCGTTCCAGCTGGGTAGTGGTAAATCCAATTGAATACAATGACTATCCTGCCAGCGATACTCGTATTCTTGCCAACCAAGCTCAAATTCATGAGACAAGAGTGCTAAATGCGCAAAATTTATGTGCGCGTAAAAATTATCCGGTTCGATCTCTATAGCTTTTTGCAGCAGTTGCGCCGTGGTACTCAAGTTACCAAGCGCTTTTTCAACTACTGCTAAATTGATATAACTTTTTGCCAAGTGCGGACACATTTGTTGCACGATTAAAGCGGTTGCTTTTGCCTCATGCAATTTTGCTTGACGGTAATAACATTCGCTCAGCTTAGCCAGATAAATAGGCTCAGGACGTTGTTGTATAATCTGACTTAATACATCTTCTGCTTGAGTGTAATGCTCAAGCGACATCAGGCGGTCTACATAATATTCACAAATAACGTTATTATTTGGAAGTTCATTGTAGGCGATGGTTAAAAAATCGATGGCTAAACGGGAATGCCCTTTGAAAAATTCTTCATTTAAAAGTCGTACGATTTGCTTCGGATGTAGATTTTGCTGAATAGCCTGCTTAAAAATTTTAAGAGCCAAATCAAATTGCTGCTCTTTCATACAGATATTAATAAGCGGGATTAATACTACAACGGAGTGATTTTTTTCACTCAAAGCGGCAATAATTTGCCGCATTTCCGCTGTGTTGCCGCTTTCTACCGCTTTTTGCAGTTGCTCAATCATCTTTAGCCTTGATTTATTGATAAATTATTAATAAAGGCAACAGAGCAATTATTTAGCCAGTCTAAATTTAGGTGTAGAAACCTAGCTTCGACGGTAATTTTTCTCCAGCTTTTCTAAAATACACGTAAAAGCACACAAATGGTTTCTTAAATCGCTCGACGTAAATTTAAAAACTTGAGCAATTAATTTTCGATAGAAAACCAATTTGATCATAATTAAATTCTATTAATGAAAATTAATTTCGGTCGGTGAGCAAAAAATAATCTTTTTCTACAAATTCCTCCCTAAAGTAAAATTTTTTAGAGCCGATGTCCCGGTTGTGAATGATTGTAACGAGGATCTTAATCCCCTAGGGGGCTAGGAGTAGAACCATGACTTTAACTGTAAATACCAATATCGCTTCGCTGAATACTCAGCGTAATTTAAACCAATCTTCTGGTGACCTAAACGTAGCTTTACAACGTTTATCAACAGGATTTCGTATCAATAGCGCTCGTGATGATGCAGCCGGTTTACAAATTTCAAACCGCTTAACATCACAGGTAAACGGTTTAACCGTTGCCGCAAGAAATGCCAGTGATGGTATTTCTTTATCTCAAGTTGCAGAGGGCGCATTGCAACAGTCAACGGATATTTTACAACGTATTCGTGATCTTGCATTGCAATCGGCTAACGGTAGTAACTCCGCCGGTGAACGCCAAGCGCTGCAAGAAGAAGTTAATCAGCTTAAACAAGAGCTCACTCGCATTGCTGACACCACTACATTTGGTGGTCGAAGAATTCTAGACGGCACTTTTGGAACCTCGTCATTCCAAGTGGGTGCCGAAGCAAACCAAACCATCGAAGTAACATTAACCAATGCGTCATCTTCTAGACTTGGTAATTATCGAGTTGATAGCGAAGGGACGGTAGCGGGAAGTATTAGTAATGCCATTGGCGGTGCTAACTTTACCGCGGGTACAGTAGGTGTTGTTGGCCCGTTTGGTATTTCGACCTTTACGGTAGAAACAACCGATACCGCCGGAGACATTGCCGATGCCATTAATGCATCTACGCAATCAACCGGAGTTAGTGCTAGTGCAATTAATAGAATTGCCGTTAACGCAAGCGACATATCTATAGCCTTTGATGGCGCCAACGGAGTTGCCGATTCGGTAAGTTTCTCGATTGGAACCAATAATGGTGACGGCGTTGCTAACACAACCGATATTGTGTTAACCGCAACCGGCGATGCCGCGCAAGATTTAGAAAATCTTCGTGATGCGATTAACGCAGATTCGGGTACCAATGGTTTGTCGGCACAAATTGACGAAACCGGTAATTTAATTGTTACTGCAAAAGACGGCGACAATATTCAGATTACGGGTTTTACCGAAATTGACGGCAACAATAGCGCAAACGATTCGTCGGTAACATTCAGTGTTGTATTACCCGATGATACCATTAGTACCGCAAACGTCGCCTTATCCGGTGCAACCTCAAATACCTTTGAGGCGATTGGTACAGTTACGTTTGACTCCAATGAACCCTTCACGCTTAGCGGTACCAACATTGGAGAAATTACGGCGGCGACCATTGGGGTTTTACAAACAGTTGCAGATATTGATGTTACCACCGCCGATGGAGCGCAAGATGCCATCGCCATTGTCGATGGGGCAATATCGTCCATCGATAGTCAAAGGGCGATTTTAGGTGCGGTGCAAAACCGGTTTGAAAACACCATTGCCAACTTAAATAACATTGTTGAAAACGTATCGGCTGCACGTAGCCGAATTAGAGACACAGACTTTGCCGCAGAGACCGCGCAATTAACAAGAAGCCAAATTCTACAACAAGCTGGCACCACAATTCTTGCGCAGGCAAACCAAATTCCCCAAGCAGTCCTCAGCTTGTTGGGTGGATAACAATAAAAATAGGTTCTTTAATCTCTGCAATCTCACGATCTTGGCCGCCATTGAGCGGCCTTTTTTTTGCGGAAACATTTAAAACTGTAAATTGATTGTTTGACTTAAAGGAAGCTCTGATTAACTCACCCATGATTTAATCAGAATTTCTTAAACATGATTCAGATGTTCTTAAAATTTATATTAACAGTTTTTCAGTTAGCTTTATTTAGACACGGTACTTATTATCTCAGAATATAGATATGCTTTTGTTTCGTTGAGAATTAATAAATCAATTCTAAAAATTGTGTTCGTAAGCAGTTTGTTTCTTCTTCTAAATAACGGAAGCTTAAATCGTGATAGTTTACGTCGGTTTGAATTATTCGTTCTAAAAATTTGTCAGTAGAACTAGGGTTAAAATCTATTTTTGTTCTTTTCTCTTTTATAGAGTTGGATTGTTTAGAACAAAAATCATGTAAGTATCACGGATTCATAGAGAACAGTCGATATCCGTAGACTATTTCCCTCAAGTTACGATTTAATAGACTCATATTTGATGTGTTTCATGTACAGAGGTATTTGGGGGTTGTCGCAGTATTTATCGTGTTAATAATATTGTCGTGTTTTTTTGATAGTTGCTGATTTGTGCACTGAAAAAAATGATTTCTCTGTTAATTTTATGGAACATTTTAAACAGAAGTACTTTTAGGTTTCGCTGATTAATTGATTCGTGATTTAATCAGGAAACAGTTATTGAAAATATAATTTACAATTGTTTCACAATTTCAATTTCTTACTGCTCTTAAAAATGATGACACATCCTTATGTCGCTGGAAAATCTGGATCAATCAGCGTTTCCTTTATTTTTTAATTCATTTATTGCGAGCGTTTACATGAAACTGTTGAGTGATAATAGATATTTAGTAACCGAGTTTGATGGGTATGCTTGTTATAAAATTCCGGTAAATGATGAAACCTTCGCACTTGCTTCATATCTTCGCGGACTGCATAAAGATCGTTTGCATAATGCTGGCTATGAAGGTTACAGCGAAGAAATAGATAAAAAATACCATGAGAGTGGAATTTATTTTTACGTAGAAATAAATAATGTTGTTGCTACTACTTTGCGGGTTAATAAACGGTCAGATGAGTTGGTATTTCCGTTTGAAGCCGGAACAACAGAGCATGGTAAGCAGTATGAATATATGTGCGATGATTTGGCTATGGATATGAATACCTATTGCCTAGATAAACGATATTATAAGAAGGCGACACCCTTGTTATTTGCATCTGCTGCGGAATATGTACTGAGTGAGGGTGCCAAAAAAGTTTTCGGATTATACGATGTAAAAAATTCTGCAACAAAGAAAATATACGGTAAGCTGGGGTTCGTCGATTCGAAACAATTCCCTAATCCCATTGCGTTTGATACTTTTGTTCATGCTGATACTAAAAAACCTGTTCAATGGGGGATTTTAGAATGGGATGAGTGCGAAGTTGCGAAATACCGTGAGTTGTATCATTTAAAATATGCGCGAAAATTTTAATGTATATATTTTGAGCATGTTTTCTAAATTTCATGTAGTCAACAATAAACTCCGTGATAATATACACGTTTATTTAGTGTTAAATTTTTAGCAGTTTTTGTGAGATACACAGTTTTATGCATATTGGTTTCAATTTTAATGGGTTGTGGCGCGACGCCAATCACGTCTGCTCCTGTAGATGCTCCTTACCAGCAAATTACCCAAAAGCCGTTGATTAAAGTAGCTCCGTTTTATCCTAAAGACCTTCTTAATCGCGGTATAGAAGGTTGGGTACTAATAGAAGTAGAAGTCGCTGAAGATGGTAAAGTCGTTTCTTCAAAGATTTTAGAGGCAAGCCCTGAGTCTGGTTTTAATGAAGCTGCATTAAATGCGGTAAATAAGTGGGTATATAAGCCAGGCTCTTTGGGTCAAGAAACCAAAACAAAGGCATTGGTTGAGTTTTTGATTGCTAAGTAACGAAATGCCTAACGGCCAACTTAGATTGGTTGTATCAAGATTAAATACAGTATCGACTTTGTTTAAATCTGTGCATTTATATTACTCTCTGATTAAATCATTTGTGATTTAATCAGAGAGTAGATCTTGAAAATGCGATTTCTACTTCCTTCATAATTTTAAGCACTCTCAGTGCTTTATCTTAGCGATATATTCTTGTGTCCAAGTGAATTCCAGGTAAATCAGAACTTCCGTTACCTTATACTTGCATTTCTGGCAACCAAATGCCGTGTATTTTTAATATGTCACGCTGATTAATTAACCACTATAAATGACGACCGCTAATAAAGCTTTTCTTGTTATTAGAGGCTTCTAATTTTTCAAGTCTTTGTAGTAGCTTTTAGAACCTTTTGGTTAATTCATCTTTGATTTAATCAGAGGCTAGAGTTTGAAAATGATACTTGCGTGAACTCGGTCGGTGATTTTTTGCCGCTTTTTAGTTTACAAACCCAAATTGGCCGCTAATATAAAAGTAAGCATATGCAAAAGCTAATGCGCGGCAGGTCAGGTATTTGCCGTTCTATGATTGTTAATACTCTCATAGAGCTCAATTTTTACGTTTTTAATTTATCTATCTCTAACTGTTCTTAAGTTCTCTTCTTTTTACTCCACCGAGTTTGCTTAAACGCTAGACAAACCGGTACCTCCCCTAAAAATTTTCATTTTTAAAGTTTTTACGCTATCGGCCGATAGCCTTAGTGCACAATCTTATCTCACAGTCAATTAGCCCCGTTAGAGGGCCAGGAGTCATTCAAATGACATTAACAGTCAATACAAACGTTGCGTCTTTAAATACGCAACGCAACTTGAATAGCTCGACGTCAGCACTTAATGTCTCTCTACAACGCCTCTCTACGGGCTTTAGAATTAATAGTGCTGCCGACGATGCTGCAGGTTTGCAAATTTCAGACCGACTAACTTCGCAAATTAATGGGCTAAACATTGCCTCTCGAAATGCGAACGATGGTATTTCTTTGGCGCAAGTTGCTGAAGGTGCGTTGCAACAATCCACGGATATTTTACAACGTATTCGTGACCTGGCCTTGCAATCTGCTAACGGCAGTAACTCATCGTCTGAACGTCAAGCGTTACAAGAAGAAGTGAATCAGTTACAACAAGAATTAACACGTATCGCCGATGCGACAACGTTTGGTGGTCGAACAGTTCTTGATGGTACATTTGGTACAGCCTCTTTCCAAGTGGGTGCCAATGCAAACCAAACCATTGAGGTTTCTTTAACAAATGCCTCTGCCGAACGTTTGGGTAACTACCGTGTGCAATCGGCGGGTACAACCGCAGGTAGCGTATCTAACTCGGTGGGTGGTACACAGTTTACCGATGGCGCTACCGTTACAATTACAGGTGCATTTGGTACCGGTAGTTTTACAACGTCAAATACAGATACCGCAGGCGAGGTTGCTGATGCTATTAACGCACTGGGTGATACCACCGGTGTCTCTGCGCGGGCCATTACTCAAGTGGCAATTAACGCGGGTGATTTTGTGTTATCAACCGATACTGCGAACGGTACAGCGGACTCGGTAACATTCACCATTGGTACTAATAATGGTGACGGCGGAACCAGTTCAACTACAACTGCGGTTACCTTAACGGCCAGCGGTGACGTAGCGCAAGATTTAGAAAACCTCCGTGATGCGATTAACGCAGATTCGGGTAGTAACGGTATTTCTGCGGCACTCGATGAAAACGGAAATTTAATTTTGTCGGCTCAAGATGGCGATAATATTGAAATTCAAAACTTCACCGAAGTTAACGGAGCCGGTGCTAACAACAGTTCGAGCATTGTATTAACCGCGGTAAACGCAGACGGTACTATCGGCACAGCTAACCAAACTGTCGATGCCACTGCAAACGCGTTCGAAGCAGTAGGTACTATTACCTTCGATTCCAGTGAGCCGTTTACTGTTGGGGGCACTAACATTGCCGAAATTACCAGCTCGTCAATTGGTGTTTTACAAAGCGTTGAAGGCATCGATATTACCAGCGCCAGTGGTGCACAGGATGCTATTGCTGTAGTCGATGGTGCTATTGCCAATATTGACTCCCAGCGAGCGCAGTTAGGTGCGGTGCAAAACCGATTCGAAAATACCATTGCCAACTTGCAAAATATTTCTGAGAACGTTTCTGCAGCACGAAGCCGAATTAGAGACACCGATTTTGCGGCTGAAACTGCTGAATTAACACGTCAGCAAATTTTGCAACAGGCCGGTACTTCGGTGCTAGCGCAGGCTAACCAGCTTCCACAGGCTGTATTGAGTCTTCTAGGTTAAAACGTGATTTATCGGCGGGGTTTACTCCGCCGATAATATAGAGGGTGAAAAATGGATATTAACAGCGTACAAAATATTCGCCCCACAGCCGCCAGCCCTTCAGCTTCACGCAATAATACCAGAGCAGAAGTGGCAATCTCTGATCGCGTTCCGCAAGAACAGATTCGCGCTGTGCGGGTTGAACAAGAAAATACCGAGCCTAGTGTTTCTGAGAATATTCGCGAAGCGGTTTCAAATTTAAACGAGTTCTCGCAATCGATTCGCAGAAATCTATCGTTTAGTTTACAAAATGAAACTGGCCGTGTTGTGGTAGAGGTTACCGACTCTGAAACTGGTGAATTAATTCGTAAAATTCCTTCGGATGAAGCTTTGCAAATAGCAGAACGCATATCTGAGACAAGAAGTTTACTTCCCTCTGTGAAGGTTTAAATTTTTAAGATTTAACTTCACAGAGTGTTGTTGCGCTTATTATATTAGTTTTTACTAGACTATATTTATCTGATGTATTTCTCTATCGCATGTATGGCCCTGTTTTTTTGTTACTTAAATTCGATGTAACTCATCTTCTGTTTACCGGTTTTTTACTTAATATTTTTACGCATTGGCACTTTCACAACGCTTAGGCTTACTATTTGCGTTTATCTTGATTTCTAGAAAATAGTGGTCTAACCAAAAACTTAAGTGCGGCAATAATTAGCCGATATTCTTGCTAATCAATAACAATAACTGTGCATAATCATCGAAGGATAAATAGCTCCAGTAGTTAAGCATCCAGAATTTTTAACACTTGCAGAGTTGTGATTTTTAAACAGTTTTCATCTAACGTGTATACGGCGGATTTTTAATGACCATCACATTTAACGGTATTGGATCAGGGCTTGATATCGATGCCATTGTTGGCGCGATTGTCGATGCAGAGCGTGCACCAACAGAAGGACGATTAAATCGCCTAGAGTCAAATGTTACCGAAGAATTGTCGGCGGTGGGTCAATTAAACTCGGCATTAACCGCTTTCTTAGATGCTGTCGATGATCTATCCGATGAGTCTTTATTTCGAGGGCGATCGGTGAGTATTGGTGATCGTAGCTTAATCAGTGCTACCGCCGATGAAAGTGCCCAGGCCGGAAGTTATCAAATCCAAATTGAGCAAATAGCCACGGCTCAAAAAATTGCAACTCAAGCCGTTGCAACCGCCGGTACCGAGGTTGGCACCGGAACCTTAAACATTTATTTGGGCTCGGAATCGTTCAGTATCGACATTGATGAAAACAACAACACACTGCAACAAATCCGTAACGCTATTAATGAATCGGAAAATAATCTTGGTGTAACGGCCTCCATTATTAACGACGAAACCGGGGCGCGATTAGTATTAACCAGTAATGAGACCGGTTTAGATAACACCATTTCTTTAACGGTAAACGATAATGACGGCGATAACAGAGATGCGTCTGTGGGCTTGTCTCAGCTTGTTTATGATCCTACCGATATCGAAACCACCGGTGATGGCGGAGTGGTGCAAGATGGCCGAGAATTAGATTCCGCACAAAATGCTATTGCCTACATTGATGGACTGAGAATTACGGGTTCAAACAATACCTTTGAAAATGCCATTGAAGGCGTCACCTTCAATTTATTAGACGCTCAAAATGCCGATGATTTTGCCAGCGGAGATACGATCAATTTAACGGTTGGCAATGACACCGCCAGTGCACGCGGTGCGATCGAAAATTTTGTGAATGTCTATAACAGCTTTTTAGACGTCGTAGAACAACTCACCGTTGTTGTCGTAAATGATGGTAATACCGGTAACGTAACCGGAGCCTTAACCGGCGACTCAACGGTAAGAGGTTTGCTTTCTAATATACGAAGCCAATTTTCTACCGGTGTTTCTGACAATCCCCAAGGTTTACAGTTTTTAGTAAATATTGGTGTATCAACCGATCAAGAAGGGCGGTTAACCATTGATAACACCCGTTTAAACAATGCATTTTCGACAGATTTTGATGCGATTGCTAATTTGTTTTCGGGTGATAACGGATTATCGAATCGTCTATCGGAGTCTTTGGATGGGTACACAGGTTCCAGCGGTATACTACAGTTACGAAGAGACAGTTTGCAAAATACGCTTAACGGTATTGATGACCAGCGAGAAGCATTAGAAAGACGAATTGAATTAACGCAAGAGCGATTATTCGCTCAATATCGAGCGACAGATGCCCTAGTGGGCCAGCTCAATAATACCTTAAGCTTTTTAACCAGCTCATTACAAAATACTCCTATAAATAATCGCAGAGATAACTAACAGGCCCTTTGATTAAATCGTGGCGGAGTTAATCATAGGATTCAGTATGTAAAATATTGCGAATAAAATATATTAGGCTCAAGTCCCTTTTGCTTTTGTCGATATCTAACAGGAGCAGGCGAGGAAATATTATGAATCAAAATCATGCGTTAAGTCAGTACAATCAGGTAAGTTTGCATACATCCGTTACTGATGCGTCACCTCATAAACTTATTGATCTGTTGTTATTAGGCTTTTTAGAGCGCGTAGCTCAGGCCCGTGTAGCAATTTTAAACAACAAGATAGAAATGAAGGGCAATCGAATATCTAAGGCGATTGATATATTAGCGGGTTTACGCGCGGCCCTTGATTTTGAAAAAGGCGGTAAAGTAGCGACAAATTTAGATGACTTATATGAATACATGACGCATCTTTTAATTTCGGCAAATCTTAATAACGATTTAAAAAAATGCGATGAAGCCACAGATTTAATGCGCGTTATTCGTGATGGTTGGAATGGATTAGATCTTAAAGCAATTGAAGAGCACAAATAATCATTATGAATAAAACAATGACATTGATCGAAATAGAAAACAGCTTATCCAAATTGGCGATGGGTTTGGATATGGCCTTAGAGCAAGAAGACAGTAGTGCATTCGATAATCTTGATCGTCAAATAAATGAATTGGTTCAAGTGTGTGTTGAATTAAGAGCAATTGAATTTCAAAGTGTTGCGCTTAAAATTGAAAGAATTGTTAGAATGTACCGACGTGTTATTTATTTTCTTGAACAACAAAAGGTTGATGTTCAAGATAAAATTCATTCTCTAGGTTTAGAGAAAAAAGTACATCAAGCCTACCTGGCTCAAAACTATTAATTTCAAAATCATTAATCTCAAAACAACTAAAAGAACCTTCGATCAGTTAGTTCGTGAACGAGTCACGCAGCAGAAGTTGCCTGCGCAATTTCTGTTTTCATTTTATTGTCATTAATTTATCGTCATTAACTTATGTCATTAACTTACGGTTCTTGAAGTTGGTGAAATGTTTTTTGTATTGTTTGAAATTCCGGATTGATTAGGATTTCGTGAAAAGTAAGGGTTAAGCAATTAACGAATCAGTTGTGCTTGGTCGTTAATGTAGACCTGAAAGTTTGCCAAGTTTTCGATGTATCTCGCAAAAGACTGATTCTCATATACTTGCGTTATCACAATCTCCGCACCGTTGTGTGGATCAGTTTGCTGTATAAAATCCGGTAAACTTTGTTCGCCTCGGCTATCTACTTTAAAAATCATACCTGTTTCAACATTAACATCGCGACCAATATTGAGCGTTACCCCATTATTACTGATTTGAGTGATGCGTGCTTTCGTGGGTAAGCACAGCAATGAGTCATTAATCCAGCGCGCAGCTTGTGTAACAATCTCAGAAACAACCTGACCATAGTCTGTATCGTAAAAAGCCGCTGAGAAGGCTTGAGGTTTATTTTTAAGGCTGGTGCTGTCGTAGGCACTGCCAGAGAATTTTTTGTGCGCAACTTCAAGTCCGGTAAAGTTATCAATAACGGCTAAGCTGATGGAAAAAATTCGTGGTTTTTGACCGCGAATTTGTTTCCAGGGAATTTGTTTGTTTTTCAATTTGTCGAAAATAGACTCATCTGTGTTGTAAGCGGTACTTACAATATTACCAATAACAGAATATTGACTGTTATCTTTCAGCTGCAAATCTTTTAATGCGATTGCAAAACCCTGTCTATGAGATTTTCCGGGTAGTTGAGTTGTAGTGCTATCAATAGCAACCGAGCTATTTAACTCGGATAATTTACCGGTTAACTCTTTCGGTAACAATGTGTGTAGTGGCGATAAATCTACGGCATTGGCAGGCGATTGAATACTAAAACCTAAAACAGAAACTTTCTTATTTACACGCTCATTAATGGCGTTTTTGCACGAATTTTGCGGAGCCATTGCATTGTCGGTTTTTGTATTTTCCTGCATTTGGGACTCAAGTTCTATTGAATCACTCATTAAGTGATCTTGATCTGGTAATCCCACAACTTTTTCATTGGAACCATCGGAAATAGGTTTCATGGAATCCATTGCCGAATCTTCTTGTTTCAGCATCATTTCTGAATTATCAATCCCCTTAATTTCATCATCTGATGAATTTCTAGGATCAATTTCAACGGATGAAACCATGGTATGAGTACAGGAGATAGTTGCCATCAAACAAGTAGCCGTTAGCAGATACGTTAACGTTGTGAGTTTTTTACTAACAATTGCGAAAGGGTGCATTTGATTCATTTCTTACCGAATTCAATAGTTTTTTAAACCGACTAACGACACTGTAGGGTCTTGAGAAATCATATCCGCTTAATTGTAAAATCCCGTAAAATTCATCTTCAAATTCTCTTATATGGCTTCAGATGATTTCGGTATTGAGGTAAAAATAACTTACAAAAATTGTTGAATATAGGCGTTTCTATCTGTTTGATAAGCATTCGCATAATTTAAAAAGGCGCTTTAGTTCTATAAAACGTAGCTTTTTTAAATTTTTACTGTGAAATTTTCTAACGATCTGCATAAGTGCGTTCTTATTTGTCAGTTTTCTTTCACCTTCACCAGACAATAAATTGACTTTGATTTTAACCTAGTCTAATTTTTTTTAAGTATAGACGGAGTATTGGCTGGGCAAATAACCAAGATTTTGACGACTTATTATATTTGCGCGGTTTATATCTTTTTATCAACGATGAGAATGCAATTAACGTAAAACGAAAATCCATTATTAATTGCTAATATTATACTGAAGTTGTATTAATAATTTGCAGGTAATAATTGATCTCATTTACCAATAATCGTTTGATATTGATATCGGATTGAAATATCAAGGTGTATAGCTAGGTTGTTAATATGTGGGCAGAATTAAAAGTTTTAGTGATAGACGATAATCAGCAAAGGCAGCACGATCTAAAAATTGTACTCGATTTTATGGGTGAGCCTGCGGTTGTCTATAACTCTGATAGCTGGAAACAGGTAATTCACGATACACAATTTGAGTCTCAAGATTTTGTTGCCGTCATTATTGGCGATGTAAATTGTTCTGTAGATGGATTAATTGACGAGGTTCTAAATTGGGATAAATCTTTACCGTTTATCCTAATGTCGAGAAATGAATCTATCGATCTTGAATTATTGCAACGTGAATCGGTTATTGGTCAACTTTCAATGCCACCGTCTTACGCCACCTTAATGGACACTTTGCACCGCGCACAGCGATACCGCGAAGCGAAAACCCACGGTAGCATTAATCAAAAGCGCCCTGTGCATTTATTCAGAAGTTTGGTCGGTACCAGTCGTAAAATTGTTCATGTTCGCGAAGCCATGACTCAGGTTGCCGATAAAGAAGTTAGCGTGTTAATAACCGGAGAATCCGGTACGGGTAAAGAAGTTGTAGCACGTAATCTTCACTACGGTTCTGCACGTAGAAATGGTCCTTTCGTGCCAGTTAATTGTGGCGCTATTCCAGCGGAATTATTAGAAAGTGAATTGTTTGGGCACGAGAAGGGCGCATTTACCGGCGCCATTAATTCGCGCGCGGGAAGATTCGAGTTGGCTGAGGGCGGCACATTATTCTTAGATGAAATCGGCGATATGCCGTTGAACATGCAAGTAAAATTACTCAGAGTACTGCAAGAAAAAGTATTCGAACGCGTAGGATCTAATCGTCCTCAACCGACCAATGTCAGAGTTATTGCGGCTACGCATCGCAATCTTGAACAAATGATAGAAGACGGTACTTTTCGTGAAGATTTGTTTTATCGATTAAACGTTTTCCCCATTGAAATGCCTTCTTTGAGCGAACGCTGCGAAGATATACCAATCTTGATTAATGAATTGGTGGCTCGGTTAGAGAGCGAAAAGCGCGGTTCCATTCGATTTAATTCGGCAGCAATATTCTCGCTATCTCGTCATCTTTGGCCTGGTAATGTAAGAGAGTTGGCGAATTTAGTTGAACGTATGGCAATTGTGCATCCCTACGGTGTTATTGGCGCTCAAGACCTGCCTGAAAAATATCGTCATGTTGATATTGATGAAGAGTTCGAACCCGATACCGACGACATCGACGCTAAGACCACCATGGTAAAAATGGGTGATACCACCTTGTTGCCCGATGATGGAATTGACCTTAAAGAATATTTAACCAATTTAGAGCGTAATTTAATTCAACAAGCATTAGACGATTGCGGAGGTGTTGTTGCTAGAGCCGCATCACGTTTGGCAATACGACGAACTACTTTGGTAGAGAAAATGCGTAAGTACGGTTTGCATCGAGTTTAAATTTCGACGGCTATTTGTCGCTCCTCCTTTAAAGAGTCATTCTTTAAAAGCTTCCTCTATTAGCCTTTTTAAAAGGCTTTTTTTATATAAGTGAACGTGTATAAACTCATGATTATGTAAACATCTAGGGTGGCACCAAAATCAGGTGTTACTGAATTCGTGTACTCTGTAAAGTCTGTTACTTCGAGTCCTCTCTCAATAATTCATCGCAAACCGCCATTAACCTAACGATTCCTAGAGCAATCTCTTAGCCATTTTTATATTGATGTTAACTAATGGAACCTCTGATTAAATCATTCATGATTTAATCGGAAGACATACATTGACAATGCGATTCTCAATTTTTTCACAACTTCAATCATTTACTGTTCTTGACGTTGGCGACACATCCTTGTGTTGCGAGCAACTCTAGGTTAATCAGAGTTTCCTAGTAAATGCGGTTTTTGAAAAACGTTAAATTCGAGAATTTGTGCATTATATGAATAGTATGAATAAATTTTTTGAATTCTATTACTATGATTTTTCAGTATGACCGACAAATACTCCTGCACGTTCATTAAAATGGGTCGATTATTTGACACCACGTCTTTTGTAACACCTTGAAAACTATGAAAAAAATTTTGGTATTAAGGTTGCATTATTCTATGTGTATAAAACGTTTAACCTTATTTACATGATTTTTTGACGGAAATTAAAGGGTGTATGCTATGGTTTTTAATGCGATCTTGGGTGCAGAAAAAAATGTCACCGTATCCGATAAAAAAGCTGCAATCTTCAATGCGTTAATCGCTAAAAATAGCGTCGTTGCCTTTGATTCTCTAAAATCGTTTGAAAAAGTAAACGTTAAAAATGATCTTAACAACACATTAACACGGTCTCATATTCCTTTCGATTTAATTCTTGAAAAGGTCCCTGCTGCGGTATTGGTATTGAACGAACAGGGCAAGATTATTTACGCGAATGAGGCCGCAGAGTTTTTATTGGGTATACCCTTGTTACACCGACTTTGGCGTGAAGTTATGACGGATTGTTTTGTTCGTCGATTCGATGACGGTCATGAAATATCAACAAAACAGGGACGACGAATTTCGGTATCGACCAAAGGTTTAAGTGGCGGCCAAGAAGGGCAAATTATTTTGTTGTCCGATTTAACCGAAACTCGAAAACTGCAAGATCAGCTTAGTCATCAGAAGCGTTTATCTTCTCTGGGAAAAATGGTTTCTGCATTAGCTCATCAACTACGAACACCTTTATCGGCCGCGTTATTGTATTCCGGTCATTTGTGTGAAGATCTTAAATATTCTTCAAATGACGAAAATGATCTCGCAACGCAACAAACGTTATCCGTTCGGAAGAAATTTGCAGAAAAGTTAAGATCGCGTTTACGCCATTTAGAAAAACAAATTCAAGATATGTTGCTGTTCGTTAAAGGGGATTTACCTTTAACGGATCGTATTTCGGTACAACAGTTTATCAACGAATTTTATGAAGCCGCTGAAGTACCGCTTACAGCCAGTGGTTTTACCTTAGATATTGTCTATAAAACAAATGCGCAAGAATTTACTCCTCATTTTATTCGTTGCAATAAAGATGCTTTAATTAATGCTTTTCTTAATATTGTTAATAATTCTATTCAAGCCATTGAACACGAGCTTGATTCAAAAAAACAGTCAAAAAATTGCACTCGCTTAGAGATGTTAATTCATTTAAATAACTCAGGTGTTTTAAATATTGTCTTTCGAGATTTTGGGCCTGGAATAACGCCTGAAGTTCTCGCCCGCATCGACGAGCCTTTTGTTACCACCAAGCCCCAAGGCACTGGGTTGGGTTTGGCCGTTGTACGTACACTGGTTAAAGCTCACGGTGGGCAGTTTATTTTGAAAAACGCTAATCCGGGAGTAGAGGCAGTTATCACGCTGCCAATTTCATGAACGGTAGGTGATTAAAATTATGAAGAAGTTGGACATCGTATTGTCAATTTCTGTCCGCTGATTAAATCATAAATGAGCTAATCAACGGATTCTAAAAGCTATATACAAAAAATTCGGGTAATTAATTTAACGCAAAATCTTTTGGTTATTGATGTCTTTGAGTTATTCATCTCTCAAGTGGCGTTAACAATTTGATGATTTTTGGCCAGTGAGTAGTGTCCTATGAAATCTAAATTACGAGTCTTAGTTGCAGAAGATGATCCTTCTTTAAGAGAAGCTATTGTCGATACATTAGAAATAGCCAATCTAGAGGTTGAAGCGGTTGCCGACGGTAATCAAGCCCTGCAAGTTTTGCAATCGCGTAATGATATTGGCATTGTTGTATCGGATGTAAACATGCCTAATCTTGATGGCTACGAACTGCTAAAAATTTCCAAAGAACGTTTCCCGCACATTCCCGTAGTATTGATGACCGCCTACGGTACCATTCATCAATCGGTAAAGGCGATGCAAGAAGGCGCGGTTGATTACCTTGTAAAACCCTTTGAACCGGCACTTTTGCAAGAACTGGTACAACGCTATACCGGAGGTATTTCTGAAGAATTTAAAAATGCACCGGTTGCGGTGGCGAACTCCAGTTTACAATTGTTGGAGTTAGCAAAACGCGTTGCAAAGTCGGATTCCACGGCGTTAATTTTAGGCGAATCGGGAACCGGTAAAGAAGTTTTAGCGCGTTATGTTCACGACTGTTCTAACCGTAGCCAAGGGCCCTTTGTGGCAATCAATTGTGCCGCCATTCCTGAAACCATGCTGGAGTCTATTCTATTCGGCCACGAGAAGGGTGCATTTACCGGTGCTACGGCCAGTATGCCCGGTAAATTTGAGCAGGCCAATGGCGGTACCATTTTACTTGATGAAATTTCTGAAATGGATATGGCGCTACAGGCAAAGCTATTACGTGTGTTACAAGAGCGCGAAGTTGAGCGTTTGGGTGGGCGTAAAACCATCCGTCTGGATGTACGCGTTATTGCGACGTCTAACCGCACTATGCTGGATGAAGTGAAGGCGGGGCGCTTTCGCGAAGATCTCTACTACCGTCTTAGCGTTTTACCGTTGTCTTGGTTACCTTTACGCGAGCGACGTGACGACATAGTGCCTTTGGCTGAAAAGCTTTTACGCAAACATGCAAGAAAACAACATCGAAATGGCGTGCGTTTATCGATAGACGCAAAGCAAGGTCTAATTAACTATTCTTGGCCGGGAAATGTTCGGGAATTAGACAACGTAATACAACGAGCGTTGATCTTACAGGAAGGGCTTACCATCAATGCTTGTGATCTGGGCTTACCAAACGAAAAAGGCGTAGCTATGGCCTTGCCGGTGATATCGGCGTTGAGTTGCAGCGACGCTTCAAATAATACTCTACCCAGCACGACAGTAAACAGTTCAGCACCTGAGGTAATGACTACATCCATAACTATCCCTAAAACCAATTTGAATGAAAATACAAATTGTTTTCGAGCAAATGTTTCCGGCTCCCACGAAAACGTGTTCGAGAGTTGGATGCAAAACGAAACTACTGTTGCGCACTCACAACCGCAGTCGTTAACTCCACTGTGGCATGATGATCAGAATTCCAATCTATTCGCCTCAAGTGCACCCACTGTTCGGTATTCGCCGGTCTCTGAGCTGTTTAGTGAGGCTAATCTAGACACCGTTGATACCGTAAAAACACCACCAGCTACACCGGATATGGGTAAAGGCAGTCTGGGGAACGATTTAAAGCAACGCGAGTTCGAGCTTATAGTTGATACCATTCGCGATGAGCGTGGCAGCCGCAAGCGAGCCGCGGCGCGTTTGGGAATTAGCCCGCGAACACTGAGGTATAAAATTGCCAAATTTCGTGAAGTTGGATTAATTGTTGAAGAACAGCTTTAAAGCGTACTTTGAGTTTACACATTAAATTGTATTTATGACGCTAATTGAGGTTTGAGTTAATTGACGTTTAATTAAATAGGGCCTTGCCGAGGTTTCTCCCTAAAGCGCGGTGCTTTTATAAACACAGTGCCTTTATAGATACGTTCTTTATAGATACATTTTTTAAGTTTCTCGGTTAAGCTGATAGGTATCCATTCCATTCTTTATTTTGTTCACCTGCTATATTTAACAAGCCGTTTAAATTACAGAAACCTCTAACTAAATCATGGATGCGTTAACTTAGGGGTTCCTAGAGATTCGTACATGGCGATATGATACTCGCTGATTAAAAAATGTTTGAAAGATTGTTTGTTTTCGAACATTACCGATTAGTGCAAACAGGATTAAAAATTACGGTTAATAATTACCAAACAATTTTTAACCAGTTCCGCGATTGAAAGCCCCTGTAGCTGGGTTTTTAATCCAATTAGAGTAGATAACAGCCGCTTTTACCTTGTTTTATAGACTTTCGTAGCATTAGCGACTATTCGTTAACCTTAGTTTCTGCCGTGGTCATTTTTTGGCTTGAGGTTTGCTGAATGCAGCAAGTAGCTCGATGATGCCGGTGCATTCAAAACGCAAAAGAGCTTACTAAAAAACACCAATCTATACCCTTGTGGGAATTGTGTTCAGCGTCGGTTGTGTTTGAATCCGCAAAAGTGTCGGCTTCGGTAAAGTATATTTTGACTCACTTTAAAAGCGCAGCACACATTAGTGAAAAAATATTCTTGACGAAAAAGGTATTCTATAGTTATTTTTGCAATTGTCAGCTGTTGGAACGATCCCAATAAGGTGGCTGGTTGTTGTAGCCTCCTAGTTGCGGGTAGAACACAGTGATTCTTACAAGCGATTAATTTTGTTGGAATTGTTGAGGATGATTTTATGCGTGACGAACTAACCAATGACGACTTCAATTCAAGTGATGTGCTTAACAGCATCGGTGATGAGCTGGACAACTTCACCGCTAAAAACTTGCAAATTGATGCCCGTAGAAGATTAGAAGACGCGTTAGAAGAGCGTAGGCTTAGTCGAGAGCTGCGCGAATTTGATTTTGATGACATAGACGATTAATAGAGCCCGCTGTATTTGTGGTGTTCGCGGGTGAACATTATCCTCATCATCTAATTCGTTAGAGCACGAACAGCATTGGACTCTGGTTAACTCTTTGCGAATTAATCAGAGTACCTGTATCAGTGCTCTAGCTTAATATTGCGATCTTTAAACGGTAACTTTCGTTACTCTTGTATCTTTATGAATACCGCATATTCGGTATTGATTCGATTTATATCTCACTGTATTACTAGGCTTTTATTCGCTTTCACTCCACGCGGTAATATTCGTTGTTTGTCTGTCTCATTGGTAAATGCTTTCAATTCGTAAACTGTTTTAAATTACAACGCCTTCTAATCTCCAAAATCTTATAATTTATAGGAAACTCTGATTAACCTAGAGTTTCTCGCGACACAAGGATGTGTTGCCAATTTCAAGAACGGTAAGTGATTGGAATTGTGAAGAAATTGGAAATCGCATTTTCAATTTCTGTCCTCTGATTAAATCATGGATGAGTTAATCAGAGGTTCCTATAGATTCTTCTAATTAATAAACTCTTCCAATTGATAAATTCCCCTGAATTCTACGTTTTGTAGTACGAGTGTTTTTCACTAATTTTTGCTGAAGTAAAATTACACGGCAAACTATTTCCTCTCGAATAACTTTTGGAACCACCGGTTAACTCATCCCTGATTTGATCAGCGGAAATTGTTTGAGTTTGTGAAGAGTTCAGAAATTATATTTCTATTTCTTACCGTTATTTAAATATGGCGGAGTTAATCAGCGTTTTATTAAGTAAACGCTAATAAGCTTTAGATTTGCGGATTTTTTTCAGACTTGATCATAGTTTTCTAGAGAGAATCAAAAACTCTCATATTCCATGGTTTTTGATAACTACTCAGAATGTTGTATCAAATTCTGCGACTAACACAAAATGTTCAATCAATAACGCTGTTGGCCTAGTTCTCGCTTTAACCCACTTGTGAGAGTGCATTGCCGTTAAAGCGGCAATAAATAGATTTACCAAAGGAACCTCCGATTAACTTATCCCTGATTTAATCAGAGGTTTCTAAGGATGAAATTGCAGAGATTTTTAGTTTATCCATAAAGCTGGAATTTTTAACGAGTTGATGGTTGTTCTGCAAAAAAATCAATCTGTGAAATGAGTAATTATCGTGGCTATTAATTTTGACACTGCATTAGGTATCCACCCACTTGCATTACAAAAACGTACCGAGCGTGCAAATATATTGGCAAATAATATTGCCAATGCAGAAACACCTGGGTTCAAAGCACGAGATCTTAATTTTCAGGCCGTTTTTGAACAGCATCTTTCAAACCAAACTGAAGGTTTGAATATGGACGTCACTCAATCCGGTCACAGACCCGGCGGCGCTGTAGTTATAAACGATGACGAACTTTTGTATCGAAATCCTTTGCAGCCTTCTATTGATGGCAATACCGTAGAAGAGCACATTGAACACGCCGAGTTTATGAAAAATTCATTAGCGTTTGAATCCAGTTTTTTATTCTTAAAAAGTCGGTTTAGCGGCCTGTTAACCGCATTACGCGGTGAATAATAGAGGTAAAAAATTATGTCATTAGGCGATGTCTTTAGAACATCTGCGTCGGCACTGAGCGCAAATACGGTTCGAATTAATACCACGGCAAGTAATTTGGCTAACGCTGAGTCCGCCGCATCGAGTATTGACGAAACCTATCGCGCTCGCCACCCAGTTTTTGCCGCGGTGGCGAAAGAAGCCTTGGATATTAATTTTGATACTCTTGATGCAGGACCCAGTGAAACCAGTGGTGTTCAAGTTTTAGGTGTTGTCGAATCAAATGCGCCGTTGCAGCAACGTTACGAGCCGGGCCATCCTCTCGCCAACGAAGACGGTTACGTATTTTACCCCAATGTAAATGCCGTAGAAGAATTGACGAACATGATCTCAAGCTCAAAGGCCTATCAAATGAATGTTGAAGTGCTTAATTCAGCAAAATCAATGATGCAAAGAATATTAACGCTTGGTCAGTAGGGCTTTTTGCGGAGATTAAATAATGGATATTTCCAATGTTGAATCGGTACTAAGTCGTTTCTCACTTGAAAACCGCGCTACAGAAGAAACGGATGACGGCGACGATCTAGGTAGAGATGTTTTTCTGCAATTATTAACAACGCAATTGCAAAATCAAAACCCATTAGAACCCCAAGAAAACAGTGAATTCGTCGCACAACTTGCGCAATTTTCACAATTAGAAAGCCTGGGTGAATTAAACAATAATTTTACCGACTTTAGCAGTTCATTTTTATCTAACCAAGCTTTGGCCGCTTCGTCGCTGGTTGGAACTTCGGTAACCGTTCCTACCAATACCGCCTTATTAGCACCCGGTGGCGTGGTTTCTGGACAAGTGCAATTACCTGCTTCCAGCAACGACGTTAATATCGATATATTCGACAGCGCAGGCAGTTTTGTCGATCGAATTCCATTAGGAACTCAGGCCGCTGGGGAATTGGTTTTCCGCTGGGATGGCAGTTTTGCCGAAGTTAACGGCGAGCTTATCGACTGGCAATCATCAAGATCTAACATCGACAGCGGTGAATACCGAATTACGGTAACCGCAAATATTAATGGCAGTACGACACAATTGGATACCGGCTTAAGCGCAAATGTTAACAGTGTCACCGTTGGTGGAAACGGAGAGCTCACGCTAAACCTTGCCGGTATAGGCGCATACAGCATTAACGATGTTATTCAGTTTAATGAACAATAAAAACACCGTTTTATTCGGTTCGATGGAGTAAATTATGTCATTTAATATTGGTCTCAGTGGAATTCGTGCGGCAAATATTGACCTTGAAGTGACGGGTAATAATATTTCGAACGCCTCAACCATAGGGTTTAAGGAAAGTCGAACCGAATTTGGTGATATTTACGCAAACTCATTATTTGGATCAGGCTCTTTAGAAGTTGGCGATGGTGTACGAGTCACCGAGGTGGCGCAATCATTTGACCAAGGTAATCTGGCTTACACCGAAAATGAATTAGACCTTGCTATAAGTGGTGAAGGGTTTTTTATTGTTGATGCCGGTGGTGAATTAAATTATACCCGCGACGGAACCTTCGGTGTTAACGAGAGTGGTTTTTTGGTCAATAACTCAGGATCTATTGTTCAAGGCTTTGGGGCCGACGATGACAATAACATCATCGGTGTATTAACCGATCTTCAATTATCAACCGATAATATTGCGCCCCAACAAACCGTCGATGTTGATTGGCGAATTAATCTCGATGCCGGTGAATTACCGCCGCTGGTAACTACGTTTGATTCAACAGATGCGGCCAGCTATAACAGCGTTACGTCAGTGACAATATTTGATTCATTAGGCGTATCGCATACACTGACACAATATTACGTACAAAACTCGCCAGCCGGTGGCCCTTCACAATGGCAAGCCTACACTTATATCGACGGAGCCGCAGCTTCTGTTGATGCCACCGGTAATCCAGTTCCCAACCTATTAACGTTTGATTCTACCGGTAATTTAAGCGCGGTAGATGGTGTTGCCGGAGCAACCGAATTTGACATTCTAAATTGGTCTAACCCTCAGGCAACGGACCCTGCACGTGCAACACTGACGATTAATTATCGCGGTTCTACTCAATTTGGCTCTAATTTTGGTGTTGCCGATGTTTCACAAGACGGATTTACCACCGGTCGATTATCGGGATTAGAAATTGACGAGTTTGGAATCATATTTGCGCGATTTACCAACGGACAATCTAGTGTTGTGGGTCAAGTTGCGCTCGCGGAATTCACCAACAACCAAGGATTACAACCGGTAGGCAATAATTCTTGGGCACAAACTTTTCAATCGGGCGAAGCAAATATTGGCGCTCCAGGTTCTGCCGCGCTAGGCTTAGTTAACTCGGGTGTATTAGAGGAATCAAATACCGATTTAACCGAGCAGCTTGTGCAATTGATTATTGCGCAACGTAATTATCAAGCAAACTCTAAAACGGTTGAGACGGCTGACCAGGTCACGCAAACCATTATTAATATCCGTTAAAAAAGAATTGACTGTGCGACTTGGGCGACGAAAGTCGCCTTTTTTTTGTTTTTATTTTTCTATGGCATCGGCTTTGCTCACTTAATAAAAAGCGGTAATTTTTTGTCATAAGCCGGTTTTAATGTTTTCGACAGCTTATGTTTTTTCTTTAGTATTGTGAGAGCCCTTGAATATGGATAGAGCAATTTATATCGCCATGACGGGTGCAAAAAATAATATGTTAGCACAAACCGCCAGAGCCAATAATTTGGCGAACGCCAACACAACAGGTTTTAGAGCCGACTTTGAGCAAGCGCGCAGCATGGGCGTTTATTATGGTGATGGCATTCCAACTCGCGCCTATTCGCAAACAGAGCGGCCCGCAACCGATTTTAGTCATGGCTCCTTAAATTTAACCGGACGCGATCTTGACGTTGCTATTGAGGGTGATGGTTTTTTGGTGGTTGCTACGGCAGACGGTTCTGAGGCGTTAACAAGAGCCGGTAATTTTGTCATTAGCCCAGAAGGTATTTTGCATACCGGTAATGGTTTACCGGTTTTAGGCGAGGGTGGTCCAATTATTTTACCACCGCTTGAGAAACTACAAATTGCAAAGGATGGTACGCTCAGTGTGCAAATTCAGGGGCAGGGGCCAGAAGCGCTTGCCAATATTAATCGTTTGCGATTGGTTAATCCTGATCTTGAAAATGTAGAAAAAGGTGAAGACGGTTTATTTAGATTACGAGATGGTGGTGAATTTGTTGATGATCCTTCCGTCACGGTAATTGCCGGATTTTTAGAAACCAGTAATGTTAATACCATCAGTGAATTAACCTCGGTTATTGCTTTGGCTCGACAATACGAGACACAAATAAAATTAATGTCAACCGTAGAAGAGAATGCCGATGCAAATCTTAAACTTTTGCAGCTTTCTTAAATAAAAAGAAACTCTGGTTAACCTAGAGTTTCCGGTGACACAAGGATGTGTCACCAATTTCAAGAACTATAAGTGATCGAAATTGTGAAGAAATTGGAAATCGCATTTTCAATTTCTGTCCTCTGATTAAATCATGGATGAGTTAATCAGAGGTTCCAAAAAGTAATTCGGTAGTTTTTTGTCAAAAAATACCAGCTAATTTAACGGACCCAATTTTTTATTAAAAATATTGAACATCAGAGGTATTTATGCACGCAGCACTGTATGTAAGTAAAACGGGTTTAAGTGCTCAAGACACCCAACTAACAACCATTTCAAATAATCTGGCTAATGCATCGACCGTTGGTTATAAGCGTGATGCCGCAGTATTTGAAGATCTAATTTATCAAATTACTCGTCAACCCGGTGCGCAATCAACCCAAGATACAACCTTACCGTCGGGTTTGCAGCTAGGTACTGGTGTGCGCGTGGTAAGTACGCAAAAACAATTTACAGAAGGCAGTTTACAAGTTACCGATCAAGCATTGGATGTAGCCATTAGCGGTCGCGGTTTTTTTCAAATAGCGTTACCCGATGGTACAACTGCATACACACGTAACGGCCAATTTCATTTAAATTCCGATGGTGACTTGGTAAATGCCAATGGTTTATTACTCGATCCTGCTATTACCGTTCCAGAAAATACCAGTACATTAACTATTGGTACAGACGGAATTGTGACCGCCAATATCAGAGGGCAAACTAACCCAACTCAAATTGGCACGATTGAAATTGTCGACTTTATTAATCCATCGGGTTTAGAAGCCTTTGGCGGCAACTTATTTTATGAAACCGCCGCAAGTGGTAATCCCCTAACAGGTACGCCGGGTCAAAATGGTTTAGGGGATTTATTACAAGGTACACTCGAAAACTCTAACGTGGATATTGTCGAAGAAATGGTAAATATGATTACTACGCAACGTGTTTACGAATTAAATTCAAAGGTTGTGACTACGGCCGATCAAATGTTGCAGTTTATTAGTCAAAATCTTTAATTTGGCATTAATAACCGTGCAGTAAATAGTTGCATTCATCATTCTCGCAAACAACAGAAAATAATAACGAATAACGGTGCGACTGTTTGTGGATGCTAAAGCAAAGAAGTACAAAAAATGACTCAATTATTTAATTTCTACAAGCGTTTATCTCTCTGCGTAATTCCATTAATAAGTCTGGCGGGCTGCGCGGGTCAATCCAGAATGCCGACACCGGATTCTGATCCGTTTTATGCGCCAGTTATCGCACCACCGCCGCCGGTAATTCCGCCGAGTAATGGATCTTTGTACAGCGAAAATTATTCGATCTCTCTATACACCGATGCTAAAGCCATGCGCATTGGGGATATCATCACCGTTATTCTTGAGGAAGAAACCAGTTCCAGTAAATCATCCAATGTATCGTTGGTAAAAGATGACGACGTTAATATAGAAGAGGGCACGGTATTAGGTTCTGGAGTAAGTGTAAAAAATCTGAGTTTATTAACCGATCTGGTCGCAGAAAGAGAATTTACCGGAGAAGCAGATGCAGACCAAAGTAACAGTTTAATTGGTGATATCACGGTAACTGTGGCAGATATTCTGCCCAATGGTAATCTTGTGATTCGCGGTGAAAAATGGATCACCATTAATCGTGGCGATGAATACATTCGCTTGAGCGGTATTATTCGTCCGGGTGATATTGCCACCGATAATACGGTTGTATCAACGCGTATCGCCAACGCTCGAATTTCTTACAGCGGTACAGGTGAGCTTGCCAATACTAATCGGCAAGGTTGGTTGTCTCGATTTTTTAACGGCCCTCTCTGGCCATTTTAGCGAGCGTAATTATGATTATTTTACGTTGCATTATTTTCGGTTTATTTATCTTAATATCCAACGTGTCTGTGGCTGAACGCATAAAAGACATAACCAGTATCCAGGGTGTTCGTTCGAATCAATTAATTGGCTACGGTCTTGTCGTTGGTCTAGACGGCACCGGTGATCAAACCAACCAAACACCTTTTACTGCGCAGTCTTTTAGCTCAATGTTAAAACAATTCGGAATTGCCATACCCGAAGGTGCTCGATTTCAATTGGCGAATGTCGCCGCTGTGGCCGTGCACGCCCAACTGCCGCCGTTTGCAAAACCCGGCAGCGCCATAGACGTAACAGTTTCTTCTATTGGTAATTCGAGTTCACTACGCGGTGGAAGCTTATTGCTAACTCCTTTAAGAGGTATCGATGGTCAAGTATATGCCATTGCACAAGGCAATTTAGTGGTGGGTGGTTTAGGTGTAGAAGGTGCAGACGGATCACGTTTAACCGTAAACGTGCCTAGTGTTGGTCGTATTCCCGATGGCGCATCGGTTGAGCGCGAAGTCGCGGTAAGTTTTACCGACGGTGGCCCCATTGTATTGAACTTACATCATCCAGATTTTACCTCTGCCAAGCGTATGGCCGAGATTATTAATTTTACTCTTGGGCCAGAAACCGCATTTCCGTTGGATGCTGCATCGGTATCGGTGCGTTCACCGGTAAATCCAGCGCAAAAAGTTGAGTTTTTATCACTTATCGAAAATCTTGAAATAGAACCCGGCGAAGCGCCCGCGCGAGTCGTTATTAATTCTCGTACCGGTACAATTGTTGTTGGTAGTCACGTGAGTATAGAGCCTGTTGCCATTACCCACGGCAGCTTAACGGTCACTGTGCGTGAAACTCCAGACGCTGTGCAACCCAATCCGTTAGCCCAAGGCCAAACCGTAGTAATTCCACAGTCAGAGATTATTGTGGAAGACGGCCCGCGACAAATGTTTCGATTTTCACCAGGCCCTTCATTGGATGACATTGTTCGTGCCGTTAATGAAGTTGGCGCAGCACCCGGTGATTTAATGGCCATATTAGAAGCGCTTAAACAAGCCGGTGCCTTGCGTGCCGAGTTAATTGTGATTTGATTATGGAATATTCAATAGGCCGAACCAATTTAGATTCAAATGCTTATACAGATTTGAACTCATTAAACTCCATAAAATCATTGGGTCGTGATCAAGACCCAAAAGCAATCGCCGAGGTCGCTAAACAATTTGAATCGTTTTTTATTAGCCAACTGCTAAAAGAAATGCGAAAAACTACAGACACCTTGGGTGAAGATAATTTTTTAAACAGTAACGAGATGAAATACCATCAACAAATGTTTGATCAACAATTGTCGTTGGCGCTTTCTAAAAATGGCGGCGTTGGTATCGCAAAAATTCTGGAGCAGCAATTAAACAATCAGTTTCAGTTGGATTGGGGTAAAGAACAACCAACGACTGCTGGGTTAGAACCTCGTCAGCTAAATAATGATTCTTTGGCGTATCGAAAAATAATACCGGCCAATAATTTTCACGGAATCACACAGGATTCTATTAAGCAAAATGACTTTTCGGATTTTACTAACAAAGCCGATTTTATAGAAACCCTAAAGCCCTACGCGAAAAAGGCGGCAAGCCAACTCAATATAAATGAAGATGTTTTACTGGCGCAGGCAGCTTTAGAGACCGGTTGGGGAAAACACATAGCGCAAGATCAGTCTGGCTACAGTTATAACCTTTTTAATATTAAAAGTGATTCGCGTTGGAATGGACAAGCTGTTCGTGTTAACACGTTAGAATTTAACGGCAATGTTGCTTATCAAGAACAGGCAGATTTCCGATCGTATCAGAGTTTTTCAGAAAGTTTTGAAGACTATGTAAGTTTTATTCAAAGCAATCCACGTTATCAGAATGCACTGGCAGTTGCAGAAAACCCAAAACAATACGTAGAAGAGTTACAGAAAGCAGGTTATGCAACCGATCCTAACTACGCAGAAAAAATTATTCAGTTGTTGGATCAACCCGAATTTAAATGAAAAAATTCACGTTAATGGTATTGGTAGAGGTTAATTATGTCGCTAATTAACATTGCGTTATCCGGCTTGCGATCGTCGCAAACATCTCTTGCAACGACGGGCCATAACATCTCAAATACCAACACAGAAGGTTATAGCCGTCAGCGTACCGAACAAGAAACACAGCAACCCCGTTTTACTGGCGGCGGTTTTGTGGGCACAGGCACACGGATAGTATCGGTCGACCGCTTAAGCAATGAATTTATCAACGAAGAATTGCGATCTGCTGGCGAGAATTTAGCAGAATCAGAAGCATTTTTAGATCAAGTTCAACAATTAGATTCGTTGCTGGCTTCTTCCAATACCAGTTTAACGTCAAGCTTAGAACGATTTTTTGGTTCTTTATCTACCGCCGCAGAAGACCCTCAAAGTACAACCACTCGTCAGTTAGTCTTGAGCGAAGCTAGTGGTTTGGCCGAGCGATTTAATATCTTGTATCAAGAGCTCAATGAGCAGAACAGTTTTGTAAATAACCAAACCGAAGCGATTATAGAGCAGGTTAATCAGCTGGCTAATAATATATCGGGAATTAACGCTGCGGTTGCCACTTCATTCGCCAATGGAAGACAGCCCAATGATCTTTTAGATAGCCGCGATCAGGCTATTCGAGATTTAAGCAATTTGGTTGGCTTAAGTGTGGTAGAGCAGAGTAATGGCGTCGTTAATTTATTTATTGGCACCGGCCAACCCTTGGTTGTTGGCGAACAGGTGACCGAGTTAGCGATAAGACCGGCATTGGATTCCAACTTTCAATTAGATGTTATACAACCAACGTCCGGAACAGTTCTAACCGGCATTATTACTGGCGGCGAGTTGGGTGGTTTGCTGGATTTTCAACGCGGACTAATTACTACATCGTTAAATGAATTAGGGCGTCTTGCATTAGTGACCGCCGACGCATTAAATCAACAACAGGCCCGTGGTTTAGATTTAGACGGCAATTTTGGTGTGAATATTTTCAACGATATTAATACCCAAAGATCAGCAGAAAATCGTGTGACTGCCAGTGCCGATAATCTAGGTACTGCTCGGTTGCAGGTTAATATTACCGAGACCGGACAGCTTACCGCCAGTGATTATGAGCTACGCATAATTGGCGGCACCTATGAGTTATTACGACTTGAAGACGAAACCCTGGTTGCTTCGGGAGCAACTCCTCTACCGGGTACCTTGACCATTGCCGGAGAAGGTTTTGATATACAATTAAATTCAGGTGCCGTAAGTGATGGTGACATATTTTTTATTTCACCCACACGACGCGCCGCCGATGATATTCAACGGGTACTTAACGAAACCTCACAACTGGCATTTGCAGCGCCCTTAAGATCTACAATTTCTGAAGATAATCGCGGTGAATTCACCATTAGTGATCCAAGAATTGTCAGTGACTTAGATCCATCAAATCAAAGTATCTTAACTACGGCATCGGGTACCTTCCCGTTAACTCTTGTATTTGATGAAGCTGCAAATACATTCAATGTTACCGGCGTTGCTGCTGGTTTTACCGTAACACCGGCCGCCGCACCTTTTGTCAGCGGAATTGGCAATTTACTTACGTTTAATATTACAGACGCAGGCGGTAATTCTGTTGATTTTGAAATTGATATTTCAGGACGACCTGAAAACGCAGACACACTTACCATCAGTTTTAATGAAAACGGCGTTGCCGATAACCGCAATGCATTAGCGCAGGTTGCGTTACAAACATCCAATCTTATTCGAGGAACCGCAGCGAGTACCACTGTTTCTCAAAGTCTGGTCGATAGTTACGGGCAGCTTGTCGAAAATATTGGTGTTGTGACTTCGCAAAAATCCATCGAAGTGGAAGCAAACCAAAGTATTTTCGATCAATCATTTACAAATCGTGAAGAAATATCCGGTGTTAATCTAGACGAAGAAGCGTCAAATCTAATTCGCTTTGAACAAGCTTATAACGCCGCTACACAAGTTATTTCGGTCGCTCGACAATTGTTCGATCGAATTCTACAAATATAACTGAGGCGATCATCAGATGCGTGTCTCAACAAATTTAGCATTTAGCGGTGGCATCAACACTATTCAAGATGTCTATTCGGATCTATTACGTACGCAAGAACAAATAAGCACTGGCAAGCGAGTTTTAACACCGGCTGATGACCCCGTGGCGGCTACACGTATTTTAAATATTCAGCAGGATAATGCCTTACTTGACCGATATCGATCTAATATTACATTGGGTATTAACAATTTATCTGAAGAAGAAGCGTTATTAAATTCAGTCACCATTGCAACGCAACGGCTGGAAGAACTGGCTATTCAATCGGGTGACGGTATTTTAAGTAATCAAGATCGACTCGCCATCGCTCTAGAAACGCAAGAGATCTACGAGCAATTAACTGCGATCGCAAATAGCCAAAACGCCAGAGGCGAATATCTATTTGCCGGTAGTCAAGCAGATCAACAACCCTTTCGTATTCAACCAGACGGAAGCGTTCTTTATTTAGGCGACCAAAGCGGCAGAGACGTAGAAATTGCCGGTGGCAGTTTTATTTCAATTCGGGATAGCGGCTACAATGTTTTTCAAAATATCCGTAATGAAAGTAGAGTCGTTACGTCATCCAGTAATTCTGCGCTTGCTCAAATTGGCGCGGGTGAATTGATCGACGAAACCGCATTTGATAACTACTACGATGCGTTTGCAGGCTTGCCAGCACCACAAATTACCAATCTCAGCTTAATTGATAATCGCGATGCTACTGATCCCAATTTCCCGGATGTGCCTCTAAATTACACCTTGCAATACACCCGTCCCGATGGCAGCGGTCCTGTGGCAGTGACAAATTTTAATTTGGTGAATCAAACCACTGTTGATGCCGATGGATTTCTCGAAATAGAAGTCGATTTAACAGCTGATTTTGGGCAAAAATTTTCCATTTATATACCAACCGACAGCGATGGATTTGTTCGTGGTGCTGGTGATGCGGACGGTGCCGGGCCTGGAGTCGGCGAAACCACGCAATTCGCTATCCAACGTCAGGAATCCCGCGGACTACTGGCAACCGCGTTCGAATTAACGCAATTGTTAAATCAACCCGCAGAAAGCCCTTCGGCGAACCAATATTTGTCCGATCGATTAGGTGCAATTATTTCTAATTTAAATAATGCTGGCCGAAACATCGACAACGTTACCGCCAGTATTGGTGCACGAATTAATATATTAGAGTCCACGGATTTTTTACACGAAGATTCTCAAATTTTTAATGAAGATGCCTTATCGCAAATTGAAGGCTTAGACTACGCCGCGGCGTTAAGTCAGTTAAGTTTACAACAAACTATCTTAGAAGCTGCACAAACGAGCTATGTGCAGGTTACCCAGTTGAGCTTATTTGATCGTTTGTAGTAACTCTACAAAACTTTGATTAATCTAGGGTTTGCCACGACACTAACATGTGATGGCAATTTCAAGAGCGGTAAATAATTGAAATTGTGAAAAATTGAAAATCTTATTTTCAATGTCTATTTTCGGATTAAATCATGGCAGAGTTAATCAGAGAGTATTTATAAGAATAAAATAATAGAAAATTCTAATGTGTTCGGCGTTTTCATTGCTGTTTAGGTATGCATTAGTTCCAAATTGTATTAACTGGGTGTGAAGTTCTATTTTCAAGTGCTGTTCTTTAGTATTTAGAGCATTTAGGTCCGGGCGCTTATTATTCTTTCCTTGTATACCGTTATATTTATGTTGGCCTAGGTATTTCTGGGTTTTTATTGCTGTTAACAAGCTTACGAATTGCAAAACGTGTTCTTAGTTCTATTAACATTGCTCGTAGGGCCAAGAGTCTAAAGGTCTTCAATTATTTGCCGAAATAAAGTTATAGAAACCTTTGATTAATTCACCCATGAACTAATCAGAGAGTAGAAATTGAAAATGTAATTTCCAATTTCTTCACAATTTCAATCACTTACCGTTCTTGAAATTGGTGACACATCCTTGTGCCGCAGGAGACTCAAAGTTAATCAGAGTTCCCTATAGACACCAATGTGCCTGTTAATCGAAGTTCAGCCATTTTTATCATAAATTAGGTAATAACTATGATACCTTTGCTTGTTCCAGATCTGCCTTCAGTTCACGATATATTGCCATGGTTAAAGCAAATTGATGAAAATCGCTGGTATTCGAATTACGGTCCATTGTGCCAAGAATTTGAACACGAAATAACCGGTCTCTTAAAAAGAGAAAATCCCGATTCGGTCAACAGTTTTTCCATGGTATCTACCTGCTCGGGTACAACTGCTTTAGAAGTTGCTTTGAGTGCTTACAGATTTCGTCCGGGCACAAAAGTGTTGTTGCCTTCATTGACTTTTCCCGCCACAGCTACCGCAGTAATTCGCTCAGGACTTATTCCAGTATTAGTGGATGTAGACCCAAATAGCTGGATCTTAACCCCCGAGATTGCCGAGCAGGCACTTATAAAAAGTGGTGCAAAAGTAGTTATTCCCGTTGCCGCTTACGGTTGTAAAATTAATGAGGAACTATGGCAATTATTTGCCGAAAAAAATAATTGCCGCGTATTAATTGATGCAGCGGGTGCTTTTCCAAGTCAGACACCGCGACAAAAAGTCGATATTTGTTACAGTTTTCATGCGACAAAAAGTCTCGGCATAGGTGAGGGCGGTGGTATTGTTTCGGTAGATAACTTGTATCTTGATATTTGTCGAGATATTACTAATTTTGGTTTTTCCAACGGAACTATTCATACCGCAGGTATGAATGCCAAATTGAGTGAATACCATGCAGCAATTGGATTAGCACAAATTGCCCGATTTAATGAGATTAAGCTAAAACGACAAGCGTTGTATGCTACGTTTAGATCTAAATTAGAATTTTTATCGGATAAATTTCAATTTCAAAATGCTGATATTCCAAAGCTACCCACGTTGTTTGTGATTAAACTCGGTCAAAATGCCAAAGATCTTGCGCATAAACTGCACGACTATGGTATTACTACAAGACAATGGTATTGTCCGGCATTGCATAATCATCAAGCCTTTAAATCCTACGTAAAAAATCTATCCTTAAAATACGGTAGCCTTATTAATAGCCAAATCTTGAGTGAGCAACTGTTGGGTTTGCCATTTCATCCATTTCTCTCAAATACCGATATAGATTATATGTGCTCTTCATTAGCAAAAGCTTTAGTTGAGAATTCGCAAAGTTCGAGAGCAATGACTACGGTTGCGTAGAATGATAACAACCTCTGATTAACGTATCCCAGATTTAATCAGAGAGCAGAAATTGGCAATACGATTTCCAGTTGCTTCACAATTTCAATTACTTACAGTCTTTGAAATTGACGACATTTTCTATGTTGCTCGAATTTCTAAGTTGAACAGAGTTTCTTATATGTGAATCACTGATCAGCCTATTCGTGTTTTAGACGATTCCGCAAGACACTTTTATTTGGCATAAAGACTGCTCATTTCTTTTATTAAAAAATTAAGTGGCATTAAGTCAGTTAATTGACGCACAGCTGACCAAAAGAGAACAGAGAGCAACTATGTCAAATAATTCTTCCGAAATAGAAAAGATATACGATTTAGAAGATCTCGAACGTTGCGTTTATCGTCGTGATTATGAAAACGCGATGTTAATACTTTTACGTGCTTTGCAAGGTTTTGAACAAAAAACCTGGGATTTGGTTACCGTTAATCAGTCAGTGGCCGTAAGAAATCGCAACAAGAGCGCGTCAAAAATATTACTCACACGCTTTTGCGCAGCCGTAACCGCATTATTATCCGATCCACAACTTACTCTAAGTCGCAGTGGTTTTGAGTATTTATTGCTATTTAAGCGATATCTAGACACTGTATTTGCCGCTACAGACTTTTCTGATATGTCGCACATCCTCGCATTAATTGGCGAAAAGTCTGGCACTGATACAATTGTTTATAAAAATGACTCCGATTTTTATAAGGTGATTGTGGCTTGTAGTGCAAATTCGGGCGAAGAAATTATTGGCAGTTTATTGCAGTCTTTACCCAAAGATCTTGGGTTCTTATTTTGGTTGAGTTTACTCGATAACGAAATGGTTTTAACCGAAAAGTCTGACAATGCCAGAAATACTATTTTAGAACACGCGTCTCGATTTGTTACCATCGTTCCTTCTGATATTGCGGTAATACGATTGGTAAACACTTGGATGTTTTGCAGTTACATGAATAATCCGCAAAAGCATCACATAAAAATACACCTTAATAAAATTGTTAAAAATTATTGTCAAAAAAATGGTGTAAAACAACCTTTTATTGCTCAACACAGAGTCACCAGAGAAAAACCGGTGTTATTGGTAATTGCTGAGCGATATACCTCTGACCATGCCATGTACCGTTGTTACGGCCACGCGGTAGACAGTCTTAATAAGCATTTTTACACGGTATTTATTTCGGTAGAAAAGCGGTTTGATCGTAACTCTGTAAAAAACTTTAATCAGGTCATCACACTCGATAAGTCGCACACAGTTAAAGACATTAAGTCGACTATTGGCAAAATTATTAAATTAGCACCCGATGTTATTTATTATCCAAGTGTTGGTATGGAGGCGTGGGTGGTTGCCTGTACTCAGTATCGTTTGGCACCCATTCAATTAATGACTATGGGCCATCCAGCAACCAGTTTTTGTGAACATATGGATTATATCGTTGCCGAAGAAGGCACCATGGGTGATCCACAATGTTTATTTGAAACCGCTATGCACGTTAAAAACGGTGCCTTTGCATTGTCTATGGGCGCGTTACAGTTTGAAATTTTTCCCAACGTTAATGTGAATCCCGATGTGTTAAAAATTGCCATTCCCAGCATTGCCTACAAGCTCAATCCCTCGGTATTGGATGTTTGCAAAAAAATACTAGAAACCAGCTCAAGACCGGTTGAATTTCATTTCTTTCCCAATATGTCTGGGGTTAATTTTGCGGCAATTCAAACCAGGCTATCAGAAATAATGCCATGTGTTGTGTATGAAAATATGCACTATAAAGACTATATGCGTCATCTCGCCGGTTGTGATATTGCGTTGAGTCCATTTCCCTTCGGTAATACCAACGGTTTTATCGACTGCATACGCTTGGCCATTCCGGTGATTTGTTTGGATGGTCCAGAAGCTCACAGTCATACCGATTATGAACTGAGCTTAAGGGTAGGCTTACCGGAATTTTGCAGAACAACTAGCGTGAGTGATTATTACGCGGCAGTTATGCGGCTTATTAGAAATAATTCAGAACGTGTTGAAATTAGTAACAGTTTATTAGAGAAAAATATCGACTCATTGCTTTTTAATCATAAAGAATCGGACGTAAGCGAGGATTTTTCCCAATTATGTTTCTGGATTTATCAGCATCACGAAGCAATTAAGCACGATAATCATAAGCTCTGGACGGTTGCACAAAGACAGAGTTTTGTACCCCAAAGCACCTCTCTAAAACAGGCGCAAATATCTTAGAGACTCACAAATGGCTAAAACAGTTGCGTTTGGAAATAACGAATATACAGAAATTCTAACCAAACTCGTACCCGTTGATTTCATAGTGGATGAATTTTCTAGCGAGAAATCCGCGCACGATTGTCCCATAGTTCGCTTATCTGAGGTTTCGCAGGCCGATAATATGATTAACTGCGTTTATAACTCCAGAGCTGCCTACGCACATCTTAAGCTGCGGTCACAGGGTTTTAAGCCAATTTTTATCGGTGATTTTGTCAACCGTCATCCCAAAGAATTTGCCGCTACTATGTTGGCACAGGCGCAAGCGGGAATAAACGAAGATTTTGCGATTATTGAACGCTGTTTACCTTATTTTGCCGATCAGCAATCAAGAGACGAGCTTACCGCCATTGTGCAGTTTAGGCATACTCTCGACATACAACATTTGATGCATTTTGATGTAAAAATAGATCAGCAATATTTCGAAAACTTTGTGTTGAATAAAAAATTTAATTGTTTAATAGACGGCGGCGCTTACGATGGTCATGACGGCATTCGTTTTATTGAGCTCTTTGACCCGATACATCAGGTTTATTTGTTCGAACCCAATATAAAAAATATTGAACTCATAAAGTCTAATATTGCAAAACGAAATATGACGGAATTCTTGTCGTCAGGAAAAATTACAGTAAAAAATGCCTGTCTTTCCGATAAATTAGGCTATGCTTTTTTAGAAGGTGAAGGTACTGAAACCAAAATAACCAAAATATTTGATAAGTTACCAAGTTCGCCCAGGCACGAAGGCAACTGCGCAGAAGAAGTTTCTGGCTATATCGAAACGACTTCCATCGACACGGAAGTGTCTGAAATGATTACTAACGACATAAATGCGCGTGTTTTAGTCAAATTAGATATTGAAGGTGCCGAAATGTCGGCTTTAAAAGGCGCCATTCAATCAAGGGACAATGAAAATGTCGGATTTGCTATCAGCGCATATCATTTGCCTCACGATTTGACGGATATATTCACGTGGCTACAGAGCTCGTCTATTTCGAGAAAGTATTATTTTCGACATTATTCAAACGGTATCTGTGAGTCTGTACTTTTTGCCATCTAAATTACTCAGGTGGAAATCGAGTCGTTCATGAATCCTAATAATCACTTTAATCCAGCCACGAGTGAAGACATTGTTATTTATGGCAGTGGTGCAATGGCGGAAACGCTGTTTTCATACATAGTCCAAGATCATAATGTGATTGCATTTGTTTGCGAAGATGAGTATTGCCTAACTTCCAACATTTGCCATCTACCTCTGATTCCGTTATCCGAATTTATTCATCAATTTTCCAACAAAGACGTGACCATTGCCATTGCGGTGGGTTTTTCTGAAATGAATGATATTCGTAAACGAATTACGGATACGCTTAAGAATCAAGGTTTTAAACTATTTCGATTCATTCACAAAAGTTTTGAACTGCACAGAAATGTAACGGTTGGTGAGTTTGGATTTATTTTAAACAATACCACAATCCATTGTAACTCCCGTATTGGCGACAGTGTTTTTATCGCAAGCGGAGTTAATATTGGTCATGACTGTGTTGTAGGCGATTATAGTTGGCTTAATTCTGGTGTTAGCCTGGCAGGTGGTGTGAGTATAGGTGAGCATTGTTTTATGGGCGTTAATGCCTGTGTCGCTCATGGCGTTTCTGTTGCGCCGTACACGTATATTGGCGCTAATACCTTGGTGACAAAAAACACTCAACTCGGTGATGTTGTTGTTACACAGGCGGGTGAAACCTTCGATTTTGACAGTAAAGCTTATTTAGCATGGCTGAAATAATGTTATGCGTGATTAGTGCTTCTCACTAGCACTCCTGAGTTGTACCTATGTTATACACACAAATCTTACACAATAGAACAAAACACCCAACGCAAAGAGAGTCAGAAAAAAACGGTACCGATGCATTTTTTTTAACAATAAGCAATTCCCAACAAAGTGTTCGTTATACGTTTACCGAACTGATGCAATTGGTTGACGATTTAGAACGTTATGTACTGGCGAATAATTTTGCTGTGCCAGATTCAAAACATCCGCGTGTGGTTGTAACAGCGCTTTCGAATAATTTGGATTTTGTGCTCATATTGCTGTTGTGTGCAAAGCTAGAATGGCTTGTTATGCCGTTGTCGCCAGAGGTGAGCGAAGAGAATTTTTGCGAAACACTGCGTTCTTATCGGCCAGACATGGTTATATATTCAAATGCTGACGCTAGAAATAAAGAAAATACGTTACAAAATTTAGGGTATGTGAGACCTAAAAATGAGGGTTGTTGTAATCTTCTTAGTTCTATTTTATGTAAAAAAACGGACAAGCAACCCGCTTTTACGGCTATAGATAATATCCAAGCTTTGTTAGATAAATCCAATCATAACTCTGGGCCGCCTTATATTTTAACGACAACTTCGGGCACTACTTCTGCACCCAAGTGGATGTGTTTAGGGCAGGGTACAAAGCTCAAGCGTGCGGAGTCATTTTTTTCGACTTTTGAACTTGATGCCAATGACCGATTTATTATTGCAACGCCTCTTTATCACTCACTTGCACAACGAATTCTTTTTACCAGTTTATTGTACGGCGAGCACTGTGTTTTGCTCGAACGATTTTCAGATTATTTGTTCTTACAAAGTGCTTTAGATTATAAAGTGACTGTTGCGGTACTTGTTTCAACACAGATTAAAAATCTATTAGCCGATTCTGATGAGCGTTTATTTAATCTTGGCGCACTTAAAAAGCTTATTTCTTCGTCCGCTAAACTCGATAATGATACGCGCGTAAACATCGTTGCTAAGAAGAATTTTGAATTTTACGAATGTTATGGTGCAAGCGAGGTTGCGGTAGCGACCTCTTTGAAGCTTAACGAGCATATGTTATTGGATAACTCATTTAACTCTGTTGGCAAACCTATTTCTCAAGTAGATATTCATATTCTGGATGATTCTGGTACTACTGTTGATGTTAATCAAGTGGGCGAGATCTGCATAAAATCACCCTTAGCATTTATGGGCTATATTGAATTTAACAACACAGATTTTATTTCAAAATCTTATGTGCATACCGGCGATCTGGGTTATTGTGATGAAAATGGATATTTGTATTTTGTTGGTCGAAAAAAAGAGCGTATAAATGTTGGTGGCACAAAGGTTTATCCAGAATTTGTGGAGAATCTCGCTAAGGAATATCTGGCCGCTAACAAGGACATTGGTTGGAATGAAAACTATAACTTATACGCAATTCCATTTCCTGATGACCGTTTGGGCGAAGTTGTTGCTCTGGTAATAGAGCCACCATCTTTAAATGTAGAAGTTACGGTAAATTTTTACGATTTTTGTCTTTTTCTTCTTGATAAGTGCGAGAACTATCAATTACCCAGACATTTCTTTGTATTAAACGAAGTGCCAAAGACAGAGTTGGGTAAGATACGTCGAGTAAAACTCGCAGAATACGTGACCACTTATGATCGTGATTATTTAGAAAAAATAGGGCGATATTTTTGTTTTAATTATTGACGACTAATTATAAGAAAAAATCATGCAACAATAATGTTTTTTAGGTGCATCTAATTAACTCATTCGTAATTTTCTCTAGGTTTTCTCTAGGTTTGTTTTAGTGAGCAGAAACCTTTGACTAAATTACGGTTGCGTTAATCGAAGGTTCCCATTTTTTAGTTTTATTATAAATGTCTAATTCTGGAATACTACTATGAGCGCAAATACTCTTAAATTGGCTTTTATCGGCGGTGGTGTAAACTCGGCGGTTGGCTACACTCATTTCTGTGCAAGCCAATTAGACGATGCATGGAAGCTTGTTGCTGGCGCTTTTAGCTCAAATTATCCCGTTAACGAAGAAACTGCGTTCTCCTACGGTATTTCTCAAGATCGGTTGTATGATAATTGGCAGGATCTTTTAATTGCTGAGAAAAATGAGATCGACGCTGTTGTGATTTTAACACCAACACCCATTCACGAAGAGATGGTTATTTCTGCGTTAAGTCTAGATATTCCGGTGATTTGTGAGAAGTCTTTAACCAATGATTTAGCGTCTTCTGCACGTATTAATTCGGCATTAAAAAAGAATAACGGATTTTTATCGGTTACCTATAACTATTCTGCGTATCCAATGGTGCGCGAGCTTAGAACTCGAATTTCAAGAGGAGAGTTGGGTAAGCTCATGCAAATTCAAATCGAAATGCCACAAGAAGGTTATATTCGCGGCGGAAAGCATGCAAAGGTTTCGCCGATACAATCTTGGCGTACACATGACGGAAGCATTCCTACAATCCACCTAGACCTTACGTGCCATTTGCATCAATTAATTTATTTTTTAACCAAGTTACATCCCGTAACGGTTCGTGCTCAAGAAAATACCTACGGTAAAATTGATAATATTGTTGATGATGCCTCTGCTCTGATTGAATATGAACAGGATTTTTTTGCACGACTTTGGGTAAGTAAATCCGCTCTGGGCTACAAAAATGGCATGTCGCTGCGTATCTTCGGCGATAATGCCTCTGCATTTTGGGAGCAAACCTCGCCAGAGCTGTTAACCATTAATTACGCCGATGGCAGACGTGAAATTATCGAACGAGGCAGTTTTTGCTACACGGCCAATGCACCTCGTTATAATCGTTTTAAAGCAGGGCATCCGTCCGGGTTTATTGAAGCCTTTGCCAATTTATACACCGATTTTGCCAACGCCATTATTTACCGTAAAAACCACAGAGACTCAAAAAATCACGATCTTGATTTATTCAGTGGCGCATACAGCTATGGCATTGCTAACGAAGGCTTAGAGCTGATGGAGGCGATACATAAATCTGCGCTTAATAAAAAAACCTTGTCGATGAATAATCCCATAAAACCCGAATTGTTGGAGTTAAAGTTTGGCTGAAAGGAAGTTGATTCTATGACAAGTTCTTCAAGATCTTACGAAACCAGCTCTTTGGTGCGTAACGCTAATTTTGATCGTATTAAAGTAATTTTGACTAATTTATTACGGTCTTTTGGCGATCTTAATTTTCGTGACGACGATGTATATTTTAAGCAAGATGGTTTGCTTGATTCCCTAAACTCGCTGCGTTTTTTTATGATGGTACAAAAGGAATTTAATATCCGCTTTTCACCACAAGATGTTAAAGAAAATAATTTAACGTCCTTGTTAAATCTTACCGAGTTCGTTGCACGTAAAGTCGATTCTGATCGATAATTGTTCAGTGGAATGAACCTTGTTAAGAAGCCCTGAGACGCCGCAAATAAACTCAATCGATTGCTTAAGGTGCGCTTCTTATTGCCATAATACTTCTGTGGTTAATTTTGTTAAGGGAACTCCGATTAACCTAGAGTTTCCCGCGAGACAAGGATGTGTAGCCAATTTCAAGAACTGTAAGTGGTTGAAATTGTGAAGAAATTGGAAATCGCATTTTCAACTTTTGTCCTCGGATTAAATCTCGGATGAGTTAATCTGAGGCTTCTCAAGTTAACAAGTTACCGGATCAGATCATTTCTTAAGGTTTTGCTGGTTTCTTAAGAATCCGACGATTTCTTAAGGGTCCAATTCCTCGAAAGTGGCGAATCATTGATCAAAAATACGCGAATAACCGTCTGTTAGTGGTTCATCTTCTATAATTTAAGCTTATAGTGGTACGAATTCGATCCATATTGATCGAAAAATTGCGAAAAATTGCGAAAAATTGCGAAAAATTGCGAAAAATTGCGAAAAATTGCGAAAAACGACGTAAAACTCCCTGCTAAGTCTCTTTTCAATTTTTGTGATCTCGCCCTCAAATAATTATCTCACCTTAAGGTTTCGCTAAGATTCAGAGCGTAATTTTAGTGTTGTCAGCAAAACCTGCTGAGAATTTAAATTATGAGGTGAGCTCTTGTTAACTCAATCACACAAATCTCTGCGTCGTTATTTCGAAAGAACTAATATTCATTCGTTGATTGAGATAACGCATTCTGACATTCATGCAAATGATCGTAGTTCTCGCAAATTGATGGAAGAGAAGATAGCAGGTGAATTTGAGACTTGTTACGGTGCGCAAGTTAGCCACTTTTTACCTCATCTTTTAGATTTTCGATGCAATGATCGCTCTCTTTGTTTGGTGGGTGTAAATCCGGTAAAAGCTGAGGCGGTCTTTCTCGAACAGTATTTAGGCGAAACCTTAGAGCAGGCCGTTGCAAGTAAATTAATGAAGCCTGTGTTGCGCAGTCAGTTGGTGGAAATTGGAAATTTGGTCTCTTTGCATCCCGGCGCATCATTGAGTGTTTTTTTAATTCTAGCGAAAATTTTATACCAAGCGGGTTTCGAACATATGGTGTTTACCGCCACTGCGCAGGTTAAACACATTATTTCTAAAACCGGACTTGAAGTAATTACCCTAGCTGAAGCAGATCCAAGTCGTTTATCCGACGGCGGTAAATCTTGGGGTACTTATTACGACACCAAGCCTATGGTTTTGGTGGCTTCTTTGAAAAACGCAAAAAGTATTCTTGAGTCCATCTACGAATATAGCGAGTTTACCAAATCATTAGATTTAGACATCGATAATATTTCTAAATTAATTAGGTAAAGACGGTGGGTAATTTAGCTCAAATTTTTCTACAGCAGTGTAACGACGATGTTGCGATACGCACCGCCGATGATTCATTAACTTATGCAGAGTTGAATCAAAAAGTTCGTCAAATCAGTACAGAGTTAAGCGCTTTACAATGCCAGCGTGTTGCTTTTATTGCGAAAAACAGCATTGGTTGGATCGCGCTAGATTTGGCGCTGTTCGATCACGGTATTACCTCGTTACCGTTGCCAACGTTCTTTAGTGACGAACAAATTTTTCACAGCCTAAATCAGGCTTCTATCGATTTGATTATTTTTGAAGAAGCTTATTTGGATAAATTTTTAACACAATCAAAAATAGCTCATGTTGGTAGTGCTCATACGCTTAAGTGCTTACCCAACCTGTATTATTTAAAGCTTAAACCCGAAAGCCAGAATGCTTTACCGCAAGGCACGCAAAAAATTACCTTCACCTCGGGTTCTACGGCTAGCCCTAAGGGTGTTTGTTTAAGTGCTGAACATCAGTTAAAAGTGGCGAGTTCTTTAGTGGCTGCGGTTAATGTTGAGAGCCCCGTACATTTTAGTTTTATGCCATTCTCAACCTTGTTGGAAAACATTGCCGGTATTTACGCCAGTTTTATGTGCGGCGGTTGTGTTTATCTTTCCGATACGGTTAACGATTTACTTTTTTCGCCTAAAAGCAGTGATCGTACACAACTACCAGCGTTGTTAATGACATTATTTCAGGAGCTGCATCAAGTACAACCTAATACCACAATCTTAGTACCGCAATTATTAAAGCTCTTGTTGCAAGCGGTTCATCAAGGTATGGCGTTGCCAACAAGTTTTTCTTTTGTCGCTGTGGGCGGCGGCAAGGTATCAGCCGATTTATTAAATCAAGCTCGGCAATTAAATTTGCCGGTGTATCAAGGTTATGGATTGTCTGAGTGCGGTTCGGTTGTAGCCCTTAACGCCAGTTTGCAAGATCCAATCGATTCCGTTGGTAACATTTTGCCGCATTGCGAAGTGAGTATTGTGGATGGTGAAATTGTCGTTAGAAATTCAACAAACTTGGGTTACGTTGGTGATCCAAACAGTTGGACGGCTCTTTCAGACCCCGTTTACACCGGTGATATTGGCGAATTAAAAGACGGTTATCTCTACATTTCTGGTCGTAAGAAAAATACCTTGGTATTAAGTAACGGTCGCAATGTAAATCCCGAGTGGGTTGAATCTGAATTGGAAAAATTTCCGTTTGTGGTGCGTGCCTTGGTTTTAGGTGAAGCAAAACCTTATTTAAGTGCAGCGCTAGAAATTGTAGATGTGGGTATTCCTGTTGAGCACTTGCAGCAGCAATTACTGTCTATAAATGAACATCTGCCTATTTACGCGCAAGTAAAACAATTTACCTGTTTATCTAAACAACAATGGCAGCCGTATTTAACCTATAACGGTCGCATCAATAGAATTTCTTTTACACAAAACAACGAATCATTGATTGATGCGTTGTACAACGAATCTGTAACGGAGCTAACATGAGCTTTTACGAAACATTAATTAAAGCAACCGAAGCCGAAAAAAATAATCTTTTTACGTTAGATGTTATTCAAGCCAGTTTGCACGGTGATATTTCTTTAGATTTGTACGTGGCTTTTTTACAGCAAGCGTTTCATCACGTGAAACATACAGTGCCTTTATTGATGCGTTGCGGTTCGCGTTTAACGGAATCTCAAGAATGGTTGCGTGTGGCAATTGCAGAATACATTGAAGAAGAATCTGGACATCAAGAATGGGTGCTTAACGATATCGCTGCCTGTGGTTACAATAAAGAACAAGCTCGCGTATCCGTTCCTAATTTTGCGACTGATATGATGGTTTCATATGCGTATGATTCCATTGATCGCGTTTCACCCTTAGCTTTTTTTGGCATGGTGTTGGTTTTAGAAGGCACAAGCACACAGTTAGCCACTAAAGCGGCGGGTGTTATTCAGGCATCTTTAAATTTACCAAATTCTGCGTTTAGTTACCTTACTTCTCACGGTGAGCTTGATTTAGAGCATGTAAAATTTTACGAAGGTCTTATGAATCAAATTACCGATCCGGCAGAACAAGCGGTAATTATTCACGCGGCTAAAAACTTCTATAAATTATACGCTAATGTCTTTTCTGAATTAGCGGAGTCTCAGGCGCAGGTATTAAAACAATAATCTTCGATTGATCGGGATTGATATGCAAATCGAAAATTCTAAAGTGCTATTGGTTGGGGCTTCTGGAGGAATAGGACAAGAGATTGCGAAAGAACTTGTTCTATCTGGCGCGAAGTTGTTGCTGGCCGGTCGCAGTGAACAAAAGCTAAAACTTTTGCAAGACGAGCTGGCATCAGTTGATGTCAGCTACACCGTGGTTGATTTTAAAAACAAATCAGATCGCATGAACTTCAAACAGGTTATGTCACAGTATCAAGCAGATATTATTATTAATTGCTTGGGCGTGAACGACCTAAGCCTACTTAGTGATATGAGCGATAGTGATATCGCTAACATGATGTTCACGAATCTCACCGTTCCTACCATGTTGTGCCGTGATTTTGTTGATGCTTACAATCAACAAAAGCGTACCAACAAAGCGTTAATTGTCAACGTTGGCTCCATTCTTGGCAGCATTGGTTTACCGGGTTCTAGCGTTTATTGCGCTACCAAATTTGGTGTACGTGGCTTGTCAGAATCCCTGCGTCGTGAATTGGCAAATTCTCCTATTGATGTTTTATATTTTGCGCCAAGAGCCACAAAAACGGCATTAAATTCAGCGGAAATTGACGACTTAAATACCGAGCTTGGCAATCACGTTGATGAACCGAGCTGGGTTGCCCAGCAGTTAATTAAAGCCATAAAAAATAAGGCGCGCAGTAATCTGTATTTGGGATTTCCCGAGTCCTTATTTGTTCGCATTAATGCTTTACTGCCTAATGTTGTTGATAAATCTATTCAAAAAAAATTGTCTACCATTATTAAATTTTGCAAGCGTGAAGGGGTTACATCATGAGTTCTATAACAGTTGTTTACCAACGATTGGGGTTTAATCCGTTCAAAATGACAACGGCAATTTGTGTGTTCGTTGCGAGTTTTCTCTCTGCAACTTCTTGGGCGGCTAACTCAGCGGATGAGGCTTTAAGTGATCTTCAGCATCAATGGGCACACATCTATTACGAGCTCGACGAAGATCAACAAGAAGAGAGCTTTGATAAGCTCCTTGATACCGTTGACAGTTATCTAAAACAATACCCAAAAAATGCAAACTTGTATGCTTGGAGTGGTATCATCAAATCTACCGCTGCCGGTACCAAAGGTGGTCTAGGTGCTTTAAAATTAGTCAAACAGGCTAAAAAAGACCTAGAAGAATCGCTCGAATACGACGCAACTGCGCTTCAAGGTTCTGCTTACACCAGTTTAGGTATTTTGCATTTACGGGTTCCCGGATGGCCGGTAGCCTTTGGCAGTAACAAAAAGGCGAAAGAATTTTTGGATAAAGCCCTAGCTATAAATCCAGATGGTATTGATCCAAACTATTTTTACGGTCAGTACTTGGTTGAAGAAAAACAGTTTGATGAAGCGCGTAAGTACTTTAACAAGGCTTTAGCGGCTAAAGATCGCCCAAATCGTCCCTTGGCAGATTCTGGTCGAAGAGAAGAAATTCGCCTTGCGCTAAAAGAAATTGAAGGCGCAGGCCGTTAGGAAAGTAATCACGCATGAAAGTGCTTTTGGTAGAAGATAATAAAGATTTGTCGAATGCGTTGTCTCAGGCGCTGGTGCGTGAAAACTTTGTGGTGGAGTGCGCCTACGATGGCCAGAGTGCGCTCCGCTATTTTGATTCGCTTGAACCTGATTTAGTGATTTTAGATTTAGGTTTGCCAGAGATCGACGGCTTCGGTGTTTTAAATCATCTTCGCAATCAAAAGCACACCACGCCGGTGCTTATTCTTACCGCTCGCAATGCGGTAGACGAAAAAGTAAAAGCGCTGGATTTAGGCGCCGATGACTATTTATCAAAACCTTTTGAAATGCCCGAATTATTGGCTCGATTACGAGCCCTATCACGACGCGTGAACCTAGTATCTACCAGTAACGAAATTGTTGTTGGAACCGTAGTGCTCGATAGCGCCACACACGAAGTCGCAGTAGACGGCGTTAAACTCTCGCTTCCCAAAAAAGAATACATGACGCTTAAGGTATTAATGGAAGGTGTTGGTCAGGTAAAAACCAAACAAATTCTAGAAAGTAACTTGTATTCTTGGGGTGAAGAAATTGGCAGTAACGCCATAGAGGTGCACATTAGTAACCTGCGCAAAAAACTTCCCGAAGGATTTATTAAAACCATTCGAGGTGTTGGTTATTTAATTCCTAAAGTAGGGAGTTAATCGCTATTTTTCCGTCTTCTGTACGCACCTTTCTCGCCGTTGTACTGCTCTCGGTAATTTGTTTGACCAACTTTATTGCCGCGCTACACGGCTTTAAGGAAAGTGCTAAATCCGCTGCTGATTTGTTGGATAGCCAAGTCACCGAACGATTTGGTGTTATCGAAACTCTGGTTAAAACTCTGCATAATGCCAGTTATGTTCAAACTGAAAACGAAGCCGTTGCTTTAAAATTACCGATTCCGAGTGATTTATTTGACGAGCATACTTTTTTTCAAGTGATCGACAATGGCGTTGTATCTATAGCCTCTAATAATGCACCGAAAGAACCTTTATTTTTACATGAGCCTGGCTTTCATACCTTCAGCTATAATGCTCATCGTTGGCGAACCAAAGCGGATTTCTTATCCGAGAGAGTCACAGACGATGCCGCCGAATTTAATCTTAGAATTAACCAGTTTCAACCCTATATTGTGATTGGTTTTCAATCAAATTCTTATACGACCTTAACCGAGCAAATTATTTTAAAAGCCATTTTACCCACCATTTGGGTATTACCTTTGTTGGGTATTTTGGTGTGGTTGATTATTCGTCGTGGTTTAGCGCCTTTATCGCAATTGGCGAATTTACTGGCCAATCGTAATACCCGCGATTTAAGTGCGCTGGAATTACAGAAATACCCCGTTGAAATGGCGCCAATTGTGAGTGCGTTAAACGGCTTATTTGAGCGCGTAAAAATATCTTTCGATCGTGAAAAACGTTTTTCTGCCGACGCAGCTCACGAGCTTAGAACACCACTGGCTATTTTAAAGTTACAACTCCACAACCTGCCAGAAAGCGTGAAACAAGATTCCGTTTGCGACGATATGAAAAAGTCCATTGATAGAATGTCAGGTGCCATCGATCAGTTATTAACGCTACACAGAATTGGCGGCGAGCAGTTTGCGAATAATTTTAAGTCGATTAATCTGGTTGAGCACTTGGGTGCAATGGTTGCCGATTTTTATCCGGTATTAGCATCGCGTAATCAAACCTGTAATGTCATCGCTCGACGAGTTTCGGGGCTTTATCGTGAAGATAATATTCCTCTTATTTGCATTCGCGATGATGAAGCTTTTTTTGAACAAGAAACCTTAAAATTAGGTAATTTTAATAATCTACAGAGTTTAGAAAAAACAGATATACTCAATACCCATGAAGAAGTCGATAATATATTGCTCGATTGCGAACCTTTCGCTATTGAAATTTTATTTCGAAACCTTTTGGATAATTCCAGCAAATACGGCAAGAACGACTGTTTTATCGTGGTAAGCATTAGCGAATACGACGACTTTATCGACATCTTAGTTGAAGATTCTGGCCCAGGCGTACCAGAAGCAGAGACCGCTAAGGTTTTTGATCGATTTTATCGGCTCGATGGTGATAAAAATAATTCTAATATTCAAGGATCAGGATTAGGCTTATCCATCGTTAATGAGATTGTTTGTTCTCACCAAGGTAAGATTCGAAGCATTCCGTCACCAAATTTAGGTGGCTTTTGCGTTCGTATGAAATTTCCTAAAAAATATAATGACGAGACCTCAAATGCATAGTGTGAGAAAGTTTTGCAATCAAAGGTTTTTAGGCCTAACTAAATTGTTTGTTGCCTTGATTGTGTGCATGAGCGCGTCTTTTACCTTTGCAGCCAAACCTGAGTTCGAGCTGCGCATTAAAGATCATTTATTTTATCCTTCAGAGCTGCATGTTCCCGCTAATGTCAAGATCAAGTTGTTGGTGCTCAATGAAGACAGCACTCCCGAAGAGTTTGAAAGTTACGAGCTCAACCGAGAAAAAGTAATACTTGGTAACAGTAAATCGGTTATTTTTATTGGTCCTTTAGCGCCTGGAATTTATCCTTTTTTTGGCGAGTTTAATATTACCACAGCGCAAGGCGTGATTATCGCGGAGTGATTTATGTTGTTGCCTGTAATTGTATTGGTGTTGCGTGAAACATTAGAGGCAAGCCTACTAATAAGTGTTCTGTTATCCATCAGCCGTATTTATGATGTTTCTAATCGTTGGCTTGCCGTTGGTTTTTTATCGGGTATTTGTTTTGCGGTAATTTACGCACTAAATCTTAGTGCGCTATCTGAAAGCTTCGAGTACATGGGGCAAGAAGTTTACAACGCTTTTGCCATGTTTTTGATTACTGGTTTACTGTTTTGTTTGTGCGTCATGCTAAGCTTTTCGGTCAGCTTTAAACGATTGCTGATTATTGTTATGGCGATAACCGTAGCGTTTGCTATTTCTCGCGAAGGTGGTGAACTGTTTGTATTTTATTCAGGGTTTATCATTACGGATCAAAATTTTGTATACGCCGCTACCAGTGGATTTATTGGTATGGCAATTGGTTTTAGTGCGGGAGCATTGTTGTATTACAGTCTAATAATGGCCGCAGAATATAAAGTGCTCAAATTAATACAAATATTTTTTATTACTTTAATTGCTTCTGGTATGAGCTTACAGGCCGTTCAGTTATTGATTCAGGCTGATTGGCTACCTGATATCGGTACGGCTTGGGATTCCAGTTTTATCTTGCCGGAATCATCTATTTTAGGTCAAATTGCTTATGCATTATTCGGTTACGAATCTACGCCAACATGGTTAGAAATTATTGCCTACGGTATTGCGTTATCGTTAATGCTTATAACATTTGCTCTCTCGCTATTTAAAAAGTCTGTAAGAAATACATATGTCGCAGCCCATTAAATTCTCAAGCTTATTACTTTTACTGTCGTCAAGTGCCGCATTTGCCGGTACTACCTCAGTCGATAGAGTTTACGACCCTTATGTTCAGCCGTTGGAGCGCGAAATTGAATTTCGCAACGTGCTCGAACACGATCCGTTCGCGGGTAACGATGTCTGGAAAACACGATTTGGGTATGGTCAATCTTTGTCTGAGCGTTTGTTTCTTGAATTCTATGTGGTCGGAGAAAAAGAACAAGGCGAAGCGATTGAAGAAGATTCCTACGAAATTGAGCTTAAATGGCAATTAACAGAGCAGGGCGAGTACAGTAGCGATTGGGGTTTGTTGTTTGAATTTGAAGATGAACTTGGTCAAGATGTTCTTGAAGCTGCGGTTACCTTAATTGGTTTAAAAGAATACAACCGCTTTATTTTTACTGGGAATTTATCGGCAATTATTGAATGGGGCGGAGATATTAACGATGAATTCGAAACGGCCTTTGCCGGACAGTCTCGCTACAGACTGAGTCAAAGCTTTGAACCAGGCCTAGAACTTTATCAGAGTGAAACTACCTCTGCGTTTGGTCCGGTATTTTCGGGAGTCGTTAAATTAGGTGGAAGGAAACGACTGACTTGGGAAACCGGAATTTTATTTCCATTGGATGATGAAACCGCCAATCAAACCTACAAAATTAATTTTGATTTTGAGTTTTAAATGTTATTCGGTTAATAATGAGGTGAAATTTAACGTAATCGGCTTTGTCGATGAGCTATATTTTAAATATAGATGTTGAAGGTTTTGCACGAGCGCTTTTTGGATTGAATTTAAAATTAAACCAACGGTATAATTTTAAATGCTATTAAATGGATAACATTTCGCTCCAGCCTTATAAAACCGTTCTAACCATAAATAAATTGATTATGGATTAATTGCATCTAAATGCATTGATCTTGATGTTATCTTCCCGCTGCACATGACTCAGTCGAACAGTTTAAATGAAAGGCTTGTTCAAAAATTTCGATGCCCATCTTTAAAACTTGATCCTATCTAAAATAATTACCTCGCGTTAATATCCTTCATTAGTTTTATTAATTTCTATCTAAGCTCACAGCCAAGATCGTTAGACTTAAATGGAAAATTCCAGCACATTCTATGGTGTTTTTTCAGTTTCGTTCAGTAGTTAAGCAATTGGTATCTCTGATTAACTTCGCCATGATTTAATCAAAAGACAAACCGTGATGACATGTTCTGTGTTGCTGGAAATTGTAGGTTAATCAGAGTTTCATATTGTTTACTGTGTTGATTAATTTAAATACGTTTTTGGTAATTGGTAGCTTGAAATTAGTTAGATTCAAGAAAATCGATAATCAAGCGATGATCAGATTCACTCCGTTTGTATTGTCCCTGAGAAAGAAAGGCTCGTTGGTAATTACAAATACGGTTCCCAAAATCCATCGGCGAGATTCTATTTTTATAGCCAATGAAAAATACAATTAGGTTATTTTAGCGGTATTTAGGTATAGAACTTAATTGCTGCGCAGTTAGTCTCAACAAAACTTTAAACATGCTAATTCTTAAGTTTTTCAATAATTAGAATAGCTAAAAATTAATTGGAGAAAAAACATGGCTGATGAATATCAACCACCAAAAATCTGGACTCTAAACAGCGATGGCCGAGGTAAATGGGACAAGGTAAATCGCCCAATTTCTGGAGCCACCCATGAAAAAGAATTACCTCGCGGCGAACATGCATTTCAACTCTATTCTCTAGGAACTCCTAACGGGCAAAAAGCCACCATTATGTTTGAAGAGTTGCTAGAGGCGGGTGTTAAGGAAGCTGAATACGATGCCTTTTTAATCGATATTGGTGAGGGTGATCAATTCTCCTCAGGTTTTGTAGGTGTTAATCCAAACTCAAAAATTCCTGCTTTATTGGATTATTCGGGTGAACAACCGGTACGCGTATTCGAGTCTGGCGCTATCTTATTATATCTCGCAGAAAAATTTGGCAAATTCATTCCAGAAAACCCCGCTGAAAAAGTGGAGATGATGAACTGGCTGTTCTGGTTGCAAGGTTCTGCACCTTATCTTGGTGGCGGGTTCGGTCATTTTTATCATTATGCTCCAATAAAAATCGAGTATGCAATTGACCGCTATACCATGGAAACCAAACGTCAACTCGATTTATTAAATAAAATATTGGGAGAGCGACAATATTTATCAGGCAGTGAATACACTATTGCCGATATTGCAACTTGGTGTTGGTACGGTTTATTGGTTAGAGGAGCCTTGTACGACGCTAAGGAATTTTTGCAAGTACACGAATATGAAAATGTTGTGCGCTGGGCAAACGAAATTTATAAAAGACCCGGTGTTAGAAAGGGCCGTATTGTTAACCGTACTTGGGGGCCTGAAAACGAACAATTAAGAGAACGTCACAGTGCCAGTGATTTTGATGGTCTCAATATTACCGACTAAGACTTATTACCAACTAAGCCTTAAGGAGCCTCTGATTAATTCATGTATGAATTAATCAGAGAATAAAATATTAAAACACGACGTTTAATATTTTCTCTACATAAATTGCTTGGCATTCTTTAAGTCAGCAACGGCTTCTTGTATTGCTTAGAATTCTGAATAAATCAGGATTTTTATAAATTTACGTTAGTTAAATAAAAAAATATTGTTAGGACTGAAACATGATCAAATTTTATTTCCACCCTACACCAAACCCAATGAAAGTTGCCCTTATTTTTGAAGAGCTGGGTTTAGACTTTGAAGTTGTCCCCGTAGACACCATGAAAGGTGAACAACATTTACCTGCTTTTACCGCAATTAACCCAAATGCAAAAGTTCCTGCAATTGATGATGAAGGCACGATTGTTTTTGATTCCAACGCGATTTTAATTTACATCGCTGAAAAATACGGAAAAGAATTGCTCGGCGCCGATGCCAATAGAGGCGAGTTACTATCTTGGATGATGTTCATTGGCACCGGTATTGGGCCGTTCTCCGGTCAGGCTGTTCATTTTCAACATTTTGCGCCCGAAAAAATAGAATACGCAATTAATCGCTATCGTCGAGAGATTCAGCGTTTATATGGTGTGCTCGACGCTAAATTAGCCGGAAAAGAGTACATAGTGGGCGATTCCTATACCATCGCAGACATTTCTGCATGGGGTTGGTTAGACCGTGTAGGTTTTGTTTTGGGTGAAAACGCATTAGACGACTATCCAAATCTAAAAACTTGGTTTGCACGCATTGATGCTCGACCTGCCGTTGAAAAAGCTCGCAAAGTAGGCAGTGACATTCAATTCAAAAAAGAACGTGACGAAGAAGCTCTGCGTGCGATGTTCCCACAAAACTACGCTAAATAAAGTTTAGGAAGCTCTGAGTTAATCAAGGTTCCTGTCGAAAGTTAGATAAAAAGCGAGTAAACGTAAGTTGCTCGCTTTTTTTATAAATGAATTTTATTTTCAATTTTCCTAGTAGACCATTCTGATTGATTCCTTTTTCTTCACAATTTCAATCACTTACCGTTCTTGAAATTGGCGACACATCCTTGTGTCGCTAGAAACTCTAAGTTAATCAGAGTTTCCTAGAATTAATTACGATACTTAGAGTTAATCAGAAGCTCCTTAATTCTGTTGTAATTAAAGTAAAGGTTATGAAAGTAAAACTTAAAAGGATAACGAAAGATAAAGAAGACATTATCATCTCTTTATTTAATTGTTATATCTACGAATTTTCGGCTATGTTAAACAGTAATCTACCCACAAACGGTCGTTACTTTAAACATAAACATTTAATCGAACCCTATTGGAGTGAATCTGATCATATCCCTTATTTTATTGAGGTGAATAATGAAATCGCAGGATTTGTGTTTATTCGAAAATTTCCCGAAGATAACGAAAGATACGATATCGATCAATTTTTTGTGTTAAAACGTTATTCTAGGCAAGGGATTGGTCGTAGTGCATTTAATTTGTGTGTTCAATTATATCCCGGGAAGTGGCTAATAAGAGTGCTTAAAGAAAATAAAAGGGCACTTGAATTTTGGCAAAATTCCATTAATGCAATAACTAATGGGCAGTTCAACCATTCTTATAAGCTTGACTTTGAAACAGAAATGCATTTTTTCCGATTTACGGTTAACACATAAGATTTGTTGCGGTTTATTGCAATAAACCGGAGTAACTATAGGATAAACTCTGATTAAATCATGGGTGAGTTATTCAGGGGTTTTTATATAGGCTAAGGTCAACCGAAAGACAGTTTATCAACTCATGATAACCATTATAAAATATTTTGACAGGTTACTTTTTGTGGTGTAACTTTTACAGCCATACAACGGTTTTTGCTCATAATTATGGCTTTTATTTTAAAAAGTCATGTTGGGTAAATATCAAACTAAATATGGTTATAAGAGCAGGTTTAATAAGAGAATTATGTCACATTTTCCGTTATTTGAAAAAGAAAACGCCCCCGAAGGCTCTGTAGCTTGGTTAGAAAAGGCTGAGCAAAATTTTGGTCTTATTCCTAATGTAGAAAAAGTTATGGCGCTTAGCCCGCAATTATTAGCGGGCTACACGTTTATGTGGGATGAGTTCGAAACCTCTTCGTTTGATGCGCAAGAAAAACAAGTCATTTATATGACGGCTAACTTTGAAAATGATTGCCATTACTGTATGCCATGGCACACAATTTTGGCCGATAGCAGTGGTCTTAGTAAAGACGATGTTAATGCCTTGCGCGGCGGTGGTAGACTGTCTAACCCTAAACACAACGCCTTGAGTGAATTTACCAGCCGTATGATTTTAACGCGCGGTAAGGTTTCTAAAATGCAGTTACAAGAATTTTTTGACGCGGGTTATTCTGATCAACAAGCATTAGAAGTGGTGCTAGCATTGGCGATTAAATTAATCAGTAATTACACCAACTCTATTGCTGGTACGCCGCTCGATAAAGAAGCTCAACACAATTTGTGGAAAAAGCCTTATGCTGATATTCGTATTGATGAGGGTGAAGATTGATCGCTAATTTAAATCGATAAATTAGCGAGTTAATACAGTGGAACCTCTGATTAACTTATCCATGTTTAATCAGAGGGCTGATTTTGAAAATGCGACTCCCAAATTCTTCACTATCTCAAACACTTGTTGTTCTTGAATTTGACAAGTTATCCTTGTGCAGTGAGAAACTCTAGGCTAATCAAAACATACCTTTCTTAAAGTAGGTTTATTTTAACTCAAAATTTACTATTCGCAGATAATTTTATATTTAGCGTTGGTTTGTTCGATTCTTAATGTTTTCGAATAGATTTTATTTTCTTTTAGTCTTTTGTTTGCGGTATCTATATTAGTTTTTAAGTGAGAACTGATATTGCTAGTAAAAAATTCTCCGCCATTACCTAAAAGCATCGGTAGAATAAGTTGATCAGAAAGATATTCGCCCACCGGGGTGTTGTTTTTGATGTATTCACGGGTTTTGCCAGCCACATCTCGTGCGACCTTTTCAGCGGCTAAGCCTTTTGCGCCCAGTGATTCTACATACTCAATAACATTGCCACTTTCAATGGTAACACCTACGGCATTGCCGGAGCTGATTGAGTTAAGGTGTTTTTCTGTAATTTGATTGTCGCGAAGGTCCAGCTGTTCTTTAAGCACATTTTTTTCGCGTTCAAAAATATTGTGCTTTAGGTTTGAAATGTTAACCGTTGCATGTATTTTTTTAATTTGTTCTCTCGTTATTAAGCTCAATACTTTTGCGGATTCTTTAGGGTAGATTCTACAGTGCCATAATCCACCTCCTGCAGGGTAATAACCAGCGTTTTCTAAGTGTGCGTCAAATTTATAACCCAGTTTTTCAACCATGGGTTTAAAACATTCAATTAAGTAATCGTAGCTTGGGGCAAATGGATTGTGTGTGCCACCTTCGAATGTTACGTCACTTATTTCGTTAGTTTGCGTTAATGCTAAAAATATTGTTTGAAAAATAAGTGTTGTACTGCCAGCACTACCAACCGAAAAGTGGAATTTACCGGCTGTTATATCACCTGGTATAAACGTAACTGATTGTGAGCCTAGTTCTGCGTTTACAACCTTTGCCGAACAGACTTCTTTTGCCGCATTTATACACGCGAGGTGCTGGCGCATTAAACCCGGTTTTGGTCTGCCAGCTCGAATATTATTGATGGTAATCGGAATTTTTAAACACATGGCAAGCGTTAATGAGGTTCGTAAAATTTGGCCGCCACCTTCACCGAGTGATCCATCAATTAATAGTATTTTGTCCATAGTTATATTCGAATTTTTTTGTTGCTTTAAATTTTTTAGCGTTAATTAGAAGAACACTTCCTTGTGTTAATAAAAAACCTGTTCAATTAAAATTACCTTAACCTTTTACGCAAACCACTTGCTTAAGGGTATAAACAATTTCTACCAAATCTTTTTGCGCTTCCATGACTTTTTCGATAGGTTTATAGGCAGAAGGTGTTTCATCAATTACGCTGGCATCTTTACGGCACTCTACATTTTCAGTGGCCTTTTTATGCTCTTCTAAACTGACGACTTTTTTCGCTTGCGTACGGGACATAACTCGACCGGCACCGTGGCTACAGCTGCAAAAGCTTTCTTCGTTACCTAGGCCGCGCACAATAAACGATTTTGCACCCATGCTGCCGGGAATAATTCCCATCTCACCTTTACGTGCACGTACCGCACCCTTACGAGTAACTAAAACGTTTTTGTCGTAGTGGTTTTCACGTGATACATAGTTGTGGTGACAATTTACGGCTTCTATATTGGCTTCAAAGTTAAAGTTTAATACCGATCTCGCAGCATTAATGACGCGCTGCATCATCACCTGGCGATTAATTTTTGCAAAATTTTGTGCCCATTCAACCGCTTCAATATAATGGTCAAAATGTTCAGAGCCCTCGGGTAAATACGCAAGATCACGATCGGGTAATTGAATCATCCAGCGTTCCATTTCTTTTTTCGCAACTTCAATAAAATGCGTACCAATTCGATTACCTACACCGCGCGAGCCGCTATGCAACATAAACCATACGCTTTGGTGTTCATCTAAACACATTTCAATAAAATGGTTTCCCGTACCCAGTGTTCCTAGATGGTTTACATTGTTGGTATTTTTTAAAATGCGGTGTTTTTCTTTTAAAACATCAAATTGTTGCGATATAGGCAGCCAAGCTTGAATTACATCTTCCGGTAAATTATGCCAGGCACCAACGTCGCGAGTGTTTCTGCCTCGGCCAGAACTTCTGCCATGGGGTACGGCTTTTTCAATGGCACAGCGCATTTCAAATAGGTTGTCGGGTAATTGTTTGGCGGTCATGTTGGTTTTAACGGCCATCATGCCACAACCGATATCAACACCTACCGCCGCTGGAATTACCGCGCCTACCGTTGGTACCACGCTACCAATGGTCGCGCCTTTACCAAGGTGTACATCGGGCATTGCGGCCACCCATTTATGTACAAACGGCATTCTAGAGATATTGGCCAACTGTTGTTTAGCTTCTTCTTCGAAAGCCACGCCGCGTGTCCAGGTTTTAATTGGTACTCCACCAGCTTCCATGATGTCGTAGTTTCTAGTGCTCATAATCATTCCATTTATATACAGGGAGTTTTTGTGCTTGGCACAATACTGTTGTTATACGACCCGATAATAAACGTTACTTTTTACCATCGATCTTATTTTTATTAGAGCGATAGCTGTGCCAGATAGTGAATTTGAGTGATATATATTTGGTTTTTTATTAGTAAGTTATTGAAATATATAGAGAATATATTGTTTGGAAGGATTCTGAAGATTTTCTCGCTACTAATCATCGCAGTGATAAACCTATCATATATATTATTCGTATATCTAAAAAGATATTATTATATATCCGTGGGTTTACCGGTTTTTCGTGTTGAGTTGTTAAAGAGTTGGTTATGAAAACGGTTGTTATTGGTATTTTAGGTACGGTTCTGGATAACCGAGGGCAGGGCAAAAAACGCTGGGAGCTTTGGCGACCAACGGTGTCTATTTGCCAGCAAGAAGATGTATTGATCGATCGTTTTGAGTTGTTGCTGGATAAAAATTCAACACGACTGGCCGAGCTTATTGCGAAAGACATTGCTGTGGTGTCACCTTCTACGAAGGTTAATTTTCATTTTATTGATTTTAGTAATCCGTGGGATTTTGAAAGCGTTTACGGCTCACTCTTAGATTTCGCACGTTCTTACACATTTAAACCGCAAAGAGAAAACTATTTTGTTCATATCACCACCGGCACTCACGTCGCGCAAATTTGCTTGTATCTGTTAAACGAGGCGCATTATTTACCCGGTAAACTGCTGCAAACATCGCCGCCTCCGCGTGATAGGTCAGCAGAAGGTAAATACCAAATTATCGATTTAGATCTTTCTAAATACGATCAAATTGCCTCACGATTTAAAAAAGAACACCAAGAAGGTACTGACTATTTAAAAGGTGGAATAGAAACACGCAACAAACAACTTAACGCCACCATTGCGCAATTAGAAAAGGTGTCTATCAAATCAAAAGAACCGATTTTAATTATGGGCCCCACCGGCGCGGGTAAATCTCAACTGGCAAAACGAGTTTACGAACTGCGTAAACAACGCGGCGGCCTTACCGGTGAATTAGTAGAAGTAAACTGCGCAACACTGCGTGGCGATAATGCTATGTCAACGTTGTTTGGTCATAAAAAGGGTTCTTATACCGGTGCAACAACCGACAGGCTTGGATTATTAAAACAAGCCGATGGAGGTTTACTGTTTTTGGACGAAATAGGCGAGTTAGGATTAGACGAGCAAGCGATGTTGTTACATGCCATTGAGACCAAATCCTACATGCCGTTAGGCTCCGATAAACCAATAACGAGTAATTTTCAAATTATTGCCGGCACCAATAAAGATTTAACGTTACATGTTGAAAGTGGCGAATTTAGAGAAGATTTACTCGCACGAATCGATTTATGGACCTATTACTTGCCGTCTTTAAAAGAGCGACTAGAAGACTTAGAACCTAATATTGATTACGAACTAGAGCGCTATTCGTCTAAAGAAAACAGTTTAGTATCTTTTAATACTAACGCTCGATCAAAATACCTGCAATTTGCACGATCACCACAAGCTAGCTGGCGAGGTAACTTTCGTGACCTTAACGCCAGTATTATTCGCATGGCTACCTTAAGCAGCGGCGGGCGTATTAACGAACAGGTCGTAACCGAAGAAATTGCTCGTCTACAGAAGAAATGGCAGCCTAACTCAAATACGGTTAATCACCAAAAAACACAACTAGAGGATCTTAAACAACTTATAGGTGATTCTGCCTTTGAAGAGCTGGATTATTTTGAACAAGCCAAATTGTGTATTGTTGTAGACGTCTGCCGAAGCAGCAGCAATATGGCCGAAGCAGGCAGGATACTGTTTAATAAAAGCAGAGAGACCAAGGCATCGAGTAACGATTCGCACCGCGTTAAGCAGTTGCTAGCAAAGTATGATTTAACGTTTGCACAAATAAAAAATAAGTGAAAAATTATAAAACCTTCAATTTAGTCATCCATAATGTAATCGAAGGTTTTATCTTAAATATTAACTTAAAAACTGGTTAGATTGTTTTTTTCGGCAGACTTTTTAATGGAATAAAAGTCTTCAAGGATGCCTAAATACTTTATAAATTTTTTGCAATTTGAAAAGTTAATTTATTTGAAATCTTAATCGATGTTCTCCGGTAAAAGGATTTTGTGTAATTACTAAAAGGCTGCAACTTGATGATGGTTCGGCTCCGCGTGAAAATGTATAAATACCACCCATTCTTATTGTTGACCAATTAAATCTGCAGGATTGAAATGTAATAATTCCTGAGTCTACTAAATCTCCTGGTGTTCTTGATTCATGTATTGACGGAGGATCATTAGATATGAGTACTGATGGAATGGCAGGATATATTGAACCAGAAACATTAGTTCCGTTTATCAATTGTTGGTCTCTATTTTTTATATTTTCGAACTCCACTATGGTTACCACATCTGCAAGGGATAAGTTCGAGAAACTTGTGATAAAAATAAGTCCTAAAATATATTTGGTGATCTTCATAATTTTTCCAGTTATTTAAAGGGTTTTTTCTTTCTGAATTTCTACAGGGGTTTTATAGCTTGCTAGAAGCCGAAAACACTTTAAACTAAATTTTCTAAGTCGATAATATAAATGGGCGCCACAATAGAAAGTCATGCGACTTTTTTAATATGTATTTAATTTTAGGATTATTAAATGATATTACAGTTTCTGCTGATATAATTTTTCTGCTATTAAATTGGTAATCTGTTATATGTCTGTCATTAGTGTGTAATTGAATGTAATAGATTGATATGAATATTTATGATTTTAAATATTTATTTTTTGATATTTAAATTTGCGATATCTCAATTGGGTATTGGTCGTTAATAATTTAATAAAGTCGTTGATTTTTGTTTGTGAAATGATTTTTAATGTTTGTTCATTGCTTATGTTTGAGATGTTAAGTTACGGATTGATAAGTTGGGACAGTTATTGTTTGGTTTGATTTAATCAATTTAAATGTTGCTTTTATTTTGTATGTTTTTCTGGGTGTTGCAGAAGCTGTTTTCACCTAAATTTATTGAGCATGAGTGATCGTGATGATTTCCGTAAAAGATTGTTTCAATGCTCAAAATAAAAAAACCTTGATTAACCTAAAACGTTTTATGGCAGATAGAAGCGTTACTAATTCTCATATCTATAAATAATTTAAATTGTATAAAAATAAAAATTGTATTTTTACCGATTTTCTTTAAAAAACGAACATGTGCTAATTGGCGTCTTCTACTTAATGAGGTCTTGTTTAGTAGTAGTTTCTTTAGTGCTTTAGTGAGAGTCTTTTTTAATGAGAGTCTGTTAAATAAGAGCTTCTTTGATAGAAATTTCTCGGTTAATCATTATTCTTACATGCCGTACTTAATGTTGAATTTATAAGACACAAAAAATAATTATTTCATGACCGTCTTTTAAAAGGATTCCGATCTATGACTTCCTCTAAACGTCCCAATATTCTTATGATTATGGTAGATCAAATGCGATTTCCACGATTTGCATTTGGCGATAATCACGGCTTTGTTGAACCTATGAAAAAGATCATTGGTTTTCAGGGCAACAACAATGATGCTAACGAATATAAACAGTATTTTCCTGGCCTTTGGCAATTGCGGGAGAATTCTGTTGTATTAAGAAACCATCGCATTGCATCTAGTGCTTGTGTTCCCAGTCGGGCTGCGTTATTTACTGGGCAGTATGGTACCAAAACCGGCGTGCTACAGACCGATGGTTTATTTAAAGATGGTGCCGATGAGAACTTTCCTTGGTTGCCTAAAAAAAGTTTTCCAACCATTGGTTCGTACATGAAATCCGCCGGTTATACTTCACATTATTTTGGTAAATGGCACATTTCGGGAGAGGAAACCAGCAGCTTAGTTGATTACGGTTTTAGTGATTGGGAGTTGAGTTATCCTGATCCTCACGGCGCTTTACCGAATAATCTGGGACATTATCGTGATTATCAATTTGCAGATAATGTGTGTGCGTTTTTAAAACGTCAAGGTTTGGGTATTCCTTACAGCATTGCAAATGCGAGGGCAAATGTTGCAGAAGCTGAAGGTAAGCCAAACGTAAATCCGCCATCGCCCAGCGATACTCCTACGCCATGGTTTGCGGCTGCTTCTTTTACTAATCCACATGACATTGCATCTTATCCCGGATTGCCCGGATACGTGTGTGACCAATCATTAGCGGATGCATCTTATACTTTAGCAGTGCCTAAGGCGGGTACTAAGGCAAATATTCCGCTTGGTGGAACCACTGCAATTACTTTAAATAAAAAATCTTTTCCGCAGAATAACGCTGAGGTAGCTCCAAACTGGAATGAAGACTTAATAAACAATAATAAGCCTTTTTGTCAGTTCGAATACAAATATAAAATGGGTTTATCTTTGGTTGCCAAAAGCGGGCGCATGGTTTCGCAACAGGCACTAGATAACGGTAAAATTACTCGTAAAGAACAACTGCCTGCTGCTGTAGCCTACAGTTTAAATACGAACGATGTTGGTTTGCCATTTTCTCTTACGCAAGATCCCGAGTTAGCAAGCCGTGCATTTATGCAGTATTACGGTTATTTAATCAGTGAGGTCGATGAGCATATCAGTGCAACCTTGAAAGCACTTGAAGATTCTGGACAGGCCGAAAATACCATTATTATATTTTGTCCCGATCATGGCGAATACGGTGCTTCACATGGTACTTTAATGGAAAAATGGCATTCGGCTTATGAAGAGGTAATTCATGTACCGGTTGTTGTTAAATATCCAACATCAATGCATTCGGTTCCCAATGGTTTGCAACAAATCGATAAGATTACCAGCCACATAGATATTTTACCGACAATTTTAGGTTTAGCCGGCATTACCACAGAGGATATGCCCAATTTGCAAAATAAACTCCTGGCAGAAGGGTACGAAGTTGCTCCGATGCCTGTTGGTGAAAATCTCAGTGATTTAATACAAAATCATAAAAAATCTGTTAATAATGCTCGTAAAAGTGTTTTATTTATAACCCACGATACAATTACTGAACCTTTACCGCCGCCCGGCCGGTCTCAGGCTTCAACTTTTGAGGATGACTCACACGAACTAACTAATTTTCGTGTATTCAATGCCTTGGTTCATAAATTAATTACTGATGCAAAAACATCCGGTAATTCGAGTGAACTGACAAAGTTAACCGAAGGCCCGGTAGCTCACCCGAACAATGTTCATGCAATTATTGAAGAAACCGGGTGGAAGCTAGTACGTTATTTTGACAGTGTAGACATTAATTTACCGGCTCAGTATGAATTATACGATTTGAACTCTGATCCCAACGAAATCACCAATTTATTGCAGTACAACGCAGTATTTCCAACGCCGGTGGCAAACGCTAATTATTCTGATGCAGAAATAATCGATAAAGCCATTAGTTTGTTAGCGCAGTTAAAAACGTTAGAAGTGAATCAATTAGGACAAGCTTACGTAACAGAGAAATTACCGTAATTTGGCGGTTAATTTATTGGAAACTCTGATTAACCTAGAGTTTCTCGCGACACAAGGATGTGTCGCCAATTTCAAGAACGGTAAGTGATTGAAATTGTGAAGAAATTGGAAATCGCATTTTCAATTTCTGCCCTCTGATTAAATCATGGATGAGTTAATCAGAGGTTCCTATTGTTTAAATGTAAGAAATTCTGAATAACTTTGAATTTTCTGATTAATTTTGAATTTATAGCGACACATGGATGTGTCATCAATTACAAGAACGGTAGGTGACTGTAATTGTGAAGAACTCAGTAAGTATCTTTTTGATTTTGTCCGCTGATTTTTATTCACTCATTAAATCATGGAAGAGTTAATGAGTGGTTCTTAGAGTTTCTATTGTCTAACAAAAATTTGTATTTATGTTTATGAACTTTTTAAACATGTTTGCTCTAAGTGACGTGGTTGTTTTTGATAGAACGCTAGTTAAATAACATGCGCTAGAATGAACGTTATTGTAATTTGCGTTCTTTTCTAAAATTATGACTAATTCTGTATTTAAATTGAAAAATGTTGCCTGTTATACTTTAGTCTACACCTCTTAAATATTTCTTATTTTTTCGCCAATTTTTCCATTTGCTAATTTTTGGAAAAAGTTCTCGTATTAAACTTTGTTTATCGACTTATTCTTTATTTCTATATTCCTTCTGGATTCTCAGTAATCAAACAATAAAAACAAACAGAGGGAATGATATGTCTTTTTCCAATCGTACTTGGCTTTGTCTTCCGGCCATTCTTTTTAGTTGTTCAGCCGTTCTAAATTCTGCCCAAGCTGCTGTTGAGTTGGTGAGTGTAGAAACCTCTGCGGGTACTGCAAAAGTAAGTTTTGGTGGCTATACCAAAGTAGATGTTCGCCACGTTAACGGTGATATTGCTTATCAAGATTATTGGGTTGCCAATTTTCCGGGTGGTGCACCTCGTGAAACTTCGCGTACGGGTTTTAACGTTCGTGAATCACGCATTAATTTTAAAGTAGAACATCCAGATGTCTCTGCATTCGTAGAATTCGATTTATACGGTGGCGGCGGTAACGAAGTTGTGAGCAACTCTTCAAATCCTCGTTTGCGACATTTTTATTTAACGTACAAAAATTGGTTAGCGGGTCAAACTTGGACTACGTTTATGCCTTTACAAGCATTACCAGAATCTTTAGATTTTGGTGGTCCGCATGTGGGTGAAGCGTTTGTTCGTCAGGTGCAAGTTCGCTATACCACAGGCCCTTGGCAGTTTGCCATTGAAAACCCAGAGACCAATGGCGACGGTGATGTTGGTACTCCGGCCAGTGCAGTTGGTTTAAGCGGCGATGAAGCTGATCCAGATGAAGCGAATCCAGATGTTGTAGCGCGTTATAATTACAACAATTCTTGGGGTACTTTCTCGGCCAGTACGTTGTTGCGTCAGGTTGATCAGGGTGGTTTAGATGATTTTGCGGTTGCCTTAAACGTTGCCGGTAAAATTAAAACCTTTGGTAAAGACGATTTCCGTTTCCAAATTACCACGGGTGATCCAGGTCGTTATGTTGGTGCGGGTTTAACGCCGGATGTTGTTGTTGATCCCGATACTGGTCGCAACGAAGTTGAATCTACCGATGCGTTTGCGGTTGCTTATCGTCATTTTTGGACCGATATTGCACGTTCAACCGTTTATTACGGCCAAGCTGAAACCGATGTGTTAGGTCGTGAGCGCGCGCACTGGGCGGTAAACTACATTACTAATTTAACGCCTAAATTAAGTGTTGGTGCGGAATTGGGTAATTATTCTATTGATGATGAAGGTATCGACGGAATCGATTCGGATTACTTACAGTTTTCTGCTAAGTTTGATTTCTAAGAAATCTTGTTAAAAACTCGGTTTTGCTCGGGTTTCTTAAACACAGGGACGTGTTTTAGATTAACCAGAGATTCATTAAGAGTAGGTGTTGCTATTTTTAAATAGTAGCCATTTAAGACTACTTCAACTGATGGTTATATTTGATTTAATAAAACATTCTTTTAAATTATTTTCCTGCCTGTATTCTGTTACTTCTACCGTCTTCTAAAAACTCTTTAAAGGCTCTCTAAAAGTTCTTCTAAAAATCGGTTAAAGCTCAGTATTGCTGTTTAGTCTTGAAGGTATTTTTGGTAAAAAAAACGCTTTGCAGCTGATTTTTACCTGAGCACGTTCCGTTGAGCAGTATCCTTGCTAATTTTCCAAATCTTTCTTAATAAAAATATTCTTTCTTGTCTAAATAAGCTTGCCGTAAGTGCTCTACCAGCAGTTTAATTCTAAGGTCTGGCAGGCGAGTTCTTGGGTAAACCGCGTAAATACCCAAACGTTTACCAACGTGTTCGGCCATTATCGAGACTAATCTTCCCGCCAGTAAATCTTCGTGCACCAGTACACGTGGCAAATACGCAATGCCAAGCCCCGTTAAGGCAGCCTGTCTTAGCGCTTCTAAGTCGTTGGCGTTTAAGCTACCGCGCACATGCACTTGAATATCTTCGTTATCACGCTTTAACGCCCAGTGATCGAGTCCGGCACCTTCGTATTTATAAATCATACAGTTATGGTCAGATAAATCTTCGGGTTGCTCCGGTTTGCCGTTGCGCGTTATGTAGGTCGGGCTTGCACAAATAATCCATTGCGAATCGATAAGTCTGCGCGCGATAAGGCTAGAGTCTTCGAGGTGTGCCGTACGAATGGCGAGATCAAAGCCTTCTTTTATAAGATCAAAACAGCGGTTATCTGGTGTAATTTCTACCGATATCTCTGGATAGATGGCGCAAAACTTGGCAATGGCGTTATTGAGGACAAAACGCGCAGAAACCACCGGCATGGTGATTTTAATGTTACCGCGAATCTCGTTACCGTAGCCGGTTACGGCATCTTCGGCTTCTTGAATGGCAAGTTTAGCCAGCCGAGATTTTTGATAAAGCACAATGCCCGCGTCGGTAAGACTCAATTTGCGGGTGCTGCGATACAGCAGTTGCGCATTAAGCGCCTGCTCTAGGCGGGCTATTCGCTTACTAACCACTGAATTACTCAGTTCTAGCTGCTCAGCAACCCGAGAAAATGATCCTGCCTCTACAACATAAGCAAAAAGCAATATGTCATCGGCTTTGGCACCGTGCTTATGATTTGTCATTATATAAAAAAAAGAAAAAATGTTGTTTCCATTTGATCATATATCAGCAGGGATCAGATTGGTACTGTCCTGCTTCTCGTTAAACCTTGCCTTCTACGTTGATATACGTGAAAGCTTTCGGTAACGGAAACCATAACCAGATAACCACAATAAAACAATAAATTAAAAAAACGGAGATGTACCCATGTCAGACTGGATTTATGGGCTGGTTGCCTTATCACCCATCGCATTGTGCGGCGTATTACTTTTAGGATTACAGTGGCCTGCCAAAAAAGCGATGCCGGTGGCATTGGCGGCAACCATAGCAATTGCATTATTTATTTGGCAGATGACTTTAACCCGGGTAATGGCTTCGGTATTACAAGGTGTGATAGTCACTGTTTCTGTTCTTTGGATTATTTTTGGGGCTATTTTCTTACTTAATACCTTGCAACGTACCGGTGCTATTAGCGTTATTCGCCATGGCTTCACCCACGTTTCACCCGATCGCCGAGTACAAGCCATTATTATTGCTTGGTGTTTTGGCACCTTTATAGAAGGTGCTTCTGGCTTTGGTACACCCGCAGCCATTGCCGCACCCTTAATGGTGGCCATTGGTTTTCCGGCATTAGCGGCCGTGCTTATGGGTATGATGATTCAAAGTACTCCGGTTTCGTTTGGCGCGGTAGGTACACCGATTGTTATTGGTGTAACCAATGGATTAGACAGCGCTGCTATTGGTGCTACGCTTGAATCGCAAGGGTCAAGTTGGGCGCAGTTTCTTCAGGTAATCACCAGCGAAGTTGCCATAGTTCATGCCATTATCGGTACCTTTATGCCGATTTTTATGGTGTTTATGTTGACGCGCTTTTTTGGCAAAGATAAAAGTTGGAAGCATGTTGTAGAAATAATCCCTTTCGCGTTGTTTGCCGGAATAGCCTTTACACTTCCATATATGATCACCGGTTTATTACTTGGACCAGAATTCCCATCGTTGATTGGCGGCATGGTAAGTATGGCGATTGTGGTTACCGCGGCAAAACATGGATTCTTAATTCCTAAAAATACATGGGATTTTGAAGCGACCAATCTTTGGCCAAAAGAGTGGTTTGGTACCCTAACCATTAAAGAAGAAGACACCGGCTACAATCCCAAAATGCATGCAGTCATTGCTTGGGTTCCTTATTTATTGGTTGCGCTTTTATTGGTGGCAACTCGTGTATTCCCAGATATTAAAGCGTTATCAAACAGCATTTCTTGGACTGCAAAAAGCATTCTAGGTGAAGCCGGTATTAACGCGGGTATTGCACCTTTGTATCTGCCCGGTGGCTTATTGGTAATTTCTGCGTTGGTGGCAGCATTCCTTCATTGTCGCGGCAGTAATTCTTTTAAATCTTTAGGTTATGCTGCCAAAGAGTCGAGCAAAACATTATTAGGTGCGGGATTCGTTTTATTATTCACCATACCCATGGTTAGAATTGTGATTAACTCCGGCGTTAACGTGGGTGACTTGGCGAGTATGCCAGTGGCCAGTGCGCAATTATTTGCCGATATTTTTGGCCAGCTATTCCCGTTTATCAGCCCAACCATTGGTGCTTTGGGTGCTTTTATTGCCGGTTCGAATACGGTATCTAATATGATGTTTAGTCAGTTCCAGTTTGAAGCTGCGCAAACCTTAGGTATTTCAACCGCATTATTAGTCGCTACCCAAGCGGTGGGTGCTGCCGCCGGAAATATGATCGCAATTCATAACGTTGTTGCAGCTTCTGCAACCGTGGGCCTTGTGGGTCGAGAAGGTGCAACCCTGCGTAAAACCATCATTCCTACTGTTTACTACGTAGTTTTTGCGGGCTTACTCGGTTTAATTGCAACCTATATTCTTGGGGTTACAGACCCACTGTTGGCGAACTAACAGGAACACAGGCATGACTCAGTTGGATAGCGGATTTTATTCTGAAATAAAAACAATCTTAAAATCCGAACAAATCATTGAAGATATTACGCGTCGGCGCGCGCTTGCAACCGATGCCAGTTTTTACCAGCTCATTCCCGAGCTGGTATTAAAGCTCGACACTCAAACACAGGTTCAGCAAGTATTACGCCTGTGTCATCACTACGGTGTGGCGGTTACCTTTCGTGCGGCAGGCACCAGTTTATCGGGGCAGGCCGTTACCGATTCGGTATTGATTGTATTAAGCGATCAATGGCGCGGCCACGAAATACGGGATGACGGTGAAAGAATTCGATTGCAGCCAGGTGTAGTGGGTGCCGATGCTAATCGCTATTTAAAAACTTTTAAGCGTAAAATTGGCCCCGATCCAGCATCGATTAACGCCTGCAAAATTGGCGGTATTGTTGCCAATAATGCTTCGGGCATGTGTTGTGGTGTTAGTCAAAATACTTACTACACCATGCAAGACATGACCATTATCTTGGCCGATGGTAGTCGTGTAGATACCAGCGACGCGCAAAGTGTTGCCGAATTTACCACTTCTCACGCCGAGCTTTTGTCGCAATTAAAAGCTCTTGGCGACGAAGTAAAAGCCGACACCGAATTAGCCGATTTAATTCGCCATAAATATCGCCTAAAAAATACCACCGGATACGCCATAAATTCATTAGTTGATTTTGATGATCCGTTAGATATTTTAAAACACCTCATGGTGGGTTCAGAAGGCACGCTCGGCTTTGTGGCCGACGTGGTTTACAAAACTGTTGTTGAACACGAACATAAAGCCAGTGGTTTATTTTTATTCGCCACCGCCCAAGATGCCTGTAAATTAGTTGCCGAACTTAGCCGTCTACCCGTTGATGCTGTAGAACTGTTAGACCAACGTGCGTTAAATTCCGTAAAAGGCAAGCCCGGCTTACCAGATTCTTTTTGCGATAATCCCGATTCATCGACGGCATTATTAATAGAAACTCGCGCTGCCAATGCTAATTTATTGCAAGACAATATTCAGCGTTTAAATAGCGTTATCGACAGTTTTAAACCCACACAAACCATTTCCTTTAGCACAGACACGGTTCAAAACGATAAATTATGGGCCATTCGTAAAGCTACGTTCCCCGCCGTGGGGGCGGTGCGTAAAACCGGCACCACGGTTATTATTGAAGACGTTGCATTCCCCATTGATAAAATGGACGAAGGCCTAGCACAACTGCAAAAACTGTTTGATAAATACGGTTACAGCGAAGCCATTATATTTGGTCACGCGCTTGCGGGTAATTTGCATTTTGTATTTACGCAATCGTTTGAAACGCAAGCAGAAATCGAACGCTACGACCAATTTATGCAAGACGTAGCGCAACTGGTTGCCATTGATTTAAAAGGTTCGTTAAAAGCAGAACACGGTACAGGCCGCAACATGGCGCCATTTGTAGAGCTAGAGTGGGGCGCTAAGGCCTATCTGGTGATGCAAAAGCTAAAAACCATTATTGATCCAGAATTAATTTTAAACCCCGGCGTTATTTTAAATAAAAATCCGCAGGCACATATTAGCGATTTAAAAGAACTACCTGCCGCTAATGATATTGTTGATAAATGCATTGAATGTGGTTTTTGTGAACCGGTTTGTCCGTCGCGAGACTTAACCTTAACACCGCGTCAACGTATTAGTTTGTGGCGTAGAATTCAAAAGCTCAATACTCAACCATCGTTAAGCGAGCAAGAGCAACAAGAGTTATCTGAATTAAAACACGCTTATCAATACCACGGTGTCGATACCTGTGCAGCTACCGGACTCTGTGCACAACGTTGCCCAGTAGGCATTAATACCGGCGATTTAATTCGTGATATTCGAGCACAAAACCTGGGTAAAAATTCGCGGTTAATTGCTAAATGGAGTGCAGAAAACTTCTCGGCGGTAGCCAAAATTACCGGCGTAGGTCTTGCTGTTTCGGGTGCGGCAACGCGCTTGTTAGGTGCCGATACCACAAACAACATTGGTAAAAAATTACACGGTGTGAGTGGTAAAGTACCGCTTTGGTACCCAGAATGGCCAACCAAAGCCGAGACCATTTATGCATCGAATCGTATCGATGACGAAGAAAAAACTCTGGTGTATTTTCCGAGTTGTGCCAGCCGAACCATGGGCCCGGCAGCGAGCGACAAAGACCAACGCAGTCAATTTCAGGTGGCCAAATCGGTATTTGCCAAAGCTGGATACAAACTCATTGTGCCCGATGAATTGAGCAATTTATGCTGCGGAACGCCGTTTTCCAGCAAAGGTTTACCCGATTTAGCACAACAAAAAGCCAATGAGTTAATTAAGCAACTTAAAATCGTTAGCCAAGATGGTGAATTACCTATTGTATTTGATACCAGTCCTTGTCGTTTTCAAATTGCAGAATTGGCTGGCAAATTAAAAATTTACGAAACCTTTGAATTTATCGCCGAGTTTTTATTAGACGAACTACAATTTGAACCCACAACAGACCCAGTTGCCTTGCACGTTACCTGTAGTACCCGAAAGATGGGTGGCGAACATTATCTGCGCAAAATTGCTAAGGCGTGTTCAAATAACGTAATAGAACCCGAACATATTGAATGCTGTGGTTTTGCCGGTGATAAGGGCATGTTTGTGCCAGAGTTAAATCAACAAGCATTAAAACCATTAAAACGGCAACTGCCAGAAAACTGCACACAAGGCTACAGTAACAGTCGTACTTGTGAGATTGGTCTATCGCATCACGCCGGTATTCCTTACAAGTCACTGATGTATTTGTTAGATTCGGTAACCTCTGAAAAAACCGAAGAAAATGCAAATTAAGTCTTTATTGGTTATACAAAGGTTATTTAAGACCAAATAACCAATTGTTAAAAACTCTCTTCTGGGCTTGTGAATGGTCTCTTTGCAAACCCTTTTGCCAGGCTTTTTAGCCTGGCTTTTTTTATTGTAAAAGCCGACATGTTTTCTGATTTGTTAAATTTCAATCACTTACCGTTCTTGAAATTGGCGACACATCTTTGTGTCGCGAGAAACTCTAGGTTAATCAGAGTTTCCTTAAAACGTAAAGTCGTAAACCGTATTTAAATCTATAAGCCTGTATCACTTCAAATGTGCAAAATATCACCATCCAAATAAATACAATCAATTCATTTTAGAAAAATGAATGTCATTCGTTATTGTTTTGAAATTATTTTTAAAATATTTACAAAATCTCATTAAAAATAATGCCTCAAAATTAAAAAATACCTATAAGTTGTTGATACTTATAGGTTAACAGAAATTGGAATAGCCTATGCATTATCTCTGGCGTATTTAAAATTCATTTAGAAAAAATAATCGGAGTTCGTTATGAATAAAGATATGGCAGAAGGTAAATGGAAAGAAGTTAAAGGTGAAATTCGTAAAACTTGGGCCAAAATTTCCGACGACGAAGTAGAGCAAATGGCCGGTTCGCAAGAAAAATTTGAAGGTTCTATGCAAAAGCACTACGGCAAATCAAAAGAAGAAGCTCGCGAAGCGTGGGAAAAACTTACTAAGCATTAATAGCGAAAGCAAGTGGTTAACAACCACTTGCTTTTTTTGTGCAAAAACTTCTTGGAGAGCCTAATGAATAATCCGTTAAAAATAAAAAATGTCTTTAAACAATACGGTAACAAACGTCAATTAATTTTAGGTTTTGCGTGTTTAGTTGCGGTGTCGTTTGCCGGTTGTCAAACCGTTGAGGGTTTTGGTAAAGACGTGCAGTCGGCGGGTGAATCCATCGAGCGTGCGGCAGATTAATTCAAAATTAAACCCATAAATCTTGAATGACCAATTCTTGCTTGGTTATAAATGTTTGCTTGGTTATAAATACTTGTTTGATGATAAGTGCAGTGTATTTATTTTAAGCAACTGTAAAATTAAAAATATTCGTAATTTTATATGTATAACAATCAGCCACCCTCGGTTTGCGCTGATTTACGTAAATTTGACAATACACCGACAGCTTATCGGTTGCATCAGGCATAAATTTATTTAAAACTTACCCAAACCCAAATAGCTTAGATGCCACGGCCTTAATGGAAGCCATTGCAGGGGTTCCATACCCCATTAGAGAAGGCTCAAAAATACCGCACAACTGCGCCGATGTCTATAAATAAAACCAAAACAATCGTAGCTCTATGCATAATGATGCTTGGCTCGGCATTGTTATTTTTTTACGTAAACAATACGCAAATACCTCGCACGCTAGATACAAACTCGCAAGAAATTATTCAACAACTCGATAACATTGCTACTTTAAACAACGCCAATTTTATTGAGTTTTATCGCAAAGAACTCACCGAAGAATTGAATGCTAAGCAAAGCGACTCTGATAAAAACCTTCTAGAAAACAACGCGCAGCTAAACAGTAAACAATTTATCTTAACAGTAATGAACCAATACAACCTAAGCCGAGTTTTGTACGTAACAGAACCTAGTGCTGCGCGAGCAAGGTTAATAGTAAATAGCTTTAGCCTAGGCGCCAGCTGGTATTACCAATACAGCGAAAACGGCTACACAGAAGAAACCCAAGTAGAGTCTATTAACGACGCTTTAAAAACCAAAGCAGAGTTTTATCACTTATGCGAAAAAACCACTAATAAACACTGGTTTTTTTGTACCAGCAGCGATTAGTTATTTATTCATAATCGCAATATTATTTGCTTAATTTACCTGCCTGCCATTTTACAAATATCCTCAACTATTCTTTTTAGAATCTAATTCTAACTCTTTAAATATCTCGCTTTGACGTGTTAAACACTTAATTTATGTTTAGATGTTCTATCGGCGCCAGCATGTCAATAAATCCATATTCCCAGTAAATCCGCAACGTGCGATAGTTACTTAAATGCTATTGATTGAAAGCAAGGGACGGAAATGGATTGGCGCAACAGAACTCCAGCAGATAATTATGCCGAGGCTGAACGGCTAATTAAAAATTGGCAACCGGGTAAGGCGTTGAATTTATCGTATTTGCAAGGGTTAGAAGAAATACCGGAGAGTATTGCTAAGTTAAAAGAACTTCAGGTTCTTAGTATTTCTGAGACTAAGATTAGCGATTTAAGCCTATTGAGTCGTTTAAGTAACCTGCAACAACTTTATTGTTTTAGTACTAAAATCAATAATCTAAGCCCATTGAGTGGCCTAAGTAACCTGCAAATACTTTATTTTAGTATTACTCTAGTCACTGACCTAAGGCCGTTGAGTAACTTATGTAACCTGCAAGAGCTTTATTGTGGTAGTACTCAAGTCAAAGACCTAAACCCGTTGCGTGGCTTAAGTAACCTGCAAGTGCTTCGTTGCTATAATACTCAAGTCACTGACTTAAACCCGTTGAGTGGCCTAAGTAACCTGCAAAAGCTTGATTTTCATGAGACTCAAGTCATTGACCTAAGGCCGTTGAGTGGCTTAGATAACCTGCAAGAGCTTGATTGTCAGGGTACTCAAGTCACTGACCTAAGCCCGTTGAGTGGCTTAATTAACTTGCAGAGGCTTATTTGTTGGGACAATCAAATCACTGACCTAAGCCCGTTGATTGCTTTGGGTTTGTTGGATTGGTTAAACGTTTATGCTTGCCCAGTTACAGTAATACCCTTGGAGCTGGTTTTTTCTAAAAGGCTAAAATCATTACGTTTAGGTGGCAGTAAAATTGCTGGATTACCCAATGAAATTTTGTCAAAACATGAGCATGAGAATTGCCTACTAAGATTAAGAGCACACCTTACAGACTTAGCCGAGAGCCAAAACCAACAGCAAGATGCTAAGTTAATGATTATTGGCAATGGTCGGGTGGGCAAAACCCAGATTTGCAGGCAGTTATCCGATTTAGAATTTGAGAAAAATTCGGATTCTACCCACGGTATTACCATTTCTTCTACCGCTGTGCCTAACCATAAAACTGCGCGATTTAATTTGTGGGATTTTGGTGGACAAGATATTTACCACGGCACCCACGCCTTATTTATGCGCAGCCGCGCAGTGTTTTTATTGGCTTGGATGCCTGAAATGGAAGCGTCCGAGACTCATTCCTACGGTGGTATGAAGTTTCGTAATTATCCGCTACTCTATTGGCTAAATTACATTAAACAGTTTGGTGGTACCGATTGCTCGGTGATTATTGTACAAACCCATTGTGATGAGCCAAGCCAAGCGCAAACCTTACCAGGTGAAGTTTATGCAATGCTTGGGGAGTTTAAATACTGGAAAACACTGGATTACAGCGCGTTAAATAATCGCGGCCGTGCGGCCTTAGATGAAGCGCTCACCGAAGCCTATCAACAAATAGATCAACCGCTTATTGGTGAAGGCAGGCAACGGGTTATTGATCAACTGCAACAATGGATCGATGACGATTCTAAAAGGCCCGTTAAGCAGCGCCAACACCGAACCATTCAATACAATGATTTTGTAACCTTGTGCGAAAATACCGGTGGTATTTCTAGCACAGAATTATTTTTAGATTTTTTGCACAACTGCGGTTATGTATTTTATCAACAAGGTTTATTTAATAACCAAATTATTCTTGACCAAGCCTGGGCGCTAGAAGCCATTTACGCGGTATTTAACCGCGATAATTGCTATAAAATTTTAAAAGAAAAAATGCATGGCAAGTTTGATCGCGATTTGTTAGCGATACTTTTATGGGATGAGCTGGGGTTTTCTGAGCAGGAACAAGTTTTATTTTTAAATTTAATGGAATCTTGCAATATCTGTTTTGGCTTGAAAAAACACTGGCAAAAAGAACTTTTAGAGGAAAAATACGAATATCTCGCCCCGGATTTATTGCCGGAACTACCACCCGAGGGTTTAACGGAAAAATGGAACCCAAACTTGCCCATAGAAAAAGCCGTATTTAGCTACGAATTGTTGCCGTCGGTATTACTCCGTAACTTTATGGCCGAAATTGGTAAAAGCGCGGGTTTAGCAGGAGATTACTGGCGCAATGGATTTTTTGTGCCCGAACGCACCACCCAAAGCCGGGCCTTAATTACCCAAACCAAAACCGGTAGTTGGCAAGGAGAGATTTGTATACAAACCCAAGGAGCGGGCGCGGAACGATTACTTAGATCACTGATTAAACAGTTAGAGCGTGTTGAGCAAAGAATTGGTATTAACGCAATACAAAAAGAAAGCTCTTTAGATAACACAAAATCCCAACACGAATTTGTAGATAATTCTGATATGAAAGCACCGAAATTTGAGCCTGATTACGCCCAAGAAAAACCCCAGCAAAAAGAATACTCTGTTTCTTACGCTTGGAACGACGATAAAACTGATGTTGGTAAAAAGCGTGAAGAAAAAGTAGATCAGTTATGTGATGATGCAGAAGAAAATCTTGGTATTAAAATCATCCGCGATAAAAACACCCTGCAATTTGGCGATAGCATAACCAAATTTATGCAACGCATTGGCAAAGGTGAGCGGGTATTTATATTTTTAAGCGATAAATATTTAAAATCACCTAATTGCATGTACGAACTTCACCAAATATGGATGTGGTCACAGCAAGATGGTGACAAATTATCAGATATTGTTCGTATATTTACCTTAGACGATGCCAAAATTTGGGAAATAGAAAATCGGCTTGAATACGCCGCTTTTTGGAACAGTAAACGAGAAAGTTTAGAAAGTGCTATTAGTAAGTACGGCGTGCAAAGTTTAAGTGCAAAAGATATGGAACGTTATCGAGCCATTAAAAAGTTTGCCGATACCGTAGGTGATGTTTTGGCTGAAATTACTGACCGTGTACAACCAAGAGAATGGCAAGATTTTGTAGAATACGGTTTTAAAGATTAACGGCGTGTTTTTTAACTAAAAAATAGTTGTCGCAGATTTTTAACCCAATGCCCATCTAAAAGAACTCCGAATGCTCGGAGTTCTTTTGGTTTTTTAACTAATTCTTTTACAGCAAATTTATTTAGCGAATTAGCTGGTCAATACACGTTTTGCAAAGTCTTGTTTGCGCACGTTTTCAATATATTCTACGAGGTTTTTGTGGGCGGCAACTTTAGGTTTGCCTACTTCGAGTTGTTCAATGTAGTCGATAATAGGAATTAAAATTAAATCGGCTGCGGTAATTTCATCGCCACAAATATAGGTATTATCGCCTAGTTTCTCTGCTATTACGCTCAGTGCGTTTTCTACGCCCGGCATTGCGGCTTCTACCACATCGGCGCGTACGGTGCCGTTTTCACCTTTCGGAAAAATATATTCTAACAATACTTTGCGCACAATATCGGTATCTACGTAAATACCGCTAATGCCGCTCCACAGCTCAACCTGCGCTTGTTCAAAGGGGTCGGTTGGGTAGAGCTTTTTGCCACCAAAGGTGTTTTCTAGGTAGTGCAAAATGGCTACGGTTTCGCCAATTGGGCCTTTTTCGGTCATTAACACCGGGAATTTAGTGTAAGGGTGCAAAGCTTTGTGCTGCGCGCTTCTGAACTCGATTTTTTCACCGTTAATTTCGGTGGTTACTTGGTAGGGAATATCTTTAAGCTCGCAGGCCATCATTACACTGCGTACAAAGGTGCTGAAAGTAGGGCCGTAAATAGTAATTGGGGTGCTCATGGCTCAGTCCTGATTATTGTTAATTGCGGGGTTAATGTATTCAAATTAACAATATGTTCAAGATCATATTCTTGTAAGATGAAATAATTAACGAAATCATCGCCGAATTAATGCAGCGTATTAACGATTACCGAAACCTTGAAAAGAGCTGAGTTATGGGTTGGAAAACAGAGCACAAAGACCAAAGCCGCCAAAAAATTACCGCCAGCGCGGCGGAATTATTTACCAAACGCGGGTTTGATAATGTCACAATCAACGACGTAATGGAACACGCTGGGTTAACACGCGGTGCCTTTTACAATCACTTTCAATCGAAGAGCGATTTGTACGCAGAAGCCGTGGTAGATGCTGCGCAACGTGCCAAAAACTACGCGTTAGAAAACGCTAATTTAAAACCGTCTGATATTATTGAGCTGTACTTAAGCGAACAACATAGAGAGGGCGAATTTGCTTGCCCGCTGGCATTTTTGGCAACCGATATGCGTCAACGCGAAAGCAAGGTTCGCTCAACTTACACGGAGGTTTTTAAAAAATTCGTGACACGTATACAAGAGCTTACTGGCGATACCGAAGACGAGCTAGAAGCCATTAAAAAAACCGTATTAATGGTGGGTGGCATGGCAATTGCGCAGGCCATTAACGACGATGAATTGGTCGAAAAATTATTAAAAGCCTGTCGTGAGGGTGTTAATGCTGGTATTTCTGATTAATTTATAACGGAGCTAAATCAGAGTTTGTTGTACATAAAATCCCTATTAATAGCGAAAATTAACAAGTCATAACGATGCATTTTAATTTATGCCTTGTTGTGACTATTGTTGTGACTTGTTATTACTATTGTCTCGATAATATTCGCTACCCCAGTTGCACATTGCGTTTAAAATAGGTTTTAAACTTTCACCTAATTCTGTGAGTGAATATTCCACTTTGGGTGGTACTTCCGCAAACACTTCGCGATGGATTAATTGATCGCGTTCTAGTTCGCGCAATTGTTGGGTTAGCATTTTTTGCGTAACTTTAGGCAAGCGTCTTTTTAGCTGACTAAAACGCAATGTTTTATGGGATAAATGCCATAAAATTACGCCTTTCCATTTTCCGCCAATTAAATCTAAGGTGACAGATACACCACAAATATACGTGGTTTCGTTGTCTTCGGTGAGTGTCTCTACCGTTTTTGTCATTGTCGTGCTCGAATAAATTGATGCTGTTAATTCAATTTCGCTAAGGTGCTGCGCAAAGTGTTGGGTTATTTAGTTGGTATCTTTTTGGTAACTAGCAAACTAAAAAGTGCATACTTGATTAATAGTAGTATATCAACAAAACTGTACCTTAATAAATCTCTGAGTCTTTATGCAGTCTGTTCTGAGCTGATAATCAGTAAGTTCTGATGGTAATCGCTGCACGCTCGGTAAGTTCAGGGCTTTTACGTAATAACAATAATGATCAAGGAGGCTCGCGTGAGCACACAATACCGATGTTTATTGGTTGAGAAGTCTGAAAATAAACAATTTTCGCGTTCTGTTACCCATCGTTCTATCGACAATCTACCGGCCGGTGATCTTTTAATCAAAGTGGATTATTCATCGCTCAATTACAAAGATGCGTTATCGGCTATGGGTAACCCGGCGGTTAGTCGCAACTTCCCACACACTCCTGGTATTGATGCCGCCGGTACCATTGTTGAGAGTAATTCCGATGACTTCGCCGTTGGCGATAAGGTGCTGGTTACCGGTTTTGATCTGGGTATGAACACCGCCGGTGGCTTTGGTGAGTATATTCGCATACCCAAGTCGTGGGCGGTAAAACTGCCAGAGAACCTAACAACGCGCGAAGCCATGATTATTGGCACCGCGGGTTTTACGGCAGCGATGAGTGTACAGGCGCTGCTTGATGGCGGTACAAGGCCCGAACACGGCCAAATTCTTGTGACCGGTAGCACAGGTGGTGTGGGTTCTGTGGCGATTGCCTTGTTGGCTAAAAGTGGCTTTGAAGTGGTAGCCGTAACCGGCAAAGCGGAGCAGGCCGAATTTTTAAAATCCCTAGGTGCCAGTGAAGTGGTTACCCGCGAATCACTGCTCGAAGGCGCTGAAAAACCCATGATGCGTGAACGCTGGGCTGGTGTGGTGGATTGCGTTGGCGGTGATTATTTGGCAGCGGCAATTAAATCAACCCGTTATGGCGGCAATGTAACCTGCTGTGGATTAACGGCTTCTGCGGATTTATCGCTGAATGTTTTTCCGTTCATTTTACGCGGCGTTTCTTTACTGGGTATTGATTCGGTGGAGTGCCCAATGGCACCACGATTAAAACTGTGGGCGAAATTGGCGAGCGAATGGAAGCTCGATAACCTAGAAGACTTTGTGACCGAATGTAGCCTTGATGCATTGGATCAGAAAATTAACGATATTTTAGCCGGTAAAGTGGTTGGTAGAACCCTCGTAAATTTAAAGACGGATTAATTTAAAGACAGGTTAACTTACAGATGGGTTAATTTGGAACAGCTTAATTAAATGGTAAATTAATCGTACGTATTAATGATTAATTTTCCGCTTAAGGGAATACCTAATTCGACGGCTCTACAAGTGTTATAAATATATAGGAAACTCTGATTAACCCAGAGTTTCTCGCGACACAAGGATGTGTCGCCAATTTCATGAACGGTAAGTGATTGAAATTGTGAAGAAATTGGAAATCACATTTTCAATTTCTGCCCTCTAATTAAATCATGGATGAGTTAATCAGATGTTTCTACACGTAAAATTTATTTTTGCTTGACCGTATTTAATAGTTTGATCTTAGTGCTGTTGATGAGTTTGCGATTGTGTGGCGATTGATGATAAAAGGCGTAACTGCTTTTACCTTGGCGTTTTATTTGGTACATGGCTTCGTCGGCTTGTTTTAATAGCTCGGTATGATCTTGATTGCCTGCATAATAAAAGGTAATACCAAAGCTAGCTGTAACCGTAACCGAAATGTCGGCCAGAAAAATGGGTTTTTCTAATTGTGAAATCAGTCGTTTTAAAAGTGCTTCGACGGCAATTTTTGCGTCTTTGGTATTGTTAGAAAGCTCAGGAATTAATAGTACAAATTCGTCGCCCCCAAATCGAGCCAAAGTATCTTTGCTTCGTAAATATTGGCGAATAGTTTCTGAAATTTTAGTCAGTGCTAAATCGCCAATTTTATGCCCGTAACTATCATTAATGGTTTTAAAGTTATCCAAGTCGATAAATACTAACGCGCCCATTAAATGGTTACGTTGATAGGCAGCGAGTGCTTGATTGAGTCTGTCGTTGAGTAAGCGTCTGTTGGGTAATTGGGTGAGTTGATCGTGATAAGCCAGAATTTGAATTTTTTGTTCGGCCAGTCGATGGTGGGTTATATCTTGTGTGACGCCAACGACTTTTATCGAGTGATTTTCTTTATCTTCTATAGTGCAGGCTCGGCTTTGTAGAATTTTAACGCCAGATTCTGTGTGTATTTTATATTCGGTGTTAAAAATTATCTTTCGGTTAGAAGCGTCTATTAAACTAAGTTTAACTCTTGCCTTATCGTCTGTATCTATTTGGTTGATCCAATCCCATAAATAACCGCTTGTATCTGTGGGTTGTATTTCAAAGATTTCGTACATCCAGTGATCCCAAATAAGGGAGTTATCACTCGGTCGCCATTCCCATATGCCCATTTGGGCAACATCTGTCGCCAGCATTAAACGTTCTTTTATGGCTTCAAGTTCTGAGCCGGCGACGTGTTGATCGTGATAAATAATAACTAAACGAAGACCGTGAACCTCATGGGCTTGTGCTCTCATTAAAAACCAGCGTTTAACCGTGTCACTGTGGCAAGGGTAATCGAGGGTGAATTCATCGCATTCGCCACTGATGACTTGTGATAACCCAAGGTGCGCTTTAGCCGCCAATGCATCACCGATTTGTGCCGACTGTTGACTGATATTTAAATAATTTAAACCAATCCACTGATTATTATTTTTGCCGTTTTCGCGCCCAAAATTAATCCACGATTTATTCACATAAACTATTTCGCCGGTTGAGTCAACAACAGCGATATGAGAGGGTGATTTATCAAGAATACTGGTGAGCAGCGCGGTATTTATATTCACGATTTATTCTTTTGATGTTTTGGTGAAGTTAATATTTTTAACAAAATCATGTTTATAAATCGAGTAATTGTTCTAGTTTTTAAATATTATTTTTTTGGCTATGTTGTTTGGTTAGATGTTATTCATGTTTTTACTATGAATGTTTATATGCTATTCCTAATAAAGAAAGTGATTGTATTTTTTTATTCTAGTAAGTGTGCTTGGGGTTTTTCTTTGTTGATTTATGAGTGAATAATTATATGAGTGTTTTTAGGTGTTAACCTTGATAGAAGCTTTTGGCGTTATCACGATATTAATTAGAATTTTGAAAACTGTTACAAATTTGCGATAACTGGATTTTATAAAATAGACTTTGACGAATTCATTTGAATAGAGCCAAGTATTTTGGGGTAACAAAATTGTTCATCTAACTCTAAAAACCTCTGATTAACTCATCCATGATTTAATCAGAGGACAGAAATTGAAAATGCGATTTCCAATTTCTTCGCAATTTCAATTACTTACCGTTCTTGAAATTGGCGACACATCCTTGTGTCACAAGAAACTCTGTTAATCAGAGTTTCTTGTATTTTTTGTGCAAATAGTGGCTAATATTTATTGTCTGTAAATATCGTTGTATTTTTCTAGAATACGCCAAAATCAGAAATCGATTAAATAATGATCGGTGTATCTGCCATAATTCGTCATATTTAAAATATGAAATTGCCAAGGTTTATTGTTACTCTAGCCGCAATTATTGCGCCGCATTTACAGCCTAAAAACGGGCCGAATGAAGTGCGCAGGTTCAGACTGGGAAGAATGAATGAAAACGCCTTTGATGTTATTTAAGTTTGTGTTTGGATCAATTCAGTGGCAGGCGCCAATTTGGTTGGTGTACTTTAATAGGCAGGCCAGATCTAAACCTTGGTTATTAGCACTGTTGCTGATCTTACTAGTTGCTGTTATTGGCTACTTTTTTTATCTTAAATCGCTTCCAGGTCAGGTTTTTGTTAAAGCCAATGTTGAGCCACCATTCTTAACAGAAGATTATCAAGGCGCATCTGCCAGTGGCCTTCAGGTTTATTTTGAGTTTGATTATTCAGAGCTTAAAGAAGGGCAAATTCTACCCGAACAATCGCCTTCTATTGCAAGGTTAGATTTAATCGGTGAAGAGTTAACCCAAGGCGTGACGATTGCTCCAGTCATAGAAGGTCAATGGCAGTGGGGGCAAGATCAGGTGCTGTATTTTTCACCAGAAGGCGACTGGGCGCCGGGTACGGAATACACTATTGACCTTGATCCGGCAATTTTTAGTGAAGAAACTCAGCTAAAAACAACTCAAATAAGCTTTACAACCCCGGCTATGCAGGTGTCGATTGATGACATCAGCTTTTATCAAGATCCCACCAACAGTTCTATTCGCCGTGTAACCGCCGATCTTAATTTTACTCATCCCGTTGATCCCAAAAGTTTTGAGCAACATGCAAAATTGCTGATGCGACCTTCCGGTGCCGGAATTGAGGTAAAACCCAAAGCCTTTTCGTTTGAGGTCAATTACAGCGAAACTTTTCGCACCGCTTATGTTGTCTCTGAGCCTATTGATTTACCCGATGTTGCTAACTACATGACATTAAATCTGGACAAGGGCATTGTTTCTAAATTGGGTGGTGCACCAACCGATTCTGTGGTTGATAATCGTGTGTTAATTCCCGACGTTGCGAGCTATTTAAAAATATCAGAAATATTTTTTGATATTGTTCGTAATGACCAAGACGAACCCGAGCAGGCCGTATTTATAGAATTAACCGACGATATAGAACAAGAAAATTTAGCTGAAAAACTCGAGTTTTATTTATTGCCCGATCGTTGGAATAATCGCAACGCCCATTGGAATAACGGTGGCGAAATTAACGACGCTATTCTTGAACAAAGCGAAAAGCTTTCACCCAAATGGCTAGAAAATCCTCGGTCTTATTCTGCAACTTACAGTTTTGTGTTTGATGTTCCTGAAAATCGCCAGATTTACGCGCGTATTCATAAAGGCCTAATATCGCGTAACGGTTTTAAAACCACGGTTGCTTACGATCACGTTGTCACGGTCAATCGTTATCCGCAAGAGGTGCAATTCTTTGGTGAGGGTTCTATTTTAACCTATTCAGGTGAACATAAACTTTCGGTTTCTGCCCGTGGTGTACAAGCGCTTAAGTTTTCTATTGGGCAAATTATTGATGGTCAGTTAACACACTTAATCAGCCAAACCAGTGGCGATATACGTTCGCCAGATTTTAACAATTGGTATTTCGACGAAAATAACATTGCTAAAATAAACGAGAAAATTGTTCGTTTAAACAATGCTCATCCTAAAACCTTGAGCTATGCATCTTTAGACCTAAGCAGCTATTTAAAAGACAGTGGTCAGAGCTATGGTTTATTTTACGTAAAAGTCCACGGTTATGATGAACGAAGAAAAAATACAATCTACGGTATAGAAGATCACCGACTTATTTTGGTCACTGATTTGGGGATTATTGTTAAATCCAATATTAACAATACCCAAGATGTTTTTGTGCAATCTATTGTTGATGGCAAACCCGTTGCCAATGCAAAAGTACAATTGTTGGGTAAAAACGGATTGCCAGTAGTAGAAGGCACCACCAATGATTCGGGTCATACTCAATTAGCCTCTACCGAAGGCTTAAGTAACGAAAAACAATCGGTTGTGTATTTTGTAACCCACGGTAATGACTCTTCGTTTATTCCCTTTGATCGCTATTCACGACAAATTAATAACTCCCGTTTTGACGTTGGTGGCATTAATCCACGTTATCAAAAAAGTGAGCAGCTAAACGCTTTTGTATTTACCGATCGCGGTATTTATCGCCCCGGCGAATCAGTGCATTTAGGCTTTATTGTTAAACGCAATAATTTGCAAAACGTTGAAGGTATTCCGGTAGAAGTACAAATTCTAGATTCGCAATATCGATCGTTAACCAAACAAAAGATAACGGTACCCAAAAGCGGTTTCTTTGAGTTTAACTTTGATACCAAAGAAACCTTTAATACCGGTCTTTATACCGCACAAGTGTACGTGTTGCGTAACAATAATCGACGTGGCGAAGAACTGGGTAATGTGACCTTTACGGTTGAAGAATTCCAGCCCGATACCATGAAGATTACCAGCGAATTAGAAGGTTTGGATAAGGCTCGCTGGACAACGCAATCTTCTATTACCGCAAAAGCAACGCTTAAGAACTTGTTTGATGTACCTGCACAAAACCGCAGAACGGAAGCGTATTTACACGTTTATCCTGCCAGTTTTTATTTCAGTCAGTTTAAAGACTACACCTTTTCGACCATAACCAGTGATAAGGAACCGCTAAATATCAGCGAGACTCTGCCATCGATTGCAACTAATAACGACGGTGAAGCACTATACGATATTGATTTGAGTCGTTTTAGCAGCGGTACCTATCGCGTTAATTTAAGCATCGAAGGGTTTGATCAAGCCGGTGGGCGTAGTGTTACGACCAATAGTAGTGTGCTTTTATCGCCATTAGATTTTGTCTTAGGTTACAAAACCAATGGTCGTTTGGATTATATTAATCAAAACAGCCAACGCAGCATCGAATGGATTGCCTTAGACGCACAATTAAATACAGTGCAACAACAAGATTTAACCTTGCGTACCATTGAGTTACAAGATGTTTCAACATTGGTAAAACAACCCAACGGTACTTATCAATATCAAACCATTACCAAAGAAAATATTCTTTCCAATAAAGCGTTTGTTGTTGACGATAATACGTCATTGGCTATCGACAGCTCGCAACCGGGCCGTTACGCTTACGAGATTTACGACAACGCCAATCATCGTTTGTCGAGAATCGATTTCACCGTTGTCGGTGTGGGTAATTTATCCGGCAAAATTGATAAAAACGCCGAGCTACAATTGTCGCTTAATAAAAACGATTACAAGCCCGGCGAAACGATTGAGATGAGTATTCAGGCTCCGTACCAAGGTGCGGGCTTAATTACTATCGAATCCGATCGTGTGCATATTTATAAATGGTTTAAAACCACTACTCAAAGTACGCTGCAAACCATTCGCGTGCCCGATAATCTAGAAGGCACAGCTTACGTTAATGTGGCGTTTGTGCGCGATATTTCGAGCGAAGAAATCTACACCAGTCCTTTAAGTTACGCGGTGCAACCTTTCAGTGTGGATCGCTCCAAACGTGACTTGGCGGTAAATTTAGAGATAGATCGAATTGTTCGTCCGGGTAAAACCATGGACATTCGTTATTCAACCGAAAAACCCGCCAAAATTGTTGTCTTTGCCGTTGATGAAGGCATTTTGCAGGTTGAAAATTATCAAACGCCTCAGCCGTTAAATCACTTTTTACAAAAGCGTGCGCTGGGTGTTACCACCATGCAAATGATGGATTTAATTTTGCCAGAATTTAATCTCTGGAAAAGTTTATCCGCCGCCGGTGGTGGTGCTTTCGCAGATGCTGATGAACTTCTGGCAGCAAATTTAAATCCTTTTACACGTAAAACCGATACTCCTGCGGTTTATTGGTCGGGAATTATTGAATCAACCAGTGATGTGCAAACGGTACAGTTTAATGTTCCCGATACATTCGCGGGTGCATTACGGGTAATGGCCGTGGCGGTATCCGACGAAGCCATGGGTGCAACTAGCAGCAGTACCATTGTTCGCGGGCCGTTTGTATTAACACCCAACGTACTTTTACAAACCGCACCGGGTGATGAGTTTGAGGCAACTATTGGTATTGCCAATATCATTGAAGGTTCTGGGGTTGCTGCACAGGTGAAAGTCAGTGTAGAAACTTCTGAACATCTAGAGCTGCTGTCTGAATCCACTCAAACCATTGCGATCGATGAAGGTGGCGAAGCGGCATTGCGCTTCAAATTTAAAACACTGCCTAAATTGGGGGCGGCAAATATTGTCTTTTCGGCGGAGCATAATGGAATTGATGCATCGCGCAGTGCCAGTCTGAGTGTACGACCAGTAACGACTTATCGCAGTGACTTTAGCGCAGGTTTTAATAAAAATGGCGATGTTACTGTAGAATTGTCTCGCCAACTGTTTGAACCCTTAGCGTCACAGCATATTTCTGCATCGACAAGTCCGCTGGTATTGGTTGATGGTCTGCACGATTATTTGGAAAATTATCCACACGGCTGTACCGAACAAGTTGTTAGTCAGGTGTTTCCGCGAATTGGTTTAATGAGCCATATCGGCTGGCAAGACCAACAAGCTCAATTGCAGGAGCATTTTGACCAAGTTTTGTTAAAACTGCGTCAGCGTCAATTAAGTGAGGGTGGTTTTAGTTTTTGGCCAGGTAATAGTTCGGTTGCTGAATACCCAACGGTTTACGCCGCGCACTTTTTATTAGAGGCTAAAGAACTTGGTTTTGCGGTGCCTAATGATATTTTAGAGCGCCTAGAAAGTTATTTAACGTTTTATGTTGGTCAACAAAGTCGTGATTTAGAGCAGGCACGAGTACGCGCCAATGCGATTTATTTGCTGACTCGCATGGGTAAGGTTACCACTAATTACTTGGTTGAGCTGCAAGAGTACCTCGAAAAAAATTACGCCAAAACTTGGCGAAAAGATTTAACCGCGAGCTACATGGCTGCTACTTATCTGCTGTTAAAACAAAATGATCAAGCCGAGCAGTTAATTGATGGCTATGTTGTGGCCGCGAGTAATAACAATATCTACGGTGATTTTGATTCTGCGTTAACGCAAAATGCACAATATATTTATTTACTGGCTCGTCATTTTGAATCACAAGCGAAGTCATTAAATTACTCGGTGATTTCGGAATTTATTAAACCTATTTTTGAAGGCCGCTATAACACTATCGCCGCGTCTTATTCGGTATTGGCGTTAAGTGCTTACGCAAGCATCACCGAAAATTCCGACGTTGATGCCGCGATTGAATTTATGGCTCAATCAAATTCGGGTCAACAGGTTTTAACCCGTGAGTCAGCGCCATTTGCACAAGCCAGTTATAATACCGATACCACGGCAATTGCCGTAAAAGGCGAAGACGGCTTGTATTACGTAAACGTACAAACCGGGTTTGATTATCAATCACCGGCATCTGCCATTAAAAAAGGTATCGAGGTTACCAGAACTTTCTACGATAAAGCCGGTAAGGCGGTTGATACCATAAAACAAGGCGCCGAATTGGATGTGGTTATTCGTGTACGTGCCCTAAACAATAAAACACTCAGTAACATTGCTGTGATTGATTTACTGCCGGGTGGATTTGAAGTGGTTCGTAACTCGATTAACAATGCGCAAACGTATAATAGTGATTTAGCTTTTAACAATATTGATTACGTTGATGTGCGCGAAGATCGAGTTGTTTATTACGGTCGCTTTAACAGTGTAATTACCGAATTAAAATACAAAGTAAAAGCAACCGCAGCGGGCACCTTTACGGTACCGTCTACAACCGCAGAATCCATGTACGATCGCTCAGTAAAAGCCATTTCAGAATCGCGTAGCTTTAAGGTACTAGCCGCACAACCATGAAGTTAAAATCCTTTACGCTGAGTGTTATTCAATGGAGTTTAATAACGCTTGGCGTAATTTTATTAACGTTAAGTGCCATTATTGCTTTTGCGCCCAAACCGCAATTGTATGTTGATATCAGTTACTCAACCGCGATTTTAAGTGACGAAAATACGTTATTGCGAATTAGCCTGGCCGACGATGATCAATATCGATTATTTCAACCCATAGAAACCATCGCACCGGCATTAATTGAGGCGACTTTGCTCTATGAAGATCAAGATTATTACCAGCATTGGGGGGTTGATGTTTTAGCGTTATTTCGTGCGGCTTGGTCAACCTATGGAATAGGGCATCGTCGAGTAGGTGCATCCACCGTCACCATGCAAGTTGCACGAATGCGTTGGCAAATAAATTCTTCAACTTTTTATGGCAAACTCGAACAAATATACAAAGCATTAGTATTAACGCGTCATTACAATAAGCAAGAAATACTAGAAGCATACTTTAATGGTGTTTCGTACGGACAAAATGTTCAAGGTATAGCTGCCGCTAGTTTAATTTATTTTAATAAAACCGCGGATAAGCTCACGTGGCCCGAAGCCATGATGCTTAGTGTGGTACCACAAAACCCGAGTAAACGAGCGCCCGGTTTGGCAAAAAGTTATACTTCTATAAAACAGGCTCGTGATCGATTATTTGAACTTTGGCTAGAAAAGCACCCAGAAGACGTTGATAAAAAAGCATTTTTAGACTTACCGCTTTCAGTTGCTTCTTTAAATAAATTACCGTTTATTGCCCCGCATTTTACGCAGTATCAACTTCAACAGATTAATAATGCTGGCTTGCTGGATAATAACTACCAGTCTAATGTTATTGAAACCACCCTAAATGTAAGCTTGCAAAAGCAGTTAGAAAATCGTATTGAAGAATACGTATCTAAACGTAAAAAAGACGGAATCAATAACGCTGCGGCTTTGTTAATCAGTTATGAAACCAATACCCTAAAAGCCATGGTGGGTTCGGCGGATTTTTTCTCAACCGAATTCGAAGGGCAGGTAAACGGTACGACGGCTAAACGATCACCGGGTTCGGCTTTAAAACCGTTTGTGTATGCCTTGGCAATGGATGAAGGTTTAATTCATCCCATGACCATGTTACGCGATACGCCTAAACAGTTTGCCGGGTTTTCACCGGAGAATTACGACAAGCGATTTTTAGGACCGGTGTTTGCAAAAAATGCGCTGATCACCAGTCGCAACGTACCGGCTGTAGACTTGCAAGCGCAGCTTAAGCATTCAAGTTTTTACGAGTTTCTAGTCAATGCCGGTATTAAAGATCTTAAAGAACCGGATTTTTACGGACTAGCACTGGCATTGGGCGGTGGTGAAGTTACCATGTTGGAGCTTGCGCAACTCTATGCCGGTTTAGCACGTGGTGGTGAATTTTTACCGCTAATCTCTGTAAAAGATCAAAATTCGAAAACACAAAAAGAACCAGCACAAAAAGAACCAGCAAATACTCAACAATCCGCACATTTATTGTCTGCTGAAGCAAGTTATTTAATTTTAGATATTTTAAAAGATAATCCGCCACCAGACGGTAGCTACCGCAATAAAAACTCGTTACTTGCAAACGATATCGCTTGGAAAACCGGTACTTCTTGGGCATTCCGAGATGCATGGGCCGTTGGCGTTTCTGGGCCTTACGTATTGGCGGTTTGGGTGGGTAATTTTAACGGTGAAGGGAATCCTGCATTTGTGGGTAGAACCGCCGCTGGCCCGTTATTATTTTCGATATTTTCGTCGATATTTCCCGATCAAGGTTGGAAGCTAAAAGATCAATACAATCTTCAGCAACTTAATATTAAAAAAGTTGACGTGTGCGCCAATACCGGTGATTTACCCAGCAAATATTGCCCGAACGTCACAGAGTCTTGGTTTATTCCGGGTGTTTCTCCCATTAAGGTTTCTACCGTACACAGAGCGGTAGCCGTAGATAACAAGACCGGTTTACGCGCTTGTGATTTTTTTCAAGAAAATACAGAGCTAAGGGTTTACGAATTTTGGCCATCGGATTTTTTGCAGTTATTTCAGCAGGCTGGAATTTCATTAAAATCACCGCCGGCTTATTTGCCCGAATGCCAGTTAAATACTAAAAGTGCATCCGGTCAGCAGCCGTTAATTACTTCTCCTTTGTCTTCTATAGATTACGTTATCGATAACCACCAGAGTTCCAATATTCAATTACAAGCAACCGTAGATTCGGATGTAACAACACAGTTTTGGTTTATTGATAATCAATATATTGGCCAGTCATCAACAGGTAAGGTATTAAGTTGGCAGGCAGAAATAGGCGAGCATGAAGTAACCGTGGTGGATGACTCGGGTAGAAGCAGCAGTAAAAAAATTCGTGTTATAAATCAGCCTTAATTTAGATAACAGGCTTAAAAAATTGGCGTGCTTTATTTTTGAAAATCGCTGATTAATTCATTTATGATTTAATCAGAAAGAGGAAATTGAAAATGCAAACTCTAATTTCTTCACAATTTCAATCGCGTACTGTTTTTGAAATTGGCGACACATCCTTGTGTCGCGAGAAACTCTGGGTTAATCAGAGTTTCTTTTAATCAACTAAAAAATTTGGCCGATTTAACACACTCAATTATGAAAAATTAGGCTGGCCGTTAGACGCAGAAATTCCGCCATCAACAGGTAGGTTTACACCGTTAATAAAGCTGGCGTCTTCGCTGAGTAAAAACACGATTGCCGCAGCCACTTCGCTGGGTTTAGCTGCTCTGCCCATTGGCATACGTGCGTTAAATTTGGCCATCATTTCTTCGTTTTCAGATATAAACGTCACCATATCGGTATCGGTAAGACTTGGTGCAACAGCGTTAACACGAACACCTTGACCGCCTAATTCTAGCGCGAGTGCGCGAGTAAAGTTACTCACAGCACCTTTGGATGCATTGTATGGGCTAAAACCCCAATCACCTGCAAGACCAGAAACCGACGATACGTTAACAATCGAACCGCCGGTTTTTTTCAAGTGAGCCACGGCCAAACGTGTGGTATAAAAAACGCCGTCTAGGTTAACAGACATAACGTTTTTCCAATCATCCAACGATACGGCGTCAATTGGGCCGCCCACAGGCACACCGGCGTTGTTCACTAAACCATCTAAGCCACCAAAACGGTCGATGTGTGCATTTATTAAGGCTTCGACGTCGGCTGGATTAGCAATATCACCGGTTACAGCTAACATTTGCTCTGGTTGAGCAATTCTTTCTACGGTTGCATCCAATTTAGATTGAGTTCTACCAAAAATAGTGACATTCCAGCCGTTTTTAACCAATTTTTCTGCGGTAGCCGCACCAATACCTGAACCGCCGCCGGTAACAATCGCTGATTTGTTCAAAATTGCCATAATAAAAACCCTTTGCTGTTAGCTGTTAGATGAGTACAAACACATAACCCCAGCTTCAGAATGGTGAAGTAATGTCAAAAATGTGCGGGTTTATGGTTGGTACGAGACTGGGCAGACAGCTTAATGATGAAGTCTTGTTAAATAAATAAGATTAATCTGAATTTATTTGTTAGTTTAAGTGATTAACTTAACATGAGGTTAATGGGTATTAGGTCGATAGTCTATCGTCAATTTCAATAACTTAGGTATCTTTAACTGATTGAGAGTCATTATGATTATTGGTGAATCGGAACGTTTATGTATTCGACATTTTCTATTGTCAGACACGGATTATATTCTTACACAATTAAATGATGCTGCTTTTATACAAAATATAGCCGATAAAAACGTAAAAACCAAAGCAGAAGCTGAATTGTATTTGCAAAATAGCCCCTTAGAAAGTTACAAGCTAAACGGTTTTGGGCTTAACATGGTACAGCTGAAAGAAACCCTAGAACCTATTGGAATGTGTGGTTTGGTTAAACGACCAGAGTTAGACACTCCAGATTTAGGCTACGCATTTTTACCCAATTACTGGCGCAAAGGTTATGCAGAAGAAGCTTGTAATATTGTGCTTTCTAACGCAAAGCACAACTTAAAAATAAATGAAGTTTTGGCGATAACGCTACCGGATAATACGGCCTCTAATTATTTATTGCGAAAACTCGGCTTTAAGCGCGATGGTGTTGCGCAGCTGTATGGCTTTGAAAATAACCAGTATCGTTATTTTTTATAAGAAACTCCTATTAACTTATCTTTGTTGAAATTGTGAAGAGATTGAATATCGAATTGTCAATTTCTGTTCTGTCATTAAACCATGGAGTTAATCAGAGATTCTCTTAAACCGTTTAATCTGTATCTTATTGGCTTCAACAGTAACTTCCAGAGCAAATCAACAAGTACTTCAGTCTTCTAAAACTGTTCATTTATGTATTTAACGATATTTTGAACAGTTTGTTATTTTTATTGAGCCATTAACGGATTTATCAGTCTTTGTAGTTGTCATTCAAAAAGACGTATTAGTAATCGTATATTTTTTCGCCGTTGATAATTTCCATACAGAAAATGAGTTTTTTATGACTGAAGCTAAATCCTTAAAATTATCGCTACTGCTGCTACGTGTTGGTGTGTTTATCGTCTTTTTTATGTGGACGATTGATAAATTTATCAATCCAGAGCACTCAGCTCGCGTCTTTGCTAAGTTTTACTACTTTCAAGGCCTTGCGACTGAGTTGGTGTATGTTATTGGCCTGTTGCAGGCTGCGGTGGTATTGGCGTTTTTACTTGGCATTATGAAAAAATATTCCTATGGGATTATTTTTCTTATGCATTTAGCATCTACATTGGTGTCTTTTGAGCATTATTTTGATCCTTGGAAAGTACCCAATTTACTCTTTTTCGCGGCATTTCCAATGCTTGCAGCAACAATGGCCCTGTATTTAATGCGTAATCAAGACACCTTATTTACCATTAAACGCTAGCCAATAGATTTTCAAAGGCTCTGGCTCAGTTCAGAGCTTTTTATCAAAAATTTATGAACCTCTGCATTAAAAAACGATCGATCCTAAATTATTTAAAAACAAATTATTGGAGTAAAAGGGGTTTCCAATATGGGTGATAACTCGAATAACGATTTTGGTGTAGATCAGCTGGGTGAAGTAGGGCACGACTCGGTAACGATTACGAGTGGTAAAAAATTAAATCGTAGAAAATTTGTGCAATCGTCAATTGCCGGTTTAGCAACGCTTACCGGTCTTGCATCCAGTCAAATGTCTTTCTCGGCCGAGACAGTAGGTAACGGTGAAACCACGGTAACTTCTAGAAAGCGCCCAAAAGCCATTGCTTTTGATGTTATTGAAACACTGTTTGATTTGCGTGCGCTTCGTCCTGCGTTTGTAGAAGCGGGCTTACCGGCTTACAGCCTAGAATTATTTTTCTCGCAAATGCTACGCGATGGCTTTGCCCTAGAATCCAGCCATGAATTATTGCCTTTTGGCGAATTAGCGGTAAATACGCTTAAAGTGACCTCGGCTAATGTCGGAGCGCCACTTACTACGGAACAAGCTAAAGACATTCTCGCTAATGTTGCCGCGTTACCGCCGCATCCAGATGTAGTCGCAGCAGTTAAATATTTTAAAGCCAACGGTATCAAATTAATTACGCTGACCAACAGCTCATCTGGCAATACCGATAAACTGCTCACCAAAGCGGGTATTCGTGATCAAATCGATTATCTTTGGCCTGCCTCAGACAGCGGCCACTGGAAACCCGCACCAGAACCCTATCATTATGCCGCAAAAAAATTGGGTTTAAATATTGATGAAGTTGCTTTAATTGCAGCTCACCCGTGGGATATTCACGGCGCGATCAGTGCCGGTATGACCGGTGTTTACATAAAACGCCAAGAATCTTTGTATCAACCCAGCTTTAAACAACCGCATTTTCAAGGCGAAGATATGCTAGCCTTAGCAAAGGTGTTAATGAGTTTGTAGATTGAAAGTTGCAAATTTAAGAATCAAGGAGGCTAGGCCTCCTTTTTTATTTTAAGATACGTTGTATTTTAAAATTCGTCGTATTTTCAGATACCTTATATTTTTAAACGCATGTATTTCCAGATACTTTTTATTTTGAAGTATCGCTTAATTATTCAGAGCTTGGTTTCAAGTAATAACTGCAATCAATTATGCAGCAAGTAAATCTACTCGCTGCCCTAAAAATAATTCATTCGGT
>NZ_BAAGIC010000017.1:0-48625 GCF_054658315.1 Sessilibacter sp. MAH1
CCTTTGAAAACCCTTCTACAGCAGGCTTTCTCTGTACCCCTTGGCAAGAGGGCGCGAACTATACGGAATATATTTTTGACTGACAACTCTTTTTTAGAATTATTTTTACACTCGGGATATTAGTAAGAAACTTCGATCAGATGGTTCTTCTTCTTACCCAACTTAACCAAGAAATAGCGGCCATAACGAGCAGTTTCATTAGAGAAGTTTTGAGCACTCAACATGTTGTCATCTTGAGATTTCTCCACTCCGTTGATCCAAACGGCACTTCTTCCGAGCGCGTCTTTAACTTCTCGGCCCGCAGACACCATTCCACACTCAACCAAAATTGTGGTTAGAGGCTTTTCTAGAAGATCAGCAAAACTCAATTTACTCGAAGGCAAGCCATCCAAAGCCAATTGATCCAAATCATTTTCACTCAGCAACTCAGAGTTACCACTGAACATTGCCTCGGTAATTCGTTTCGCCGCAGCCAATCCATCTTCACCATGAACCAGCTCTGTTACTTGCTCCGCAAGAATACCTTGCGCTTTGGGGCGACCTGCTGCTGATTTATCTTCCGCCTCTATCGCGTCTATCTCTTCGACCGATAGGAACGTGAAGTATTTTAGGAACTTGTAGACATCGGCATCGGCTGTTCCTAGCCAGAACTGATAAAAACCGTAGGGCGATGTCTTCGATGCATCCAACCAGATCGTACCGGACTCTGTTTTACCGAACTTGGTACCGTCAGATTTGGTTACCAGTGGAAGAGTAAGGCCAAAGACGCTGCCACCGTACATCTTGCGAGCAAGGTCAACACCACCAATGATGTTACCCCATTGATCGGAACCACCAATTTGTATGGAGCACTGTTGACGCTTAAACAGTTCGGCAAAGTCATAGCTCTGCAAAAGCATGTAGGTAAATTCGGTAAAGGAAATACCTTCACCTTCGCGATCCAATCTTTGCTTAACCGACTCTTTATTAATCATATTATTTACGGAGAAATGCTTACCCACATCTCGTAAAAAACTCACTAAATCAAGCTTGCCAACCCAGTCTAAGTTATTTACTACCAACGCTGAATTATCACCAGAATCGAATTCGATAAAACGAGATACCTGCTGCTGAATCTTTTGGGTCCATTCTGCTACCACTTCGGACGAATTCAGCCTGCGTTCCTGCGCCTTAAAACTGGGGTCACCAATTAAACCCGTAGCTCCACCAACCAGAGCGATAGGCTTATGTCCAGCCAACTGAAAGCGTCGCAGCGTCAACAGCGGAACCAAACTACCAATATGAAGACTGTCGGCGGTGGGATCAAAACCACAATATAGGATGCGAGGCTCTTTCAGATGCTCTATCAATTGTTCTTCACCGGTCATCTGATTGACCAAGCCTCGTGATTGCAAGTCATCGAGGAGATTTTGAATACTCACCGCCATGGATTTTTTGCCTATGATTAAATAACAAGGAGAAATAAAAGATATAATCTGTAAGGTAGAAAAGATAATCTACGTCTGACTTTTAGGACGCGGAACCTTACCTTAAAAAACAATCAAAGCAAACCTTGAGAACACGCGCAAAATTTTCGATAAAGTTGTTTCATTGGGATGATAAATACCCTTTTTTCTGTTATAAACAAAGAAATACAGTGTGTTTTTTAACTAATTTTCAAGATTCCCATGCAACCAATTGATTCAAAAACAGAAACATCAAAGTCGTTAAACTGGCTGCATTTCCCCAAGACTCATTTTATTGTAACGAGCGCTCTAACCGTATCGCTGCTTGGATTGCTGTCTGTTTGGCCGAGTAAAGACGCCAACGCAATTAAGCATAAAGAACTTTCTGCCGAGAAAGCTCTATCCGACCAAGCAATATCATTTACAGAGCAGGAAACAAATGATCCGCAATGGGAAATAGACTCTGCACAGACGACCGCAACAGCCTCTCAAATAGTTATTGAAACTGAACTTTCGCAGCCAGAGGATAGCAATCTAACCGCTATAGCATCGGAAGTGCTAAGTAGTTCAGTCGATCAAAACAGCCCTTCTGAGCCGACTCAAAACTGGCAGAAACAAGTTGTTAAATCCGGCGATAACTTGTCGAATATTTTTAAGCGCGTAAAACTGAGTGATAGAGATGTCTATCAATTTGTAAACAGCAGCGACTCTGCCAAAGGACTCACCAAACTTAAGCCGGGTGAAGAAATTGAGTTTTTGATTGAGGAAGGCGAACTTGTAGCAGTTAGATACAAGCCTAATCGCTTAGATACTCTGATGTTTAACAAATCAGATGCCTCTTTTGATTTCACCCAGCAAACCGCCGTTCCAGACGTAAAATTAGCCTTTAATGAGGCTCAAATTAACGAATCATTGTTCTTAGCAGGCTCCCGAGTCGGCATGGATGACAGTGTCATTATGGAAATGGCCAATATTTTTGGTTGGGATATCGATTTTGTGCTGGATATTCGCAAAGGGGATAAATTTAAAGTCCTCTACGAAGAGAAATTTCTAGACGGCGAGAAGTTTGCTAATGGCGCAATTTTAGCCGCCGAATTTACCAATCAAAATAAGACTTATAGAGCTGTTAGATACACCGACGAATCCGGTGACAGCCAATACTACACTCCCGACGGCCAATCAATGCGCAAAGAATTTCTGCGCACACCCGTCGACTTCGCTCGTATTAGCTCGCACTTTAACCTACAACGTAAACACCCGGTGCTGAACACCATTCGCGCACACAAAGGTACAGACTACGCAGCTCCAAAGGGCACACCCATTAAAGCTGTTGGTGATGGTAAAGTTGTATTTGCAGGTAAAAAAGGCGGTTATGGTAACGCGATAATCATTCAACACGGCCAAACCTATAAAACCCTTTATGCGCACATGAACAACTTCCGTCGTGGCGTGAAAAACGGCACTCACGTGAAACAGGGCCAGGTTATTGGCTATGTTGGTTCGACCGGACTCGCAACAGGACCTCATTTGCATTATGAGTTTTATGTAAATGGCGCCGTAAGAAATCCTGTAACTGTGAAACTACCAAAAGCGAAATCCATCCCCGACGCACAAATGTTACGCTTTGCTCAGCAAACTCAGCCACACCTTGCAAAACTTGGTGTAATTGCTAATACACAGCTTGCATTGCAAGACGTAAACGACCCCAAGCAATGACAACTGAGCTCTATATTGGGCTAATGTCCGGCACCAGTATCGATAGTATCGATGCTGTGTTGCTGGAAGTCACCAAAGAGCACTTCCAGCTTTTAAATCATTACTGCCACGACATTCCAAACGATCTGAAATTGCGTTTGGATGAGCTCACCACCTGCAATTCCTACTCTATTGATCGGATCGGGGAAACTCATCAAGAGCTTGGCTATTTATTTGCCCAAGCTGCTATGTCTCTGTTGGAAAAGTCCGGAAAAAAATCTACGGAGATTTCTGCTATCGGCAGTCACGGACAAACAATACGGCACCGTCCTCCAGGTACATCCCCCTCTCCGTTTAGTTGGCAAATTGGTGATGCCAGCGTAATCTCGCTACTTACCGGTATCACCACAGTCGCAGACTTCCGCAGTAAAGATATAGCAGCAGGTGGGCAAGGAGCACCTTTAGCTCCTATTTTTCACAGAGCTTTTTTCTCTTCGCCCAACAAATCACGAGCAATAATTAACATTGGCGGCATCAGCAACCTTTCTAAACTTGATCCTAACAATGAGCTAATTGGCTTCGATCTAGGGCCGGGCAATCGTCTGATGGACGCCTGGTGCGAAATGCACCGAGCCAAACCATTTGATGAAAATGGCAATTGGGCGAAATCAGGAATCGTAAGCGAAAGCTTGCTCGAAAAACTACTTGCACACCCATTTTTGTCGCAACCGCATCCCAAAAGTACAGGTAGAGAAGAATTTAATTTGGATTGGCTAAACGCCACTCTTGAAGGCTTCGACGAACAGACAGTTTTTTTACCGCAAGATGTGCAAGCTACCCTGCTTGAATTCACGGCCACTTGCATCGCAAAGCAAACACTAGAACTGTTTAGCCCTGATGAAGTATTTATTTGCGGTGGTGGAGCATTCAACACTGCACTAATGACGCGGTTATCTGAATTATTCAACGTAGGTGTGAAAAGCACAGCAGACCTTGGCATTGACCCACAACAGGTAGAATCAGCTGGATTTGCATGGCTGGCGATGCGCACAATGAAGAATTTAACGAATAACTGCCCCAGTGTTACCGGAGCAACCAGAGATCTCGTATTGGGTGCGATATATCCCGCCGCACCACGAAGTCCTAGCTAAAAAGCACTAACCATAAAGCGCACGAGAAACGCTTAAGATTAGAGCCATTTATACATCACCAAAGCGTCCACCAAACCTTGCTCTGGGTGGTTAAAGGCTTGAGGCAAGCGCCCAACAGTCTCAAATCCAAGTTTTGACCAAAGCCGCACCGCGCCGGTATTAGACGTAGCGACAAAATTAAATTGCATAGCCTTGTAACCAAGCGACCTGGCGATCAGTTGAGAATGCTCGCACAACTCAGCAGCAATTCCTTTACCTCGATGAACACTCGCCACCATATAACCGCAGTTACATACATGCTCACCAGGGCCAGATTGATTGGTTTTAATGTAATAGGTCGCGACTATTTCGCCTTTATCTTCGGCAACAAATGTTTTACGCGGCACATCGAGCCAAAGCCTTCGCGCTCCAGCAGCATCGGTGTTAACGTCAAAGGCATAGGTATCACCCGCCGAGACGACCTCATGGAAGATTGGCCAAATTTGTCCAAAGTCGTCTTCTGTTGCTTCGCGAATACGCATAGAAATTTTTTTGGAGATCGATGGAAAATCCAGACGTTAATGCAAACGATACCTAAAAGCCAACGACTTTTTAGCCGTCGGCTGCTTGTCAAAAGTATAGATATTGCTCTTCGCTAATGAGGCGATTCACCTCGGCGGGCCCAAAAGGTACGGTATTTACGAAAGGAACCAGCTCATTCACTGGCCGACCAAGCACTCCCATACTGGTCTCGCAAACACGAATATCCACGACTTCGAAGGCGGTTAGACGAGCAGCCAAATCGACCAAGTGCTTATGTTCTTGATATTGACTGCGTAAAAAAATGCCGACTTCTGGGCCGTGCAATACGATTACAACCGGGTCGTAATCACCTTCAGGTTGATCGGCCAGAAAATACTGCTCAATACGCACAAGTGCACGCTCAATTTCTTCGGGAGAGTTGTTACCAATGCGCGCCAGATAGTTGCCTTCGAAAAGCAAGTCATTGCGCTGTTCGACTTGCGCATTCACTAAAGATGACCAACCGAAGAAAATGAGAAAGAAATAAAACAAGTTTTTCATAGAGTATCGACCAAACTCACAACTCCACCCAAAAACTTGTTGTGAATTCAAACTATATAGTAAAGGAAGCTCCGCAGCCGCAGGTGCTAGACGCATTGGGATTGGTTACCACAAATCGAGCACCCGCTAACCCTTGTTCATAATCGACAGTGGAGCCGGTCAAAAAAGGGTAACTCAGGGAGTCTACTAAAACAGAAACACCACCAACCGAGATAACGGAGTCATCGTCGGTAGTTGATTCATCGAAAGTAAAACCGTATTGGAATCCAGAGCAGCCGCCACCGGTTACATACACTCGAAACTTTAAGTCTTCATTACCTTCATCTTCAATCAACTCTCGCACTTTACTTACCGCGCTATCAGTAAGATTAATTAAAGAGTTAGCAGAATCTGCGGCAGCGTCATGATACATAACACCAGAAGCCATAGTCACCTCGTAACCAGTTGAAAGCCAAAAAATACTTGAGTCTAATGATCAAGCATTAATGGGCTCAGCGCCACCATTTTTCAAGTCTTGTTTAGAATCTGACTTGGCAGATGGTTTATCAGACTTGGCTGGTGCCTTGGCAGGCTGTACTTTTTCGAACACAAGATTACCGTTAACCTGTGAACCCTTAACCATCTCAATCAACGCGTAATGAACATTGCCATCAACAACGGCGCGCTCTGCGAGCTCAACGTGTTCGCTTGAATAGACATCACCTCGAACACGACCATTGATGATAATGGTCGGCACTCGAATCTCACCGATAACCTCGCCAGAGTCGAGAACCTGAAGATGGGCAGGGCCTTCAGCGGCAGTAATGTTGCCAAACACCTTACCTTCAATCATAAGATTGCCACTAAAAGCCAAATCACCTTTGATTTCCGTGGTATTTGAAATCAACGTAGTCGCACCTTTCGAAGCTTTTGGCGTACTTACGTCAGCGCTTTTTTTGTTGAACATTGTTCTAGGTCTCCTGAACCAACCAACCAAACTTTTTCTCTACTAATTGCCCGTTTTTACCACTCGATTTTGCCATCAATTCGATACGTTCGGGCTCAAAACCTTCGGGAAGAACTAGCTCGCCTTCGATATTCTGGAAGTATTTAAATCGCAACTTGATGTCTTCGTCGTCGATTTGCTCAGAAAGATCTTTCAATGGAAATTGGCGCGCCTGGCCGCCCTGTCGGCCCACAACAGTGACAGTTAACGCCCCGGAAATCAAATTGTGATTACTTGCCAGTTGCTGGATAACCATTCGATATTGATAATGGCGCGGGATTTGTGTGGCGATGAAATCGACCTGTCCAATGGTTAGGCCTTGCTGATTACCTTTCGGTGACATGATGCCACGATAGAAACTGATATCAGCCTCTAAAGTTGCGATCTTATCTCTGAGTTCTACAACCTGATTGCGCACATCTTCGCTGGCTTTTTTATCGATCTCTGAACCCAAACGCAGATTCGCCGATTGTTGACGCAATTCGTTAACCTTATCCTCTGCGCTCGCAAGCTTTGACTCTAGCGCCTGCTTTGCGACAGTGAGCTCAGCCACTTCTTGACGTAACACGTAGCCACCAAACCAATACCCGCCAAAGCTTGCAAGTACAATCGCCACTACCGCGACGAGCAACAAAATGCGCCCTCGCCACGGCTGATGCTCAACCACTACTAACTGTTTCGATTTTGTCGATTTGAGTTTTGTCATCGCTCAAGCCATTCCCATTAGAATATTTTGTTCTGTGCAGATGACTGTAATTGTAGAAGCAAATCTTATGGGAATAATGCGACCTGCTCTAAACCTTGACCTTCTGGCAACCCAAACATGATATTAAAATTCTGGATTGCCTGAGTTGAGGCACCTTTTGCCAAATTATCAATAACAGACATCACTACAACCGTGTCGCGCTCTTGAGGGCGGGCGACTGCAACTCGACAGAGGTTAGTCCCCTTCACGGTTCGAGTTTGTGGAAAACTGCCCTTTGGCAGCACATCAACAAAGGGCTCGTTTGCGTAACGGCTTTCAAACAACGCCTGCAAATCAACACTAGTTTCACGCAATTTTGCGTAGGCCGTTACGTGAATACCGCGAATGATGGGCAATAAATGCGGCACAAAAGTCAAACTGACTTTTTCACCCTGAGGCAACGCATCATTCAGACCCTGCTCAATTTCCGGCAGATGACGATGACCACTAACGCCATACGCTTTAAAACTGTCGGAGATTTCGGCAAAAAGATTGTCGATCTTACCCTGACGACCAGCACCACTGACACCTGACGCCGCATTCGCAATTAACGACTGAGTATCAACAAGACCTGCTTCAATTAACGGTAAAAAAGCCATTTGCGTGGCCGTAGGATAGCATCCTGGACAGGCAATCAACTTAGCGTTAGCAATCTGCTCACGATTACGCTCTGGCAAGCCGTATACAGCCATATCGACCAAATCGGGACAACCATGAGGTTGGTTGTACCACTTCTCCCAGAGGGCGACATCTCGGATTCGAAAGTCCGCAGACAAATCAATAACCCTAACGCCACGAGAAATCAGTTCAGGAACCTGGGCCTGAGCTACACCATGAGGCGTGGCGAAGAACACCACATCGCAGTGACTGAGCTCATCAAAGGTTGGGTCGGTAAAAGTAAGCTCAAGGCGACCTCGTAGGCTTGGAAAATAATCACTCACTTTTACGCCCGCCTCAGAACGAGAGGTTACCGCAACAACTTCCGCTTGCGGGTGATTGACCAAAACTCGCAGCAACTCAACACCGGTATAACCAGTGGCACCAACGATACCTACTTTTACCATTGAAAAAGCCCTCTAGCCCATATGATCGTGCGATTCGCACCAACAACGATCGTCAAATAAAGGCGGCAATGATACCCACGCAGAACCAAAAGCTAAAGTATTGGTGATTGACGCCATTGCGTAGCCCCAATACTGAAAAATGAAAATAACTATAGAGAACTCCGATTAACGCATCGATGAACGACACAGAGATCAGAAATTGACAATACGAATTTCAATTTCTATACAATTTCAATTACTTATAGCGCTTGAAATTGGCAACCCATTCCAGTGTCTCTGGAAACGCTGGGTTAATCGGAATTTCCTATATCGGCAATTCTACCGGTGTCTTAAATTACCGTTACAGGAACTTTTAGTTTACCCTTGCTAATTCTAAATTCATTGACTCGTCGTATCGTCCAATGCAAAAAGGTTTTCGATCAGCAATAACCTCGTCTTTGACCAATTTCCGTCATCAGCTTTCATACTTGAATGCACTGCCACAGTTAACTATTTTAGGTTTAATCACCGGATGCCTCGCCGCTGTTCTAATTGTTTCGTTTCGAGCGCTCATTGAACTCGGCACAAGCCTGTATTTACCCAATTCAGAAGGCTTCGAAACATTACCATTTTATTTAAGATTTTTAGTTCCTTTTGCGGGAGCTGTGATTATCGGCATTATTTTTCAATTTCTTCCCAAGCGCAGTATTCGCGTTGGCGCCGGATACGTACTCGATCGCCTTTACAACTTCCAAGGGCATTTAGCAAAATCCAACTTTTGGGTGCAATTTTTTGCCGGAGCCTTGTGTTTAATCACTGGTCAATCCGTAGGTCGAGAAGGACCAGCTGTACATTTAGGTGCAGGAGCAGCCAGCGGCTTTGGTAAGGTTCTCAAAATTCCCAACAACAGCTTACGTAATTTAGTAGCCTGCGGTGTCGCTGCCGCCATTTCGGCCTCATTTAACACGCCATTAGCAGGCGTTATATTTGCGATGGAAGTGGTCTTAATGGAGTACACAATTACCGGTTTTGTGCCAGTAATTATGGCGTCTTTTGCGGGAGCGCTAATTACGCGCCTAGCATTTGGTACAGAGTTTGTTTTTAGTGTTCAAGATATTGCAATTACCAGCCTAACCGAATTACCGTTTTTGCTCGTGGCAGGAGTTCTAATTGGATTATTGGCCACCGTATTTTCTAAATTAATGCTATTGAAAAATCCATTGCATGCGACGCCCATATTTATTCGCATAAGCTTCGCAGGTGCAGTAACTGGAGTAATTGCACTTTATCTGCCGGAGATTTTAGGTCTTGGCTACGACACAGTCGCAGAAGCCATGCTCGACCACACAGAGGTTAAATTACTGACATTAATTTTAATCGGAAAAATAATAGCAACCGGCGTCAGTGTAAATCTTGGTATGCCCGGTGGATTAATCGGCCCAACATTATTTATTGGCGCAATTTTCGGAGCCATTTTAAGTTTCTTCGCACATTGGGCGTACCCCATTCACGCCTCAGGAACCACCTTTTATGTGCTAGTGAGCATGACCGCAAGCCTTGGAGCTGTACTCAACGCTCCACTCACTGCTCTGGTTACCATGCTCGAATTAACCAACAATCCCAGCATTATTTTCCCAAGTATGTTGGTCGTGGTGATTTCTTGTTTAACAACACGATATTTTATCGGTGACCAAGGCATATTTGTTACCAGCCTAAAAAGCCAAGGTTTAATTGTTAAATCCACAAGCTTTGAAAACGACCTGCGAAGGATCGGCATCAGAAGTCTTATGAACGTCAAATTAGTGTCTTCTCCTTATAAGATTGACCATAAAAAAGCAATCGAACTGCTAGAGAAAAGACCGGATTGGATTGTTCTCAATGAACTTGGTAAAACCAAACGTCTATTACGTGCCGCAGATTTAGCGCGCTTTTTAGAAGACGCACCAAATGCCATTTTGACCCTTGAAAAACCCATCGACCTTTTAGAAGTGCCGGGCAAAAAACTCACTATGCCTCCCATTCACGAGCAGGCTACCGTACTTGAAGCGCATTTATTAATGAAAAGCGAATCCGTCGAGGCCGTGTATGTACAAAACCCTCGACAATTACCGCTGGAGACCGAAATTCTAGGCGTTGTTACTCGCGACGATATTAATAATTATTACTCGGTTTAATTTAAACTGACAGAAATTGAAGAAGGATTCCTTACAAAATACAAAATTATTACTAAAGGGCGCACCATTAACTTAAATAAAAAATAGAAATGCACCAACTATGATCGTATGATAATAGTTAATTTTGTAGGTAGCCGCTTAATACCGCCAATTCCAAGACATCTACTCGGTGGCATAAAGGCTGCTTTAATAAAAACGACCGTACTCTTGGTATAGACGGCGATACAATTTGATTAAATAGAGCGCTAGGGTTCCGGCTTATTCTTAAGCGACTGGTCCGAGAGCACTCGACCTTCCTTAACTTTCCTTTCGGATAGTTCAGATAGAGGTTACACGGCGGGACAAAAGCCCGGGAGACTTAATTGGCGTTTAGCCAAGAGTGCTCCACGTAACTGAAAATTTGATACTTATAAATCCGAGAGGTCTCCAATGAAACACCTTCTCCTTGCAGCGCTATTAATTTCCCTGACTAATTCAGTATTTGCTCGCGATAACTTTAAAATCTGCTGGTCAATTTACGTGGGTTGGATGCCTTGGGCCTATGGTGCCGAACACGGTATCGTTAAAAAATGGGCCGATAAATACGATATTAAAATTGATGTTGTGCAAATCAATGATTACGTAGAATCCATAAATCAATATACCGCCGGAGCTTTTGACGGTTGCTCTATGACGAACATGGATGCGCTAACCATTCCTGCTGCGGGTGGCGTAGATTCAACCGCATTAATTGTTGGCGACTTCTCCAACGGCAACGATGGTGTTGTACTCAAAGATAAAAAATCCCTCGCCGAAATCAAAGGTCAAACCGTTAATCTGGTTGAATTAAGTGTTTCACATTATTTATTAGCTCGCGCATTAGATAGCGTGGGATTATCAGAACGTGATTTAAAAGTAGTAAATACCTCCGACGCAGATTTGGTTTCTGTTTACGGCACATCCGATGTGACTTCTGTTGTTACATGGAACCCTTTATTAAGCGAAATTCTTACAAACCCCAGCAGCAATCTGGTATTTGATTCTTCAAAAATTCCCGGCGAAATTATTGATTTGTTAGTTGTAAATACCGATGTTCTAAAAGAAAACCCTAATTTCGGTAAAGCACTGGTTGGCGCCTGGTATGAAATCATGGCAACCATGAGCGGTGACGACGCTGCTGCAAAAGAAGCAAAAACTTTTATGGCCGAAGCCTCCGGTACCGATTTAACCGGGTACGAAGCGCAGCTAGCAAGCACCGAAATGTTTTTTCAACCGAGCCAAGCACTAACGTTAACTAATGGCTCTGAATTAAAAACCACCATGCAACAAGTTGCTGAATTTTCGTTTGATCACGGCATTTTAGGTGAAGGCGCACCGGATGCAGGCTTTATTGGTATTGAAACACCCTCGGGAGTTTACGGAGATTCAGGCAATATTAAATTGCGTTTCGATCCAACCTTTATGCAAATGGCCGCAGACGGAAAACTGTAAATAATTATTCTATGAAACGCCTAATCAATTTAAAGCCCTCGAAACCTCTAGCGTTTGCACTTGGAATTTTGCCGTTTTTTTTAATTGCTATGCTCTATATGGTTAATTCAAATACGCGACTTGCAGAAAATCCAGACGACAAGTTGTTACCACCCGTCAGCAAAATGGCTGACGCGATGGAACGCTTGGCTCTAGAGCCCAGCAAACGCAGCGGCGAATACACATTTTGGATAGATACCGCAAGCAGTCTAAAGCGGTTAGGATTAGGCGTTTTATGTGCAGCAGCATTGGGTTTGCTATTTGGTATTTTTACCGGTGCAATTCCATTGGTGAAATCGGGCTTATCGCCCTTTTTAACGGTTATCTCATTAATTCCACCGTTGGCATTACTACCAATTCTATTTATTGTTTTTGGTCTTGGCGAATTATCTAAAGTTGTTCTAATCGTTATTGGCATCTTTCCATTTATTGCTCGCGACATTCAAAGACGCGCCGAAGAAATTCCCAACGAACAATTAGTAAAGGCGCAAACATTAGGCGCAAATACATCACAAATTATAGTTCGCGTTTTGCTGCCGCAATTAATGCCAAAACTCATCGATTCTGTGCGTTTATCACTGGGTGCAGGTTGGTTATTTTTAATTGCCGCCGAAGCCATTGCCGCAACCGATGGCCTAGGTTACCGAATATTTTTGGTACGAAGATATCTATCCATGGACGTTATTTTACCCTACGTCGCGTGGATTACATTATTGGCGTTTATTGTTGACCAGCTTTTAGCGTTACTGAATCGGAAATTGTATCCGTGGCATTCACAAGGTAATCGATAGTGATTGAAGTCAAAAACTTGTGGAAAAACTACGGCGAAAACGTTGTTTTAGAGCAACTTAATGTAACCGTGGCAGAAGGTGATTTTATTACCATGGTTGGTAGTTCCGGCTGTGGTAAGAGCACTTTTCTGAACTTATTATTAGGCACCGAGCAATTGTCTCGGGGTGAATTGTTGATTAACGGCAAGCCTATTGCCAGCGAACCCGGCCCAGAACGGGGCATTGTTTTTCAGCAGTATTCCGTGTTTCCACACATGACGGTTTTAGACAATGTCATGGCCGCAAAAGCATTTGAGCGCAAAGGTTTTACTGGATATTTATTTGGCAAAGCCAAACGAGAAGCAAAATCTGCGGCAGAAAAAATACTCAAAGAAGTGGGTTTAGAGCACGCTTTAAAAAAATATCCACACGAGTTATCCGGTGGAATGAAACAACGTTTGGCCATTGCTCAAGCGCTACTGGGCAAACCAAAAATACTGTTATTGGACGAACCTTTCGGCGCTCTAGATCCGGGTATTCGTGCCGAAATGCATCAACTGGTTCTAAATTTATGGCGCGAGCACGGCTTAACCATATTTATGGTCACTCACGATTTAAAAGAAGGTTTTTATCTAGGCACGCGACTTTGGGTATTCGATAAAATTCGTCACGACCCACAAGCCCCGAACGCCTACGGCGCAACAATTACCTACGATCTACCAGTTTCTAAAAATTCGAATTATGAAAATTTATTGTCACCGACAAAATAATTGAATTCGAAAACTATTGAGCGCTCTTTTTTTAAATTAAAAGAAACTCTAAATTAAAGAAAACTCTGATTAATTTAGAGTTTCTAGCGACACAAGGATGTATCGCCAATTTCAAGAACTCTAAGTGATTGAAATTGTGCAGACATTGAAAATCGCATTTTCAATGTCTGTCCTCTAATTAAATTATGGCTGATTTAATCAGCGGTTCCTAAATACTGTTTAGATAAAACTCTGGAGACACCGTGAGCTTATCAACCTACTCCACCACTATTGCTCCCGGCGGGCATTGGTCACTCAGGCTATTGCGTGGCACACAAATGACGCTTACCGATATCGAAGGTGGCGCAAACATCGGTATGCTTTTTTATAATCCCGACAATCTGTTAGAAAAATACAACGCACCCGACACGCTAAAATGCCAGCACACCTTTAAATTAACACGCGGCAACTGCCTATATTCAGACATGGGGCGAATTTTTGCATCCATCACGCAGGATGATTTAGGTTGGCACGATACGGTTGGTGGTAACTGCACCGCAAATCAAGTCACAAAATTGTGGGGTGTTCGCGACTATCAAAATCATCGCAATGCCTGGCATCAAAACGGACACGATGCTTTTTTGGTTGAACTCGCTAAATACGGCTTAGGTTTAAAATATCTTGCTGCTAATTTAAATTTATTCAGCAAAATTACCGCCGATGCAAACGGTGCATTAACGTTCAACAAAAATCATTCATCACCGGGTAACAGCATTACACTTCGCTTTGAAATGAATACGCTTGTGATATTACACACCTGCCCTCATCCATTAAATACCGAAGAAAATTACCCAGCAAAACCAGTAAAAATAGATATTTCTGCTGCTGAACCCGTTATGGATGACGATTATTGTTTGAATTTTAGACCCGAAAATCAACGCGGCTTCGCTAATAACCAGTTGTATTACTTGGGGCAGCAACAAGGAATCGTAGCGCTATGAAAATCAGTCATTTAATGGCAGAAAATGCCGATTTCACCCAAAAAATTTTGGCGGGCGATTATTTTATTCACAATATCACTGCGGGCAGTGTTTTAAGAATTCTAGATCTCGAAGGTAATCAAGCCGCCGATACGTTATTTTATAATTCACACAACCCTGAAGAGCGTTACAGCGCAACCGATACTATTCGCGAACAAGGAAATGTTTATTTAACCGATGGCAGCGTTCTTCGATCAAACCTGAATAATCCCATGTTAGAAATCGTTGCCGACACCTGCGGTCGTCACGATACATTGGGTGGTGCTTGCGCAACTGAAAGTAATACCGTTCGTTATGATTTAGAGAAACGTTGCATGCACGCTTGCCGTGATAGCTGGATGCTTGCCATTGCCGAAAATCCTGAATTTGGTTTAGACAAACGTGATATCACTCATAACATTAATTTCTTTATGAATGTACCGGTAACCGAAGATGGCGGCCTAACCTTTGAAGATGGCATTTCGGCGCCGGGTAAATACGTAGAATTAAAAGCGTTAATAGACATCACGGTGCTCATATCGAATTGCCCACAATTAAATAATCCCTGTAACGGTTACAACCCAACGCCAATCGAAGTTTTGGTTTGGAATAGTTAAATCACCTTCAGTGGACGGCCACTGTCGTAATGCCCGCGGGACGACCCGCCAACGATAATGTATGTTCAGTAAAGTTCTTATCGCCAATCGCGGCGCCATTGCTTGCCGAATTATTCGCACGCTTAACAAACTCAATATTCAATCGGTAGCGGTTTACGCCGAAAGTGATGCTCAAAGCCTACACGTTCGCCAAGCCAGCGAGTCGTTTTGTTTGGGTGAAGGCCCTGCACAAGATACCTATTTAAATTACGAAAAATTACTCACCATCGCCAAACAAACGGGCGCGCAAGCGATTCATCCCGGCTACGGCTTTTTAAGTGAAAACGCTGATTTTGTGGAGGCTTGTGACAAGGCCGGTATCGTATTTATTGGCCCGCGCGTTTCACAGATTTTAGATTTCGGCTTAAAACACCGCGCTCGTGAGCTGGCTCAAGCTGCCAAGGTACCATTATTACCGGGTACAGAAGTTCTGGAAAATCTCGATCAAGCCCTTATATCGGCCACCGAAATTGGCTACCCCGTTATGCTAAAAAGCAGCGCCGGTGGTGGTGGCATTGGTATGCAGTTGTGTGAAACCGAAGATCAGCTGCGCGGCGCTTTTGACAGCGTAAGACGCCTTGGTGAAAAAAACTTTGCCGATAACCGCGTATTTCTTGAAAAATTTATCGCCCGTGCCCGACATATTGAAGTGCAAATTTTTGGCGACGGAAAAGGTAACGCTCTGGCTATTGGAGAACGAGATTGTTCCAGCCAAAGACGCAATCAAAAGGTCGTTGAAGAATGTCCGGCTCCAAATCTAAGCGATGAGATCAAGAAAAACCTACATGCTACCGCCGAAAAATTATTAGCCAGTGTGAATTATCAAAATGCTGGCACCGTCGAATTTATTTTGGATGCCGACACCCAAGATTTTTATTTTTTAGAAGTAAATACTCGGCTACAGGTAGAACACGGCGTTACCGAAGAAGTGTATAACATCGATTTGGTTGAGATGATGTTACAACTTGCCTCTGGCGAGAATCTGGATTTAAACGCCATTAGAAATACCTTGAAACCCGAAGGACATGCCGTTCAAGTTCGACTCTATGCCGAAGACCCCTACAAAAATTTTCAGGCCACCGCTGGCTTATTAACTCACGTTGAATTTCCGAGCCAAGAAAATATTCGCATCGATCACTGGCTTGAACCGGGCATTACTGTATCGCCGTATTTTGATCCAATGCTCGCGAAACTTATTTGTCATGGAAAAGATCGCGCTACCGCTCTTAATCAGCTGAGAGACGCTCTGGCTGCAACCAAGCTCTACGGTATAACGACCAACAAAGATTATTTATGTGATCTATTAAACGATAAAACTCTCCTCGAAGGCAATGTTACCACTCGTTATTTAAACGAATTTAAATATCAACCCAAACGCATTGATGTTCTAACCGCGGGAACGCTGACCACCATACAAGATTTTCCTGGTCGTACCGGGCTTTGGAATGTAGGCGTACCGCCAAGCGGCCCCTTCGATAATTATTCGTTTCGGTTAGCCAATAAATTATTGGGCAACAAATCCGATGCAGCTGCTTTAGAAATTACGCTGCAAGGCCCATGTCTACAATTCAGTTTTGATACTGTTTTCGCCATAGTCGGCGCAGACGTAGAAGCAACAATCGACGGCGAAACGATTCGTTTAAACACCCCAATTAACATTCTAGCCAAACAAACCTTGACCATTGGTAAAATAACATCCGCGGGTGCACGCTGTTATTTAGCCGTTGCCGGTGGCTTTGATTGTCCCGATTATTTAGGTTCTAAAGCTACGTTTACACTAGGCCAATTTGGCGGTCACGCCGGTAGAGCACTTCGCGCCGGCGATTGCTTAACAACGCTGCCTTTTTTATCCGATGATTTATCTGATAAAAAAACATCATCGGTATCTTCAAATATATTTCCGGATATAAATAACGAAGTGGAATTACGAGTTATTTATGGCCCTCACGGCGCACCGGACTTTTTCACACAAGACGACATAGACGTATTTTTTAACACTCAATGGCAAGTGCACTATAACTCCAGTCGCACCGGCGTGCGCTTAATTGGCCCTAAACCGCAATGGGCGCGTAAAGATGGCGGCGAGGCAGGACTGCATCCATCCAATATTCACGATAACGCCTACGCTTTTGGTACCGTTGATTTTACTGGTGACATGCCAGTAATTCTTGGCCCAGATGGTCCATCTTTAGGTGGCTTTGTGTGCCCAGCTACGGTTATTACCGCAGACCTTTGGAAACTGGGCCAATTAAAAGCCGGTGATAAAATCAAGTTTATTCCGGTTTCTATCGACACGGCCAAAGCGTTAGAAGTCGCGCAATTAAAACAACTCGCGACTCTACAACCGCAATCCGTTGAGTTTGAACAAGTAGAAATAACTACCCCGATATTTTCGACCTTTAGTAAACACGATGCCGGTATAGAAATCAGTTATCGCTTGGCCGGCGATCATTTTTTGCTAGTGGAATATGGCGATTTAATGCTGAATATTCCTTTGCGTTTACGCGCTCATGCTTTGTTAAATTGGCTGAGCGAAAATCCAATAACCGGTATTAAAGAATTAACACCCGGTATTCGCTCGTTGCAAATCCATTTTGATAGCCAACAACTCGAACACTCAGATTTGGTTCAACAGTTAAAAAATGCCGAGCGAATTATTTACAAAAATCTGGCTGACATCACCATTAAATCGCGAATCGTGCATTTACCGCTGTCTTGGGATGATAAAGCCTGCCGCCAAGCAATCGAAAAATATCAGCAATCGGTGCGAGCCGATGCACCTTGGTGCCCAAGTAACTTAGAATTTATTCGTCGTATTAATGGTTTAGAAAGTATCGACGAGGTTAAAAAAATTGTTTTTGATGCGTCCTATTTAGTCATGGGACTCGGTGATGTTTATTTAGGAGCGCCGGTTGCAACACCAGTTGATCCGCGTCATCGTTTAGTCACGACCAAATACAATCCTGCCAGAACTTGGACAGCTGAGAACTCGGTAGGTATTGGTGGTTCTTATTTGTGCGTTTACGGCATGGAAGGCCCCGGTGGTTATCAGTTTGTCGGGCGCACCTTGCAAATGTGGAATCGCTATCAAAAAACCAAAGAATTTGAACAACCTTGGTTATTGCGCTTTTTCGATCAAATTCGTTTTTACGAAGTCAGCCACGAAGAACTGAATCATATTCGCCGTGATTTTCCGTTAGGTAATTATCCGTTAAAAATTGAAGAAACCGAATTTAATTTAAGCAGCTACCAAACGTTTTTGGCCGAGAATCAAACATCGATTGAAGAATTCACAGAAAAACGCGATTACGCTTTTGACCAAGAATTACAACGCTGGCACGCCGATGGACAATTTCATTTTAACGAAACGGACATCCAAGACGACACACCCGAACAACAATGGCCCGAAGACAGCATTGTTATTGAAAGCCCGGTTTCGGGTAGCGTTTGGCTGGTAGAAAAATCCGTGGGCGACGAAATTACCACCGACGACATTTTGGTGGTTTTGGAATCCATGAAAATGGAAATACCTATTACCACTCACACCGCCGGAACCATTTCGCATATATTAAAAACCGCAGGTCAACGCGTTGAAGCGGGTCAACCTTTGATTGTGCTAGAGCCTAAAAGCCTTTAGGAGTGAAACTATGAACTCTATGACCATAAAATCGTTACGCGATGCTTATTTATCAGAACAATTAACACCACAGCAATTAATCGCAGATATTTTAGATAAAGCCCAAAAATTTGCCGACCACAATATTTGGATTCATTTATTAACGGCGAAAGAAATAAATCCTTACATTGAAGCCTTAACAACAAAACCCATAGCAGACTACCCATTGTGGGGAATTCCCTTCGCTATAAAAGATAATATTGATCTTGCTGGAATTCCCACTACGGCGGGCTGCGAAGCTTTTGCTTACACGCCAGAAAAATCAGCGTTTGCAGTACAACAGTTAATTAACGCGGGTGCCATTCCAGTTGGTAAAACCAATCTTGATCAATTTGCTACGGGCTTAAACGGAACTCGCTCACCCTTTGGCGCCTGTAAAAATTCGTTTAATCAAGAATATATCAGCGGCGGTTCAAGCTCTGGTTCTTCGGTAGCCGTTGCATTGGGTTTAGCGACCTTTAGTTTAGGCAGCGACACCGCCGGTTCTGGTCGAGTACCAGCCTGCTTTAACAATTTAGTCGGACTAAAGCCTTCGCGTGGATTATTATCGGCATCGGGAATGGTACCGGCGTGTAAAAGCCTCGACTGCATGAGCATTTTCGCGTTAACTACCGAAGACGCCAACACGATATTAACCAGTGCCGAAGGTTTTGATATAAGCGATGAATACAGCCGAGAAAATACGCCGTCGAATAAATCACGATATTTTGGTCAACAAACACCACCTTTCACACTGGGAATTATTGATCCATCGCATCTGAAATTTTTTGGCGATAAAGAGTACGAAAAAGCTTATCACAAGGTGATTGAGCAATTGCAAGCCATCGCCGACGTTACCTTAATTCCTATAGATTATTCACCCTTTGACCAAGTTGCCAAACTGCTTTACGAAGGCCCATGGGTTGCCGAACGCTATCTTGCCGCACAAGAGTTAATTAATACTAATCCCAATGCTATTTTTCCGGTGGTGCGCGATATTATCGCCCCCGGCGGTGAACCCAAAGCTCATGAATTATTTTCGGCACAATATAAACTTGGAGGTCTCGCAAAAACCTGTCGTGCTCAATTAAATAAGTGTAATGCGTTATTAATGCCAACGGCAGGTCGGATATTTACCATTGAAGAAATGCTAAATGAGCCCATTAAACACAACAGCGAGTTGGGGTATTACACCAATTTTGTGAATTTATTGGATTTATCGGCCATTGCTGTCCCAACATCGTTTACCGAAAAGAATTTACCGTTTGGCATTACCTTAATCGGCGATACCTTTGCCGACCGGTCGCTGCTTTCAATCGCTAATTATCTTGAGACTATTTTTGTAACACCCGAAGGCGCAAGTACAACCTCGAAAACAATAACTCATCTACCTAAAGTTAACTCAACAAAAACCGTTGATGTTGTTGTTTGCGGTGCGCATCTAGAAGGATTACCACTGAACTGGCAACTTACCGAACGCGGCGGAAAATTAATTAACACCACCACAACCTCAAAAAATTACCGCATGTACGCACTCGCCGGTGGCCCACCGTTTCGTCCAGGGTTAATTCGCGACACTGAAAACGGAGCAAAAATTGCGGTAGAAGTATGGCGCTTGCCAATGACGGAATTCGGCAGCTTTGTCGCAGGCATTCCAGCACCCTTAGGCATTGGCAAACTCGAACTCGATGACGGCCGATGGTTACCGGGTTTTATTTGTGAAGGTTACGGAATAGAAGGCGCAGAGGAAATTACAGAATTGGGTGGGTGGCGAGCCTATCTGAAGACTTTATCTCAGTAATCGCACAACAAAAATAGGTGAGAATAACCTATCGGAAACTCTAATTAACTTAGAGTTTCCAGCGACACAAGGACGTTTTGCCAATTTCAAGAATGGTAAGTAATTGAAGGTGTGAAGAAATTGGAAATGGCATTTTCGATTTCTGCTCTCTAATTAAATCAGGAATGCGTTAATCAGAAGTTCCAAGAAGATTCGAGTGTGCTTGGATTACCGACGTTATTTTGAGGTATAAGTAAGTACCTCAATCAATACCCCAATTGCGATAATGCATAAAGTACAACCAGCAATACACTCTGACTCAGAATATTTAGCGATTACCTTTCCGATCTTTTAACATAAATAACCGCAGCTCTCGCTCGCTGCGCATTACATATAAGATATACACATTATTATCTTTATCGGCTCGGTAAAACAGACGGCACGGCCCTACAATTAATTCTCTGTAGTCTGTGTTTTCTAGCTCAGGTGGCTTACGCCCCGATTCAGGAAATGTTTTTAATTTTTGAGTTGCTTGAAACACTTCGTTAACGAACTTTTTAGCCGTACTTGGTTTATCGAGAGCGATGTGTTCGGCTAATTCATCCAAATCTGCAAACGCGGGTTCGGTCCATTTTATTTGAGCCATTTCCCCATTCTTTCTTCAGCTTCTGATTCGGACAAAACTCTTCCTTCCAACACAGCTTTTTCTCCACGAGCAACGCCTTCTAATATCTTCATTCGATTTTGCATTTGCTCGTAGTGTTCAAAATCAACAAGATAAGCAGAAGGCTGACCGTGCTCTGTTATTAGAACCGGTTCTTTGGTTTCGTGCAGCTCAGCCAAAATTTTTGTGGCTTGGCGCTTTAAGGTGGTTACGAGTTCTGTTTTCATAACAGTGATACTATTCTATCACTTAGTGACACGCAAGGTTCAAACTTTAATCAACAACGTGTATTTAAAGCTTGCGTCAAACCTATAAAAAATTGCTCACCAAAAACACAAGCCTTAAACAGCAGACATAAAAAAACCGCAGACTTTCATCTGCGGTTTTTTAAGAGCAATTAAGCCTTTGAACTTAGCTTGCGTACACTGGGAAGCGTGCGCAGATATCCAATACTTTTGCTTTTACTTCTGGAATTACGGTTTCAGAGGTACCTTTTTCTAGGCTTTCTAAAACATCACAAATCCAGTTGGTTAATTCAATGGTTTCGGCTTCTTTAAAACCACGAGTAGTAATCGCTGGTGTACCTACGCGCAAGCCAGAGGTCACAAACGGTGAACGCGGATCGTTTGGCACTGCGTTTTTGTTAACGGTGATGTAAGCATCGCCAAGAGCTTTATCAGCGTCTTTACCGGTGTATTCTTTACCGATTAGATCAACCAACATTAGGTGGTTTTCCGTACCGCCAGAAACGATTTTAATACCACGTTCCATAAAGGTCGCTGCCATTGCTTTTGCATTAGCAACCACTTGTTTTTGGTATTCTTTAAATTCTGGTGATAGCGCTTCTTTGAAGCTGATCGCTTTAGCAGCGATTACGTGCATCAATGGGCCACCTTGACCACCTGGGAATACCGCTGAGTTAAGCTTCTTCTCGATTGCTTCGTTAGCACGGGCCAAAATAATACCACCACGAGGACCACGAAGGGTTTTGTGGGTGGTAGAGGTGGTTACGTCTGCAATTTGTACAGGGTTTGGATAAACACCGGCAGCAACAAGACCTGCAACGTGAGCCATATCAACCATTAAATAGGCGCCAACACTGTCTGCGATATCGCGGAAGCGCTGCCAATCCATAACTTTGGAATACGCAGAGAAACCCGCAACAATCATTTTTGGTTTGTGTTCTTTGGCTAGAGCTTCAACTTGGTCGTAATCGACCTCACCGGTTTCGGTGTTCAAGCCGTATTGAATGGCGTTGTAGGTTTTGCCCGAGAAGTTAACTTTGGCACCGTGAGTAAGGTGACCGCCGTGGGCAAGGTCAAACCCTAAAACGGTGTCACCCGGCTCACACAAGGCTTGATAAACCGCTGCGTTCGCTTGCGAACCCGAGTGTGGCTGTACGTTGGCGTAGTCGGCACCAAAGAGCTCTTTAGCGCGTTCGATGGCTAAGGCTTCGGCTTTATCAACGTATTCACAACCGCCGTAGTAGCGCTTGCCAGGGTAGCCTTCGGCATACTTGTTCGTCAATTTGCTGCCTTGAGCAACCATGACCAACGGGCTGGTGTAGTTTTCAGAAGCAATCAGTTCGATGTGCTCCTCTTGGCGCTGATTTTCTTGCTCAATAGCTTCCCAAATTTCGGGATCAAATTGCTCCAGGGTTTGGTTGGATTCAAACATTGGCTACCCCTTCTGGTCCGGTGTCTAAAAATGAGGCGCGGATTTTACACGATCCAGTAAAATTTGCTCTCTATTTTAGTGTTTTTGGTCGATTAAGACAGGAATACGCAGAAAAATACCAAAGCTATCACTGCTTGCACCATTTAATAGATTCAATACAGATTCAACAGGGTTTGTGTAGGGAATCGGCCTACGGATTCTTGAACGTAAATTCTTCTAAAACAACTTTTACTGAATACACAGGCAAGTAGTTATTCGTCTGGGAAAGTAAACTGAATCACTTAGAATTAATACTTCCACAATTAATTTAGAGGAAAGAAATTAACCATTCGATTTTTAATTTCTTTATAATTTCAATTACTTACCGTTCTTAAAATTGGTGGTACATCCTTGTGATATTGGAAATTCTAGGTTAGTAAGAGTTCGTTAACCTTTTTGTTAAGGTGTTTACTCCCGTACAAAAGAGACTTTCTTTCAGTACAAAACCGGCTTTCGCTTTTTAGTTGTCAGTTATTTTCAGGTCCAAATAAACTAAACGATGATCTGAAGACGCTTTACGATCGGCGACCAAACGAAACAAAGCGCTGTCATTGGTCGGCCAATAGACACCACCAACAACAATCTCTAGACCTTCTTTTGAAGGTAATACGTAATCAGCCCGACTTTTCCAAAACGCGGTATGCTCATCACTATTGGCATCATCGGGAGCATTTTCTTTGCCGCCGTCGCTTTTAGGAATAAAGCTCGAATTTATTTTTGGGTGATTAAGCAGTTGCTCCATCGTACCCGGATAGGTTTCTTTGCTGTACACACTGGCATTTAAGTCGCCGAGAATAACAAAGCGCTGGCCATTAAATTTTTCGCGAGATCCAGTATCGTCGTAAAGATACGATTCACCCGATAAATAATCCGCAATCAAACGGATTTCATCGTGGTTTCTAAGGCCATTACGATTCTCCGGGCCATCAAATACCGGTGGTGTTGGATGCTGTGCTAACAGATGAATCTTTTTATTTTGAATGGTTATTGGCAGGTCCCAATGAGACTTGGACGATAATCTAAAATCTTGCCACTGCGCCGCCGAATACCAAGGTTTTCCAGAATCTGGATTGATCGGCGCAAGAGCGTTGGGCATATCGTGCCAACGGAAATTCTTGAAAGTGCGAATGGACTCTATGTCTATTGGAAATTGGCTCAACACTACCATTCCGTATTGGCCGGGATAATTTCCGTAGCCCCACGCATCTTCACCTTTACCAGAGGCAATGCCATCTCGATTAAAATCGTACGGGCTTGGTTCTCCGGTATTAACGGGAGCAGTAAAAAAGTAGGGATAATCGATTCCCGATAATTCGCTTTGCTGGGCTAATTTTAGATATTGATCAATAAACGCCAATACGCCCCTGCTAGGATTTTGAATATAGTCGAATTCATTCAACAAAATGATATTTGGACGAACACGCTGAATTATTTCAGCTATATTTTTTATTTGTGAATTTTTGCCGCTCAGTAATTCTTTAGTAAGAATATCGTTGCTTTCATCGTCTAGTTTTTCGTCAGTGTAATTTGTTGCTTCCATACTGACGTTAAAAGTTGCGATACGAATGACTGAGCTTGCGGAATTTTCATCGGCGTAAGTCATAGCACTGCAAATACAAAAAATTAAAAAACTTAACCACTTAAAAAGCTGACTATTTGCCATAAAAACTTATCCATTTCCGTCAGTTAAAAACTATTTATGACGCCGAGAGAACAATCATCGTAATTAGTGTACTGGCCGAATAAAAAATAGTTATCGCAGGGGCTGACACTGTAACTAATTTGTAATAATTTGTATCGACAATTGCGCGATTCGTATTTTATTTGTTCGCAACACAACATTAAGATCACTTTTATAACGTAATCATTAGGGATTGAAACGCTATGAAACCATTCATCAAGCGACGCTTAGCCGCGGCCGTGTTTTTAGCTGCTGGTGCATCAGGCGCACTTGCACAAGAAACCACCTCCGCTATTACTGGGCAAATCACTGGACCAAGTGGTAGCCCAACTTCTGCTGTTATTCGAATTATCCACATTCCTTCGAATACATCTTCAGAGGTTACAACTAATTCTAACGGTCGCTTCTCAGCTCGTGGTCTACGCGTTGGCGGTCCATACCGCATTATCGTGGATTCGAATACTTTCGAAGACGAAACTCAAGAAGGTATTTTCCTACAGTTAGGTGAGACCTTTAACTTCAACGCCACTTTGGGCGATGGCAACATCGAAGAAGTAACGGTTATTGCTGATGCTAGCGCATTAAATAACACAGCAACTGGCCCGTCTTCGACGTTCAACCTAAGTGATATTCAATCTATTCCAGCGATTAACCGCGACATTAAAGATATCATTCGCGCCGATCCTCGAATCCACATTGACCCAACCAACGACAACGCCATTCAGTGTGGTGGTGCTAACCCACGTTTCAACTCTCTTACCGTTGACGGTGTGCGTTTAAACGATGACTTTGGTCTTCGCCAAGGCGGCTTCCCAACCAACCGTGTACCCTTCTCGTTTGATGCTATTGATCAGGTTGCCGTAGAACTTGCACCATTTGATGTTCAATACAGCGGCTTTACCGCCTGTAACATCAACGCCGTTACCAAGTCTGGTACCAATGAATTCCATGGCGGTTTCTTCTACGACTACACCGATGAAAGCTTCACCGGTGATGAAATCGACGGCGACGATATCGACGTGGACGATTTCGATGAAAAACGTTTTGGTTTCCACGTGGGTGGCCCAATTGTTAAAGACAAATTGTTCTTCTTTGCTGCTTACGAAAAATTAGAAGGTGCAGACAACTTCAACAGAGGCCCTGAAGGCTCTGGCGCCGGCACTCCAGTTGACGGCTTTACCCAAGCTGACTTTGATCGTATCCGCGAAATTTCTCAGCGCGTTTACGGTTATGATCCAGGCGGCGTACCAACCACCTTTGATAACGAAGACGAAAAAATCCTCGTTAAATTAGACTGGAACATCAGCGATTCACAGCGTCTAGCGTTAACCTATAACTATGTTGATGGCTTCGTTACAACCGAATCTGATGGCGACTCTGACGAATTTGAATTTTCAAACCACTTGTATGAAGATGGTGCAGAGTTAACTTCTTATTCTGTTCAGTTATTCTCAAACTGGACTGATAACTTCACTACCGAATTTAAAGTGGGTTATACCGACGTTGATAACCGTCAAGATTCTATAGACGGCGGTCAATTTGGTGAGGTGCAGATTTTCCATACCGGCGCTAACGGCGACCGTTCAACCATTTACCTAGGTACCGACGATTCTCGTCAATCTAACGACTTGAATTACGACAACCTGAACTTCAAGTTTGCCGGTACTTATTACTCAGGCAACCATGTATTCTCAGGTGGTATCGAATACCAAGACTTGGACGTATTTAACCTATTCGTTCAAGAATCTATTGGTGAATACCGCTTTAACAGCATTGACGATTTTGAAGCGGGCCAAGCATCTCGTATTACTTACGAAAGTGCCGTAGGTACTAACAATCCTGCGGATGCCGCTGCCAATTTCGCATACCAAATTGGCTCAATTTACGGCCAGTACGAGTACACATTCAGCAATGTTGATTTAACTTTGTTGTTTGGTCTTCGTTACGATTTCTACGAAAGTGACGACGTTCCAGCGTTCAACCCGAACCTATCAAACGCGTTGGGCTTCTCTAACGCTGATAACCTAGACGGCGCTGATTTGCTTCAACCACGTTTTGGCTTCCAATACAATGTTGATGGCAACCTAGAATTACACGGTGGTTTAGGTCTTTACTCTGGTGGTAACCCGAACGTTTGGTTGTCTAACAACTACTCAAACACTGGTATCACTCAAGTTGAATACCAAGCACGTAACGTAAACTTCGCAGACCTAACCTTCAATGGCACTCCAATCGCCAACGCTCCTCAAGAGGGTATCGATTTTGTTGCTAACGCAGATCCACAAGGTGCAATTCGCGGTACTAACGTAATCGATCCTGATTTCGATGTGCCTTCTGAGTGGAAATTTAACTTGGGTGCGAGTTTAGATGTGGGTAACGGTTATATATTACAAACCGACTTTATCCATACCGAAAAAGAAGACGCTGCGCTTGTTATTGATGCATCGTTGGAGCAAACCGGAACCACTTTCGATGGTCGCCCTATCTACTCAAGTGCCGACGCATTTGGCGGATCTACTCAAGTATTTGAGTTAACCAACGTTAAAGGCGATTCTGGTTCTTCTAACATTTTCTCTGTGTCACTTAGCAAAGAATACGATAACGGCTTAAGCTTCTCGTTAGGTTATGCTGCTACTGATTCTGAAGATGTCACCGCTGGTGCTAGCTCTGTTGCATTCTCGAACTTCACGAATACTGCAATCGATGACCTAAACAATCCAAGCGTTGGTACTTCTAACTTCGAGACTCCGCACCGCTTCACTCTAAGATTGTCTTACGAGAAAGCGTTCTTTGGCGACAACTACACCAAGTTCTCTCTATTCGGTGTATCTAGCCAAAACAGATCTTACTCATATACCTTTGGTAGCAACGGTTTCTTAGGTGATCCTGCTAACGGCGGTAACCGTAACCTTCTTTACGTTCCAACAGGTGTAGATGATCCAAACGTAGTTTTCGCAGATACCTTCGATTCCGAAGCATTCTTCAGCCTAGTTGACGAAGCAGGTCTATCTCGTGGCTCAGTCGCTGGCCGTAACACCATCGAGGGCAGCTGGTGGAACCGTTTCGATCTACGTATCGATCAAGAGCTTCCTGGATTTACTCCAGATCAAAAAGCTAACCTGTTTGTTGTTATCGAAAACGTTGGCAACTTGTTAAACGACGAGTGGGGCGAGTTGACTCAAGCTTCTTTCCCACAAATTCAGCAAGTTGTTGATGCTACCTATGATGAAGCAACTGATACTTACACTTATAGAGAGTTCTTGAATCCACGAGGTGAAACTCGTGATACCCAAGCTTCTCTTTGGAAGCTTCGTGTAGGTGTTAACTATAAGTTCTAAGTTTTGAATAAACTTTGTAACTTGAAAACCGGCGCTTTGCGCCGGTTTTTTTATGTGTGAAAGCTTTACAATGACGCTAATATAAATTTGAAACTATTGAAAACTTCCGGTACCTTCCGCGACCTTAGCCAGATTTTGGCCGCCTATTATTAATTTCTAGTCAGTTGCTGTTTGAGCAACTCGTCAAAGCCAGCACGTACTCGACTCAGAGGAATTCTGTTATATGGCTCAATACGTTTACAGTATGAATCGCGTGGGGAAAATTGTTCCTCCTAAGCGCGAGATTTTAAAAGATATTTCTTTATCGTTTTTTCCAGGTGCGAAAATTGGCGTACTTGGTTTAAACGGTGCGGGTAAATCTACCCTTCTAAAAATCATGGCGGGTGTCGACACCGATTACAACGGTGAAGCTCGTCCAATGCCCGGCATCAAGGTAGGTTATCTATCTCAGGAGCCTCACCTAGACCCAACCAAAACCGTGCGCGGTAATGTTGAAGAGGGTGTTCAGGAAGCGGTTGACGCCATCGCTGCTCTTGATCAAGTCTACGCAGACTACGCCGAACCCGACGCCGATTTTGATGCCCTGGCCAAACGCCAAGGCGAGCTTGAAGACATTATTCAAGCGTGGGACGCGCACAATCTTGATCATAAATTAGAAACCGCAGCAGATGCGTTACGCCTGCCACCTTGGGATGCCGATGTTACTAAACTGTCCGGTGGTGAACGCCGCCGTGTAGCCTTGTGCCGCTTACTTTTGTCACGTCCAGACATGCTATTGCTTGACGAACCAACCAACCACTTGGACGCCGAATCGGTACATTGGTTAGAGCGCTTCTTGGTTGATTTCCCAGGCACTGTTGTGGCCATTACCCATGACCGTTATTTCTTAGATAACGCCGCCGGATGGATTTTGGAACTTGACCGAGGTCGTGGCATTCCTTACGAGGGCAACTACTCAACATGGTTAGAAACGAAAGAAAAACGCTTGCAGCAAGAAGAGCGTGCCGAAGCTTCTCACCAAAAAGCCATCAAGGCAGAACTTGAGTGGGTTCGTCAAAACCCGAAAGGCCGTCACGCCAAAAACAAAGCCCGCTTGGCACGTTTTGAAGAACTGCAATCGCAGGAATTCCAAAGCCGTAACGAAACCAATGAAATTTACATTCCGCCGGGTGAGCGCCTTGGCGATAAAGTCATTGAGTTTAAAAACGTCAGCAAAAGCTTTGGCGACCGTCTGTTGATTAACAACCTGAGCTTTACCATTCCTAAAGGTGCCATTGTGGGTATCGTTGGTGGTAACGGTGCAGGTAAGTCTACGTTATTCAGAATGATTTCTGGGGCTGAGCAGCCGGACGCGGGCAGTATTGAAATGGGTGAAACCGTTCAGCTAGCGTTTGTTGAACAAAGCCGTGAAGGTTTAAAAGACGAGCAAACCGTTTGGGAAGCCGTTTCTGGCGGTCATGATATTCTTAAGATCGGCAACTACGAAGTTCCCTCACGTTCGTATGTGGGTCGCTTTAACTTTAAAGGCAGTGACCAACAAAAACGCGTAGGTGAGCTGTCTGGTGGTGAACGCGGTCGTTTACATTTGGCCAATACACTCAAACAGGGTGCTAACGTTCTTCTTCTTGACGAACCGTCAAACGATTTGGACGTTGAAACTCTACGTGCACTTGAAGAAGCGCTTTTGAACTTCCCCGGTTGCGCCTTGGTTATCTCCCATGACCGCTGGTTCCTTGACCGCGTTGCAACGCATATTTTGTCGTACGAAGGCGAGAGTGAAGTGGTGTTCTTTGAAGGTAACTACACCGAATATCATGAAGACTTTGTAAAACGTAAAGGCTCAGAAGCACAGCCCAAACGTGTTAAATACAAACCCATTAAAGTGTAATGGCTTATTGCAAGTGGCCTCGCCACTTGCATATTTCTCCAAACCAGATCATCAACAATTCTTTCAATTTATCCTTACCAATCTTTCCTTTCTTTCATGTTTGTTTATTTATAAGATGATAAAATCACCCTATAAATTGCATGTTCCTACGTTTCTCGTTGTTATGCCCAAAGCTATGTGCCTTATAAAACACGATATTTCGTTCCAGCCTGAGACTTTTGAGTCAGCTTAGTCACACCAAATAAGGTAGTAGAAACAAATTGTCTAAAGCGTCCTCAAAATTAGGATCATAGTTTACGCAGCGCACTAGATTTATCGAGCTTGCAACTCTCTGTAATAGCATCTCACATCACTTTCGTGTGATCGTACAAATCTTGCAGTAATCAGTAATAGATTGTGTGTCAGGACAACACTCTACAAGTCAACAAGGATTGGTTTCGTCGCAGTAATCTAATTTAGAAGAACGAAAACCCATTAATCACATGCAGCACCCTATGAATACATCAGAAAAAACTTCTCGCCCTAAAGAGCGACGTTACTTTCCGCGCGTTAATTTTCGCGCAACCGCCGAACTGATCAGTGCAACAGGCCGCTGGCCGGTGCAATTGGTTGATTTATCGTTCAACGGCGCCCTAGTAGCCACAAATCGCAATCCAATGCTGGTTGCAAAAGAAGAGCTGGTGTTATTTATTAATCTCGATTCTGGCGAACAAATTAAAATGCGTGGGCATTTAGCACACACCAAAGGCAATTATTTGGGTATTGAGTGCAAACCGTCCAATGTAGATAACAGCACGCAGTTGAGACGTTTATTGAATAGCTATACACGCAACCAAGACTAATCAGCCGGATAGATACTCTCGATGAGCAGTCACCACGAAAAGCTTAATTACTTGGAATATCCCGCAAGTAATTTAAAAGCAACGAAAGCTTTTTTTAGCACAGTATTCAATTGGCAATTTACCGATTACGGTGACGAATATGTCGCATTTGCCAATGCCGGTCTTGATGGTGGTTTTTTTAAATCCGAACACAAGGCTAGAACCGATAGCGGCTCTGCCCTAGCCGTGTTTTACAGCGACGATTTAGAAGCAACGCTCACTAAAATAACCGCTGCGGGCGGCGACATTATTAAACCAATATTTGCATTTCCCGGCGGCCGTAGATTTCATTTTCTAGAACCCTCGGGTAACGAATTTGCGGTTTGGTCTGATCAAGACTAATTCTCAAAAGATAAGCTCAACCCCACAACGCCTCAATCGCATCCGATAAACGCTTTACCGGTACTAGTTCAATCCCTTCAATACCGTTTTTAGGGCAGTTTGCCGCCGGCACAATGGCGCGCTTAAAACCGTGTTTTACTGCCTCTCGAACTCGATCTTGGCCGTTCGGAACCGGGCGAATTTCCCCCGATAAACCCACTTCGCCAAAGGCAATAAGTTCTTGCGACAAAACCTGATCCCTGAAGCTAGAAACCACGGCAAGTAATAAGGCGAGATCAGAGCTGGTCTCGGTCACCTTGACGCCACCGACCACATTGACAAACACATCTTGATCGCCCAAGTGCAAACCACCGTGACGATGCAATACGGCTAACAGCATGGCTAGGCGGTTTTGTTCAAGACCCACAGCAACGCGGCGCGGGTTACCAAGGTGACTGTCGTCTACCAGTGCCTGGATCTCGACTAGCAACGGGCGTGTACCTTCCCAAACCACCATCACTACCGAACCGGCGGCGCGGTCTTCGTTACGCTGCAAAAAGATAGCCGACGGATTGGAAACCTCTTTTAAGCCCTGTTCGGTCATGGCGAACACACCCAGTTCGTTAACCGCGCCGAAACGATTTTTATGGCTTCTGAGAATGCGAAAGCGATTGTCTTGATCACCATCGAGCAACGTCGAGCAATCGATCATGTGCTCAAGCACCTTCGGGCCCGCTAAAGAACCGTCTTTGGTTACGTGACCCACCAAAATCAGAACCGTGCCGGTGGTTTTCGCGAACCGCGTTAAAAAGGCCGCACACTCTCGCACTTGCGACACACTGCCCGGCGCCGATTGAATATCGCTGAGATGCACCACTTGGATGGAATCCACCACCAGCACCTTGGGTTGATGCTCTTCTGCAGCACTGACAATGGCTTCTACATTGGTTTCGGATAACAAATACAGGCTGTCTGATGGTAAATTCAGTCGTTTAGCTCGCATGGCCACCTGTTGCAGAGATTCTTCACCGGTGACATACAAAGCCTTCATCTTTGACGCGAGAAAACACAAGGTTTGCAACAGAAGTGTGGACTTACCAGCTCCGGGATTACCGCCAATCAAAACCACCGAACCCGGCACAAATCCGCCACCTAAAACCCGGTCAAACTCGTGGGTGCCCGAGGTGAATCTGGGTAAGTCTTCTAAGCTGATCTCATCGAGTAGCTGAGCTTTGTTGGAGCGAGCACCGGCGTAACCGGATCGGGATTCTCTTGACGCTTTCACAGCGCCCAAACGAACCTCAGATAAGCTATTCCAAACACCACATTCGGTACATTGGCCTTGCCATTTGCTAAAATCGGCGCCACATTCATTACAAACGTAAGCTGTTTTTTGCTTTGCCACGATAATCTTCTCTTTAAAACGCTATTAACCGACCTATTCAACCGTTCGATTTAACATTTGTCCAACAACAATCCACCGAAACCAACAAACTCGCTTGTTATTCCTAATCGGCGACTTAAAATCCTTCTACAAACCGATACTCTTTGCGAAATTTTATGCCTGATTCAGAACATCATTCACAGCGTCACCCCATTGTTATTGACCGTCACCAAGCCTGTGAATACGGACTTGAAGCGGCAACAATGATCGCTGTTTTAAACGAGTTCTGTGTGTATCAACCATCGCAAATACGCAATCAGTTTCGATGGTTTCGTCTCGACAACACTCAAGCACAGATTCTATTTCCGTTTTGGGGCGCCTTCGATTTAGACCGGGTCGTGCAGCAGCTGCGCGGACAAGGCGTTCTGTTGATCGCCTCGGCGCCATTTAGCAGCAGTGGTGAACTGAGGTTCGCCTTCAACCGCCGCATTGAACAAGAAGCAAACCAAAGCGGAGAGACTTCCGCTCGCGGTCAATATTCGGAAGGCCGTAACACCAACTTCAGCTCACCCATTGCTCCGAACTGGCAACCTAATGCAGACACCTTGGCACGCATTCGAGAGCACGGTATACCCGAGCAATTTGTTCGTGCTCTGGTACCGGAATTTGTCACCTATTGGCGGGAGCGAGGCGACACCAGCCGAGCCTGGGGCGCTAAGTTTCAAAGTCATGCACTGCGCCGATATCGGCAATTTCAAACCGATCAAGCAAGGCAACAGCGTCAGCAATCGCAGCAAACCACTCTGCCACCAAACTGGCAACCGGATCACCAAGTTGTGGCACAGTTAAGAGCCGAAGACATTCCTCTCAATTACATCGATGAATGTGCGACACGGTTTCGCCTGTACTATCACGAAACCGGCACCACCAGCGCGTCTTGGGGAATGGTGTTTTACTCGTGGGTGAAAAAAGATTGGCAAGAAAAAGAAACACCGTTTTTGCCCAACAAAAAACCGGTGTCCATGACTAATCAATGGCAACCGGCGGCGCATACGGTAGAGTATTTAGAAAAGCTCGACATAGACCCGCAGTTTATCGACGATTGTGTAGCCGAGTTCGTTCACAAATGGATTGAAAACGGCAGCTTTCGCAACAATTGGGGAGATTTATTTTGCCAGCACGTCAGCAAACAATGGACGTATTTCCGCGAAGGCGTTACCGTCAATCCGACGGCAACCATTATCAACAACGACTGGGCACCAACCCCAGAATGCGTTGAGTTATTGAAAACTCAATGTGAAATGGATGAAACCTTTATCGCCAGCCAAATCCCAGAGTTTATTCTCTACTGGCGCAATCGCGGCGAACCCAAACACAGTTGGGACAGCATTTTTATCCGTCACTTAAAATACGTTTGGGCGAAACAGCATCAGCTCATTAACCATTCAACCGGTAACGAACTCGCAAATCAAAGCCATGAAAGACAGCAATCAGGTGATCCAAAACGTAGCACAAGAGATATCTCACTCGAAGAACGACTCACCGACCGAAGCTGGGCGTACTGAGCGAACACATCGTAATAATGGTGTGAATAAAGACGCGTTAATTGATGCAATTAACCAAGTCTTTAGCTTGTTCAGCTTAAACTACCACAATCAGTACTACGCGGCATTTAAAGAGCAAGCTCTCGAAGTGCAAGCCAAGCGATTATGGTTTGAAAGTTTGCAAAACTTCGAACCAGCAGCCATTTTAGCCGCCACCAAAGCGATTATTCTTGAGTCGGAATATTTACCGACGCTAAGCAAAATGGTGGCTCAGTGCGAAAGGCACAGTAACGCTGCCCTGCCCGAACCGCGCGCTGCCTACGTAGAAGCCTGCCAGGCGCCAAGCCCTAAGGCCGGATATCAATGGAGTCATCCAGCGGTATATTATGCAGGACTTGCCTGCGACTGGTTTTTTCTGGCCAGCACACCAGAGAGCACAGCGCTACCGATCTTCAAGCAACATTATCGAGAACTGTGCGAACGCGTGCGTAACGGTGAAGAACTCAAAGCACCGAAATTAAAAGAATTGCCGTCACCCCAAGAAAGCGTATTAACGCGAGAAGAAAATCAACAAAGATTAGCGGCACTTAGGGCAAAGCTTGATCTTTAGGAAACTCCGATTTATTCAGAGTTTCCTGCACTCGAACAATGTCCTGCCAACCTCAACAACCGTACCTAAAATAACCACTCTTACTCGTCAGTTTGAAAACTCAGAAATTGCATTTTCGAACTTGCGCTGAGATTACATCAGGCTTGAGCCAATTAAAGACCGGTAGAATTTCCTTTATTTTTCGGCACTGTACGGATCGTGGGCGCAAAGGTACGCTAACAAATCTGCTTTTTGTGGCTGTTGATCCAACCATTGCCGAAACTCTTTTACTTTTTGATAGGTCTCCTTGCCAAATTTCTCTTCATACAAGGTAACAAAACGCGATTGCGCCTGTTGATCACGAATTTTTTTCTGCCAAGTTTGTGTCACCAACGAATTAAGCGCACCGGCAATACCTTCAGACTTGAGCAGCTGCCATTCACCTTTATCGAGCCATAAACCACCAACCGATGGACTGTAATCAACTTTATGCTCGGAATTAGCCGAAATTTTATATTTTTGCATTAGGGTGCCAGTAATTGGGCATAACATCGCTTTTTTAGAATCGTTGGCAATTTCGCTCAATTGGGCATCTACTGCAAATTGGAAATTAGGGTGATTCTCTTTCCAAGCAACAAAGTCCTCAACAAGAATCCAATAACCGCCGCAATTTGAGCAATTATGAGCGCGAAATAATCCATCAATTAAACAGGGAGATAAATCACCCTGACCACACGCGGTACATTTCATGTTTTTCTCCCTATTCTTCTTTTAAATCGGCAAATTCTTTGTCGTCCAGATTCTATCATGTTAATGAGGCCCAAAAACATTAGCGTGAATAATCATTATTTCAAGAATCGACGTAGGTAATAGGCAATGGTATTCCATTAGCAAAAAATAGACAGTTTTACTTGATTTTAGTTATATTAGACCCAATAAATGATTAAATATTTGCCAAATATAAACCGAGCATTTAAACAGTAAGGATTTAAATCCATAGGAACGTTACAGTGAGCGAGAAAAGTACCACATCAAGCGCGAACGCACTTATTTTTGTATTTGTTTTATACGCTGTAGGTTTATTTATTCTTACCTTAGTTTTGCTTATCAACACCCCAACGGCCAAAGATGGGAATTACCGGTCTGATATTTGGCAAGATTTTCCTGAATTTATACCCAATAATACCATTCCAGATTTCCAGAGTATTACCGATGTCGCTCTAAAGAAATCGGCATTTTTTAATTATTTATTACCAGCCATTAACAGTCAAAATCAAAGAATTGAAGCAAATCGTAGTCATTTATTTAAAATTAAAGAAAAACTTGATAACAACCAAGCACTCAATAAAAGCGAACGCGAAAAATTATTGCAACTTCAAACAAGATACCAAACCGAAGACCTACAAACATTAATTAGACGTGTCGATAAAATTCCGGCATCACTAGCTCTAGCCCAGGCCGCTAATGAAAGTGGTTGGGGAACGTCTCGCTTCGCACAAGAAGGTAATAATTTTTACGGACAATGGTGCTACGAAAAAGGCTGCGGCATAGTTCCTAACGCACGCTTAGACGGAGCGAATCACGAGGTAAAAACTTTTCCGAATGTTACAAAATCTATTGAGGCGTATTTTAATAACATTAATACTCACGAAGCCTATTACGATTTAAGAATAATAAGAGAGCAGTTGCGCAACGAAAATAAACGTATTACCGGCAAAGAATTAGCCAAAGGCTTAGAGCAGTACTCTGAAAAGGGCTACGAGTACGTGGTTTTAATTCAAAATATGATTGACTCAAACAGACTGGAAAAATACGACAACCCTCAGCCTAAAAAAGATTCTTAAGAAGCAACATAAGACACATTATGTTAAGAAGCTGTTGTGACGGATGATTAATTTAATGGTAGAAAAATGTTTAAAAACTAGCGTTTTATTTACTTCGTAACTATAGCCACTTACTTTCAAAAAATCTGATGACACATCTCAGTACCGTTGAAAACGCAGAAGTTAGTAGCCGCAATATTAACCCAGCGTACCCAATAACTCATTTAAATTAAGCCCATATTCTTCAGGTAATACCACACGTTCTATCTTGCACGAGCAAGAAGGGTCAGAAAGATCCATAGGGAAATTAGGCACTCGGATATTTTTTTCCAAATTATAAACAATAGTAATCACGGGTTTTTTCATTTCGGTCTTATGTAAAGCCTGCACGATTCCTAATCGCTGATTGTTCAGTAACACGAAACTGCCTTGTGGATAAACACTTAAACAACGAATAAATTGATAAACCAAATCTTTATCGAGATGAATTTCATCGGACCATTCCACCATTTTTTTTAAAGCAATGGCCGGAGCCATGCCTTGGTGATAAACACGATCCGCCGTGATCGCATCATACACATCGACAACCGCCGCCATTCGGCTGTGCAGTGGTATTTCTGATGCGGCTAATTTTCTCGGATACCCACTGCCATCAAGGCGCTCATGATGCTGCGCACAGATATCAATAATTTCCTTGGATAATCCCGGCACATCTCGCAAATATTGCTCACCAAAGGTGACATGCATCTGCATTTCTCGCCATTCTTCGGATGTTAGTTTTCCGGGTTTATTTAAAATCCTGTCGGAGACTTTGATTTTGCCAACATCGTGCAACAGCGCTCCAGTCACCAAATCATTGAGCTCATCACCCATAATATTTAGGGAAACGGCTAAAATCCCCATAAAAATACTGACATTAAATGAATGCTCAACAAGGTATTTGTCTTTCGTGCGAAGTTGAGTCAAACACAGCAAAGCATTTTGGTTATTCAGTAGAGACTCAATAACGTTTCCGGCGAGTTCTTTGGTGCTGTTGACGTCAACGGCTTGACCGTATTTCACGTTGGTCATAACGCTTTCAACAAGTGCCAAGCCTTCGGATTGAATTTTTTTCGCGACGGCTAATTCAGCATCAAAAGAGGTTTTTTCATTCAGCCTGATGTGCGGCTTTTTCAGCAGTGATTGTATGTTTTCTTTTTGTTTGATCAGCTCTAAATTAGAGGTTGCTAGACTTTCAGGCGCCTTACCACGAGCGATATCGATATAAATTTCGGGAATGCCTAGGCTTTTTATCTTAGCAACAACTAATGGATCTTTAATCAGTCCACAACGCGACAAATTCCCGTTGGGAATCCATTCGTTGTTAGAATTGGCGATGTACATACCCACTTCTAAATCGTTTGTAGATATCCGTTTAATACTAGGCATAGCTTAACTACGAAATTTGATTATCACCAATAAAATTGACAGGTATAACTGTATGAAAAAATTATAGCTTTTATCACTGCCTAGCGAATATTTATAAATAATATTTTCTGAATCGTTCGAAATTTTTGTTAATAACAAATCCTGCGCCGTTTTAGATACCTAAGGGATCAACAATACAAAGGCAGCACTAATGACGATAAGTTATTGAAATTATGAAAAATTGGAAATCTGTTTTTAAGTCTGCTCATTCATTAGAATAGCAATGAGTTAGGTAAAGTCGTCAAAAATTATATGTGAACATGAAAACGGTCGATATTGTCTACCGGCCTTAATTAGAATCAATGAATAAAACTTAGAAGCAACTTAATCGGCAGGTGCTTTTTAAGGCAGATGAGCAAAAGTCTCAACTCTTATTTTGGAATAGATTTTAAGAAAATAATAATTCATCGTCGGCGTAATACTCCAACGAAGATGATATCGACAACAAGATATGTATCAAAGGTGTTCCGAGACAAACTCAAGTGCCAAACCCGATTGATCATTACGCACAACGCGGGCAACATTAATCTTTTGATTTGGCAAAACCGAACACACTCTTAAACTGACTTTGGTGCCTTGGGCGTAACCTTGTATATCGTCGCCGTAAAGGTAAACACCTGTGTCAGATACATCTCTACACCGTAATCGATTCATAACCACAACGTGATCCAGTGGTTGTATTTCGACGGTGCAATGACAATGCGTGCGTTCACTTCGTCGCTTCTCTATCATAGTGACCTCGAAGCTGTGGTAATTATTGGGATGAACCTTCAGTATAGGTCTGCGCGATTAAATTGCGAATTCAAATTGATAATAATTTCTTAGCAGCGTTTTGGCATATACAGGCTAATGCTGATTTATTGTTTACTAATAATCTGACGCATTGAAGCCTTCTTTAAGGTTACTAAAATTACCACACCCTAAACCGTTTTGTAGAGCACATTTAAGCCATCAATTTTTTAAATGTCGCTCTCTTAAATACAAATACAATGGTAGGCCACACGACACTCCCACGGTAAGTGTGCCCAAGATCGCTAACCATCGATTAGGAATCTGATGCTTAGCGCCGTTGGTTACAATAAAAATAATTGAAACAACCGCAGCGACAATGACATCCAGCCAAGCGAATAGACTTATTTTGTTGTCAACAATTTGGCTAACAAATAGAGCGACATTAAATCCGTGAGCGATGAGCCAAGAAACAAACGCATAGAGCGGTAGAATAATTCCCAGCACCGTTAATACTAAATATAATTTCGCCATAAAATGCATTCACCCCAAAGCACAACGTTGTGTGAGCGCATAATCACACTCACACCCATTACACCTTGATCACTTAGAGAGTTGATCACATAGAGAAATGAAGAATTAACTCGTCTGCGATTTAATCAGAGCACGGAAATTTACCGTGTGATTGAAAAACTTCTTGCCAATTTCAATCCCTTACCGTTCTTGAAATTGGCAATATAGATTTGTGTCGCCGGAAACTCCGGGTTAAGCAGAGCTCCTTTGAGTTAACGTAAGAGATTAAGTTACTCAATCTCTACGGCATCGACCTTTTGGAAGCCTCTTGGAAGTTTATTGCCACGTCGGCCACGCTCCCCCAAGTAATGCTCCAGATCACTGTGCTTCATCACCGTTTTTCGTTTTCCGGCATGAATAACGAGTTTTTGCAATTCGGTTAAGATCGCAACTGCAACAACATATTCTTGGCGATCTTTCACACGCGCACTGGCAATGTTGATAATTTTATTGCCCTTACCACGCGCCAATTCTGGTAATTCACCAACCGGAAAGGCAACCATTCGCCCTTCGTTACTGATCGCAATTAATATTGCACCATCGTCGCTGGGCACATCAACCAAAGGCAAAACCTTCGCGCCTTCAGGAACATTTAACAGCGCTTTACCACGACTGTTTTTAGTGTGCATATCTTCAAGCTTGGCAATAAATCCATAACCGGCATCACTTGCGACCAGGTATTTCTGATCATTTTCGCCCATGACCATACCTTCAAAGGTTGCGCCACTGGGTGGATTTAGTTTACCGGTAACCGGCTCGCCTTGGCCTCTTGCCGACGGCAATGCGTGTACTGCCAAAGAATAACTGCGTCCGGTTGAATCGAGTAATATTACGGCTTGGTTACTTTTACCGCGTGCAGCAAATTTGAAGCTATCGCCGGATTTGTAACTGAGTGCGGCCGGATCAATATCATGACCTTTTGCGGCGCGAATCCAGCCTTTTTCAGAGAGAACAACGGTTGTTGGATCGCTACTGAGTAAATCAGCTTCACTAAAAGCTTGGGCTTCGGCGCGCTCAACTATCGGTGAACGACGATCGTCGCCAAACTCTTTACTGGCGTTTTCAAGCTCTTTGCGAACCAAGGTTTTTAAGCGTCGATCTGAGCCGAGAATTTTTTCTAAATCGTCGCGTTCTTTTTCGAGCTTTTCTTGCTCTTCGCGGATTTTCATTTCTTCTAAACGCGCTAACTGACGTAAGCGTGTATCAAGAATGTACTCAGCTTGCATTTCGATAAGATTAAAACGCTCCATGAGTACAGGCTTAGGCTTGTCTTCATTACGAATAATTTCGATGACTTCATCAACGTTGAGATATACCAACATCAAAGCCGCTAATCGCAATAACCGCTCTTCAACCTTTTCCAGTCGGTACGAAAGACGTTTGCGAACGGTATCTAACCGGAAGGTTAGCCACTCACCCAAAAGTACATTTAAAGGCTTAACTTGCGGTTTGCCGTCGATACCAATCACGTTTACATTGACGCGATAACTGCGTTCTAGATCCGTGGTGGCAAATAGGTGATTCATCAATTGTTCGAGGTCGATGCGGTTCGAGCGCGGCACGATCACTAATCGCGTTGGATTTTCGTGATCGGATTCGTCTCGCAAATCGGCAACCATAGGCAGCTTTTTCGCCTGCATTTGGTTGGCGATTTGCTCCATGATTTTTTCGCCACTGGACTGATAGGGTAACGCCGTAATCACAACATCACCGTCTTCTTTGGTCCAAAGGGCACGCATTTTTAAGCCGCCGCGACCGGTTTCGTAAATTTTTTGCAGCTCCGCTGGGCCGGTTACGATTTCCGCATCAGTTGGCATATCTGGGCCAGGTAAAAACTGACACAGTTCAGCAACACTGGCGTTTGGATTATCGAGCAGATGAATGGTGGCATTAACCACTTCACGTAGGTTATGAGGTGGAATGTCGGTTGCCATGCCCACGGCGATACCTGTCGTGCCATTGAGCAGCACATTAGGCACCTGCGCCGGTAACACCTTCGGTTCTTCTAAGGTACCGTCAAAGTTGGGCAGCCACTCAACAGTGCCCTGTCCCGCCTCGGCAAGCAGCGCTTCTGCGTATTTGGCTAAACGCGCCTCGGTGTAACGCATGGCCGCGAACGACTTAGGGTTATCCGGGGAACCCCAGTTGCCTTGACCATCCACCAATGGATAGCGATAAGAGAAAGGCTGCGCCATGAGTACCATGGCTTCGTAGGCTGCGCTATCACCGTGTGGGTGGAACTTACCAATCACGTCACCCACGGTTCTGGCAGACTTTTTGAACTTCGCTGTAGATTGTAAGCCGAGTTCGCTCATGGCGTAGATGATGCGACGCTGTACAGGTTTTAACCCGTCGCCAACATGAGGTAACGCACGATCTAAAATCACGTACATGCTGTAATCGAGGTACGCTTTTTCGGTGAAGGCTCTCAGAGCCATGGTTTCTTCACCATCGGCTCCGTAAGTCAGCTCGGTCATACAATCTATCCTAAATTCTGAATTACTCGTTTGCTATAGGCTTATACCAAACGCCTCCGTTAGGAGCAATTTGCTTTCACCTCGCTCATTCACACAACGAGGACTGATAACAACTTTATAGCTTACCAGTGCGTGGCGCTATCGAACCTGCCAATAAAAAGCAAACTATGAAGGTAATGGAAAATACTCAAGGGCCAATGGCTTCCAATGACCACACCCGAGTGACAAAATCTTTTAAATTTACGCAATCCTGTCAAAAAGTCACTCGCCACAAGGTGGTACAAACGCAACGATAAGAGTCGTGAGCAGTCAAAAAGCGCAAACGCAAAGTAGTGGCAAGCAGAAAATACAGAGCAAGACAAAAAGTATGAGGGTATTACCATGAAAGCATCCGATTTGATGGTGCAATGTTTAGAAGAAGAAGGCATCGAATACATTTTTGGTGTTCCCGGTGAAGAGAATGCCGATTTCATGATGTCGCTGGAGAAAAGCAAAAAAATTCGCTTCATTCTCACTCGCCACGAACAGGGCGCGGCCTTTATGGCAGAGATCTATGGCCGACTCACCGGCAATCCCGCAGGTTGCTTAGGAACACTTGGCCCAGGTGCCACCAATTTAATCACCGGCGTTGCGGACTCCAACATGGATCGTGCGCCTATGCTGGTGCTTACCGGCCAGGGCGCTTCAACTCGTCTCCACAAAGAATCCCATCAGGTCATGAACGTGGTCGATATGTTCGAGCCGGTCACCAAATGGGCCACCACCGTTTGGCATCCAGAAAATATTCCAGAAATCGTTCGCAAGGCCGTGCGTCTAGCTCGCACCGAAAAGCCCGGTGCAGTGCACATAGAATTGCCCGAGGATATCGCCAAGCTAAAGGTTGACAAGCAGCCTCTGAAGGTCAAAAAATTCCGCCGACCAGTACCTGCCGATAAAATCATTGATCAAGCGTTTGCACGAATCAAAGCCGCTAAAAGCCCGATCATCATCGCCGGTAATGGCTGTATTCGCCGCCGAGCCTCAAAGCAACTGCGTCTTTTGTGCGAGAAAACCGGCATTGGTGTGCTGAACACCTTTATGGCCAAAGGTTGTGTGGATATGTCCGCCGAATACAGTCTCTATACCATTGGTTTGGGTAGCAAAGATATTCCCGCCTGCGCCATAGATGCCTCTGATCTGGTCATCACCATCGGTTACGACATGGTTGAATATCATCCCAAACTTTGGAATCCCGGCGGCGAGAAAGAGGTTCTGCACATCGATTTTCTACCGGCAGAAATCGATGAGAACTACGATCCTTCAGTAGAGATCGTTGGCGATTTAGCACACGCGCTGTGGATGCTCAATGAACGAATTGATGCTCACGGTCCTTTCGATTTTGACCTTAGCGTGCAACGCAGTGTACGCCGCGATATGACTACCGAACTTGAAGCCCACAAAGACGATTCAGGCAGCGGCCCAATTCGTCCGCAAAAAGCCCTTTGGGATGCTCGCCAAGTGTTAAACCCAGAAGACATTTTACTCAGTGACGTAGGCGCGCACAAAATGTGGATCGCTCGTCATTGGATCAGTCACGAGCCCAACACCAGCTTAATTCCCAACGGCTTTTGCTCCATGGGTTTTGCACTGCCCGGCGCCATATCAGCAAGTCTTGTGTATCCAGAGCGCAATATTTTGGCAATCTGCGGTGACGGTGGTTTTATGATGAACGTGCAAGAAATGGAAACCGCGGCTCGACTCAAGTGCAACCTAACGGTCATGGTGTGGGAAGACGGCGGTTACGGCTTGATTGGCTGGAAACAAGAAAACGAATTTGGCCGCCACACCGATTTGGCCTTTGGCAATCCGGACTGGTTAAAGCTGGCGGCGGCATTTGGATGGAACGGTCATCATGTCTCCAATGCCGATGATTTGCAGACCGAGCTAAAAAAAGCCATTTCTGAGCCCGGCCCAAGCCTTGTGGTAATTCCTATCGACTACACTGAAAACGTAAAATTGACGAAAAAACTCGGTGAAATGACCTGCCCTATTTAAAATTAAGGCGGCAAAATATTGTCTTCTTTATGGTATGTTATAGGCCACTAAAGCATACAAATAGCAGACATTTATCCGAACTTTGGTTTGTTATATTCGCAATTCCGGTGAACTTGAGAAATAACAAGCAAGGTCGAATTACGTGATTTCAATAACCTGTGATTAGGAAATACCATGAAAAAAATAAGCGCTGCAATTATTGCCACATTCGTCAGCTTCGGAGCCATGGCCGCGGGCGACCCAGCCGCTGGACAAGCTAAATCAGCCTTTTGCGCAAGCTGTCACGGACCCGATGGTAAAACTACCGTCGCTCCAAACTACCCAAAAATCGGCGGTCAAAATGCTGACTATCTTGTAAATGCTCTTAAAGCCTATCGTGCCGGAGAGCGTAAAGGTGGTTTATCAGATTTCATGACTCCGATGGCCGCAGGTCTTTCAGATCAAGATATCGAAGACTTAGCAGCTTATTTTGCAAGTCTATAAGTCGCTCCCTGCATCTCTTGGTCGACCTAGAAAAAACCGGGATTCTTGTTCCCGGTTTTTTTCTTTATCAATCGCGTTATGCTGTTAAAGAAAACTCTGATTTATCCACGTTGCCCGCGACTCAAGGATATATCGCCAATTTCAAAAACAGTAGGAGCTTGAAGTTGTGAAGAAATTGGAAATCGCACCGTCAATTTCTGCCCTCTGATTCAATCATGGATGTGCCAATCAGAAGTTTCTTAAGGAAGTTTCTTAAGGAAGTTTCTAAAGATATTTCCCGATTTTTGCACCCAACTCAGCATTCGATAAAAACCGCTCCTTTCAGGCGTGGTACGATCATTCTTTTATCGCTTTTCGTGTTCAGCCTTGATTTAAAAGCATCTGGAAAGAATTTACATAAGATTTGGAAGGTCCATGACAAATACATTCCCTTTTAAAGCCGTTATTTTTGATTGCGATGGCGTTCTTGTGGATACCGAACATATGACCAACATCTTGTGGCAGAAGGGTCTTAACGAATTGGGACTCGAATTAAGCTACGAGCAGATGTTGCATTATTTTGCGGGCAAATCTGTGGCAGATAATCTGCAACAAGCAGCCGAGTTATTGGGTTACCCAGTTCCAGAATCGTTCCAGCAAAAACTCTATCAACGATTCGTTCACGAGCTACAAACCAACCTACAAACCATTAACAATATTGAATATGCTTTACAGAACATCGCCTTGCCTAAAGCAGTAGCCACCAATACTCAGCGCGAAAGCCTTAAACTCAAACTCACCCGAGCAAGGCTCACAGACTATTTTCTAGACGCTGTTTGCGTTGAAGATGTCGATGCAGCAAAGCCCGCCCCCGATGTTTATCTGGAGGCCGCTCGCCGACTTAACACCAATCCTCAAGATTGCGCCGCTATTGAGGACTCAGTGGTGGGAATCCGTGCTGCGGCCGCCGCTGGCATGACCGTCTTTGCTTACGCGCCGGGTATGAACATACAAGATCAATTGACAGCGGGAGCGGTTATCACCTTCGACGACATGATAAATTTGCCTGAACTGTTGCGAAATTACACAGGCCATTAAGTAAAAAATATCGCAAATCTTTCACAAAACGTTCGCTTGGGAACCATCAAAATCCACCTAGGTCAAAAGGCGACGTCGAACACAAACCAATAATGATTTGGAAATTCTCATGCGAGTGATTGCTGCTGTATTTTGGATGTTTTTTGCAACTGCTGCCTTTGCAGCTATGCCACCTCAAAGTGGCGAAAAGGCTCCAGACTGGATTTTAACCACTGGAGACGGCGAACGAATATCTTTGTACGCTGACGCAGAGGGACAAAAAGCGGTTATTTTATTCTGGGCGACTTGGTGTCCATTCTGTCACGAGCTAATGCCTGAGTTAGATGCCTTAAGAGCTGAGCTCGAAGATCAAAACGTTAAATTCTATGCCTTAGATGTTTGGGATGACGGCGACCCCAAAGCCTACATGGAAAAACAAGGTTATGGCATGCAACTGTTGCTGCAAGCCGATCGAGTGGCACAACGCTATGGCGTTGTAGGAACTCCAGGTTTATTTGTGATGGACGAGAATAAAAACATCACCTACATTCGTCAAAAAGGCACCAGTAAAGAGACGGCTGTGGCTGCGGTTAGAGAAGCATTGGAGCTTTAATAGATTTTCCGAACCAAATTAAACGCATAAAAAAACGAGCCTTAGGCTCGTTTTTTTTTCATTGAAAAGCGTTTTTACTCTAGTTCGCCATCGAAATCTTCTAATAAATCCAGCGGCTCAATTTCATCACCCTCAAGATTTTCGTTCCAGTTAACTCCCACCAACACTTCGTCATCGTGTAAGCCAGTTAGCCACTCTTCTAAAAATTCCTCTGTGCTTACAGCGGTAACTTCGTAATCTTGCCATTCGTCATCACACAACACCTCTGCAAATTCTGGCTGTGACCAAAACGGCATAACATCGCGATTAGGGCTGGCCTCAGAAGGACATACCGCCCAACCTTCTTCATTACACAATCCCCAAACACAACCAGTCTCTAGGGCTTCAACAATGAAGCGGTCATAGTTTTCGTCTAAATCGTTGCTCAGTGGAAGCGTGCTCATGGGATCTTTCCGGGCTAAAAAATTCGATTATGAATTATTGTGGATCTATGCGACAGACATTTATCAAAACCTAACATCAAAACCACAGGCTAAAACCTTCGGATTTCAACCATCGGCGTCGTTGTTGATAATCGGGGCACAAACTCGCCACCAATGACCAAAATTCAGGGCTGTGATTAAAGTGACGCAGATGACTCACTTCGTGCGCCACTAAATAATCCGCGATAGCTTCCGGTGCAAGCATTATTAACCAGTTGTATTGCAGCACACCTTTACTGGTGCAATGCCCCCAACGCGACTTGGTTTTGCGAACTCGAACTTCAGTAAAGTCTTGGTTAATCAGCTTGGCAAGCGCAAAACTCTTTTCAGAGAGAACTCTTAAAGCCTGCTCTTTGTACCAAAACTCTAATGCGCCTCGCACCTGTGACTCAATACTGCTTTTTGATCGTCGCGATAAACTGATCAGCAGTTCGTTATCACGACGATTAACATCAAGCTTGGAGCCAAAATAAAGCCGTAGTGTTAAGTTCTCGTTTAAATACGGCCAATTCGCACCATCACAAAATTCGCGCTTTGGTTTTGTATCGAGTAGATGATTTTGCTCACCAACTTTTTTTAGAATCCAAGCACGCTTACTGATTAAAAATCGTAAAACTTCCGGCTCATTAACAAAGTGCGGTACCGACACCAAAACCTGTCCCTGACTGATTCTGACTTCCAGGGATTTTCGTCGTCGCGAACGCCGCAAAGAATAGGGAAAACCTAAACCCGTCGAAGTACCAACTTCTGCCACGCTAGCCAAATCGAGCATCCGCAACAAAGGGATTGACGCGCCGCTCTTGGCCAAAGGTAGACATTGGGCCGTGTCCGGGAACAAACTTCACATCATCGCCTAATGGCCATAATTTCTCACGAATGGAATCAATCAGTTGCTTAGAATTACTGCGCGGGAAATCTGTTCTACCAACCGATCCGGCAAAAATCACGTCACCCACAAATGCCATTTTTGAATTTGACTCAAACAATACCACGTGGCCCGGTGTATGACCTGGGCAATGCAATACCGAAAAAGTTAAATTACCCAACGACAATGTATCGCCGTCATTTAACCAACGTGTTGGCGCCAGAGCATCATGAGCGGCGAAACCCATCATCTTACTTTGTTCGGGTAGCGCCTTAAGCCAAAATTCGTCGTCTTTGTGTGGGCCGATAACATCAACCTTGAGTGTTTTAGCGAGCGCATTTGAAGCACCAACATGATCGAGATGGCCGTGGGTTAGCCAAATTGCCACCACGGTAAGTTTAAGTCGCTCCACCACTTGCATGATGCGCTCCGGTTCACCACCGGGATCAATTAATGCCGCATGATTGGTTTCACTGCACCAAACAACACTGCAATTTTGTTGAAAATGCGTAACAGGAACCAGCTCAAATTTTAACATAGCCTAAATACCACACGAGAGAATGCCTAGGCCAAGTATACCGAGTTTAGATTGATGTGAAAGCAGATGCGCTACAGACTCGGCGTTTTCCGAGTAATGCCATCAGTAATTACACTAAAGGAACCTCTGATTAACTCATCCCTGATTTAATCAGAGGACAGAAATTGAAAATACGATTTCCAATTTCTTCACAATTTCAATCACTTACCGTTCTTGAAATTGGCGACACATCCTTGTGTCGCTGGAAATTCTAGGTTAATCAGAGTTTCCTAAAATTTATTTGCAGGTAATTGCAAACAACTTGCGAATATTTATTAAAACTCCGCGAGATTAATAGGATTTGTGAATCGAGATAACAACAGCTCACGACCGTAGCGGAAGGTTTCGTCCAACAAATATCGATCATTGGGAATGGTTGCGAAAATATAGGGGATAAAAACCGTCTCACCCAGTTGCTCAGCCTTAACACTGTAATCCACATAATCGACATTTAAATCGATAATTCTCGACTGCAATTGCTGACCCGAATTTATATCGGAGATAATCACCAAAAAACTCACGGTAATTTTTTTCGTGTGTTTTATAACATGCACCGGTTCATTCATAAACGACTCCATATTTACATCCGAGCTATGAACTAGGGAGCCTCGGTCAAACAGCGACAGATTATTTATTAAACCGTATTTTTCGGCAGATACGGATTTATTCAGTATCAAGTCACTCAAGCTAAGTCGATATTCGGTCTCTAACAAATCAATATTTTCATCGAACCACATTACTTCAGCAGTTGTTGTCGATAAATCATAAAATGAAAAATCGTTTTCAGTATCGAGAGTCAAGACATAATTTAAATCAGAATTAAAAACGGGGCCGATAGAAAGTTCGCTAATAAACTCTTGCGTCTTTTTTTGATTGTCCAAGTATTTAGCATTAACTGAATTTATCGCGACCACCTGTTCTACTTGTTCTACTTGTTCTACTTGTTCTACTTGTTCTACTTGTTCTACTTGTTCTACTTGTTCTACTTGTTCTACTTGTTCA
>NZ_BAAGIC010000017.1:48723-121282 GCF_054658315.1 Sessilibacter sp. MAH1
CTACAGCTTGAATTTTCGAATTATTCTCTGTCAAATCTTTTTGATTATATTTTTTTGAAGAATCCTCGACGCCAATTGATAATTCTGGCTTGGATCTTATTTCTTTATTAATGGATTTTTTTTCTTTACTAACAAAGGTATTGTGAATTCCAGCATCAAATTCATTGTGTAATAAAGAATTATCGTCAACGATATAAAAATCGTAGAAATTTTCCGAACTCAAATCCGGTTGCGCTTTGTTATTTTCGTCAGAACTTGACTCGATTGCATCGTCAGGCGTGTCGATTTGGTCAATATGGCTTGTTTCTATCGGGTCAGCGTCTAGATGAATGCTTTTTGCTTTTACTGAAGGTAATGACTCGACCGTGTAGAGGCTATGCGTGCTACAAGCGCACACAACCGACATCAAAATCAGAACCAGTAATAATTTAACAGTTAGCATAATGTGCGATTACTAAGCCTATTCAACGTTTTCCTTTGAATAAAAATGGCGTTAAATGAGCAAACCCAGCTGTTTGTGAACGTATTTTCCAGCAATACTGATATCTCACAACGCAAAACGCCAAATCAATCTATCGGCTAATACGCTAAAAACTTTAGGAAACTCTGATTCAGTTCTTGAGATTGGCGACCATTTTTATAGGGTGGCGACAATTAAAAATACAATTCAAGAGAGCGATTCTTGTAATCGGTCTAAACCTTGCTTAATCACTTATAAGATTAATAACAACGTGGAAAATAGAAGGTGGAAAATGGAGGCGCAGCTAGATACACAGTGCAATTAACAGCACACTTTGTAAATACTACAAAGCGACGTTGAAAATAAAACACACTAAAAAATACGCCGAAAATAAAGCGATATTGAAAATCAAGACGTATCTAATTTCATATTGGCATTAAAAAAGAATTACTTATAAACCCCACGCTTCATGAAAACACACCAAGAAATCACACAAAACACGCTAAATTTATGTTAGTCTATGCAATTGAATTAATTTTAAAGATTAAGAATCGCCCCTTTGCGAAAGAACTTCACACAATTTTAATAAACTTATTCTATAAAAATAACCTGTTTATTTAGATAAATCTTCGCAACAAGACATTTAATTTAATCTTATTTTCATCCAAAGAACCTAAAGGTTATCGTAATATTATGTGCGGAATTTGCGGAGAAATCCGATTCAACAAAAACCCACCCTCAGTAGAAAAAGTCTCTCGAATGGCCGAAAAACTGGTGCCTCGCGGCCCAGACTCCGGTGGCATTTATAGTCAAGGCAGAATAGCTTTTGGTCATCGACGATTAAAAATTATTGATTTATCTGAACACGCTCAGCAACCCATGCAAGACCCGGAGTTAGGCTTAACACTGGTATTTAACGGTTGTATTTATAATTATCAAGAATTGCGCAATGAATTAATATCGCTAGGTTACCGATTTTTCTCCACCGGTGACTCTGAAGTGATTTTGAAGGCCTATCATGCATGGGGCACTGATTGTGTACAGCGTTTTAACGGCATGTTCGCCTTCGCAATTCATCACCGCGATACAGGCGAAACCGTACTAGCACGAGACCGCTTCGGCATCAAACCCCTGTATTACACGCAAAACAATGATTTTCTTCGCTTTGCATCGTCATTACCGGCGCTGCTTGCAGGCGGCGATGTGGATACCAGTATCGATAAAATTGCCTTACATCACTACATGCAGTGGCACGCCGTTGTACCGCCACCGCATACTATTTTAAATGGCGCTAAAAAATTACCACCTGCAACCATTCGCACTATCGATAAAAACGGTCAATTCCAAGATTTTAATTATTGGTCGTTAAAAATGGGCGGTAAAAAAGGCGATGAAAGTTTTAGCGAACAAGATTGGGAAGAATTACTGTTACAAACCTTAAAATCTTCCGTGGCGCGCCGCTCCATAGCCGACGTTCCCGTAGGTGTTTTACTTTCTGGCGGTTTAGATTCGAGTCTGATTGTTGGCTTATTGGCCGAACAAGGTCAAACCGGATTAAGCACCTTCTCGGTCGGCTTTGAAGCCGCCGGTGGTGAGAAAGGCGATGAATTCATGTATTCCGATATTATCGCCAATCATTATCAAACTAATCATTTTCAAATAAAGGTGCCTTCAAGCAAATTATTAGAAACGCTTCCCGAAACCTTTACCGCCATGTCTGAACCGATGGTGAGTTACGATAATGTCGGATTTTATTTGTTATCGAAAGAAGTCTCTAAGCATTTAAAAGTAGTGCAAAGCGGTCAAGGTGCCGATGAAGTGTTTGGTGGCTATCATTGGTATCCACCCTTGGCTAATTCGCAAAACCCTGTTGCGGATTATCGCAATCATTTTTTTGATCGAACAGAAGCAGAGCTTCGCAATATTTTACAGGCGAATTTTTACGAACAAGATTACAGTCAAGCATTTGTGGAACAGCATTTCTCGCAAATTCATTCGGCATCGGCTATCGATAAAGCCCTGCATTTAGATACTAACGTGATGCTGGTTGACGATCCCGTTAAACGCGTTGATAACATGACCATGGCTTGGGGTTTAGAGGCGCGGGTTCCATTTTTAGATCACGAAGTAGTCGAGCTTGCCGCACGAATTCCGGCACATTTAAAAGTACAGCAAGGCGGCAAACATATTTTAAAAAATGTCGCGCGCAAAATTATACCCAATCAAGTGATTGATCGACCTAAAGGTTATTTTCCGGTACCGGCCTTAAAATACATTGAAGGCCCGTATTTAGAATTTGTTCGCGAATTTCTCGACAGTGATAAAGCCCGCAGCCGCGGTATTTTTAAACGCGACTATATCGATCAATTAATGGCAGCGCCGAGAGAACACATTACGCCGCTACGCGGTTCTAAACTTTGGCAAATTGCGCTTCTAGAAATGTGGTTGCAAGCTCAGGGAATTTAACCATGACGAGCTCCAATACTCTTAAAACACATAAAAACGGTTCTAAACCCCCCAAAAACGCCGACAAAGATCACCATCAGAACGATCCCATGGACCCGTCGGTAATGACTTCGTTAAAGCACTGGGGTCAGCCGGTTGAACAACAACCCGGCGAAGAAATGCAAAAAGAATTAGCGCTCGATTGCGGCTGGGGACGTTTGGTATTTGGTCAAACCTTCGATAACCCTAAAACCGTTGCCGGAATTTTGCGTCGCGAGAAAAAAGGCCAAAGAGATATCGCGCTTTATGTACGCGATCCCAACGTAATTTTATCGTACGCGCCGCAAGAATTATTTCTCGATCCGTCTCTAACCTATCGTTTGGATTTTCGTCAGTACCAATCGGCAGGAGAGCCACCGGACGCGGTAAGAATTCGTGAAATTAACAGTTCTGATAAACAACGATTAATTGATCGTTTGTACCTATCACACAATATGGTTCCTGCTTACGACGGCTTCTACAGTAAGCTCAATGAAATTCCTGCAATTACCATGTTGGTTGCAGAAGACTTAAGTACCGGCGAAATTATTGGTGCCGTTACCGGTGTTGATCATCGCGTTGCTTTTAACGACCCAGACAACGGCTGTAGTCTTTGGGCGCTGGTTGTTGATGGGCAATCGCAAATTCCTGCAGTGGGCGAGTGGCTAACGCGAAAATTGATTGAGCGTTTGCACGAAAAAGGCCGTGACTTTATGGATCTTTCGGTCATGCATGATAACGCTAAAGCCATTCATGTTTACGAAAAATTAGGTTTTCGTCAGGTTCCTGTTTACTGTTTAAAAAAGAAAAACAGCATTAACGAACGTTGGTTTTTGGGCCAAGATCCCGAAGAAGAACTGAATATCTACGCACGAATTATCACCACTGAAGCTCGTCGACGCGGAATTGGCGTTGACATTCTTGATGCCGATGGCGGCTTTTTTAAGTTAACACTCGGCGGCCGCTCCATTACCTGTCGCGAATCGTTGAGCGAATTAACCAGCGCGATTGCCATGAGTCGCTGCGACGACAAAGCCGTGACACGCCGCGTCATGGAAAACGAAGGTCTTCGAGTGCCAGAACAAATACCGGCCGACAACATGGATGACGTTGCCGAGTTTTTAAATCTGCACCGCAAGGTCGTGGTGAAACCGGCCCGCGGTGAACAAGGTCGCGGAATCAAAGTTGGTTTAACCGATCTGCAATCCGTTCATTTGGCCATTGATGAAGCCTCCCATTACAGTGATAAGGTTCTTATTGAAGAATGCGTAGAAGGCGACGATCTGCGGGTGATTGTTATCGATTACCAAGTAGTAGCCGCTGCGATCAGAAGACCACCGCACGTGGTCGGTAATGGTCGAGAGTCCATCGCCGATTTAGTCTCTGGTTTAAGTGCCCGCAGAGCAGCAGCAACCCACGGTGAAAGCACAATTCCACTGGATGCTGAAACCGAGCGCTGTGTTAAGCAAGCGGGTTATACAATGTCTGACATTCTGCCCTCGGGAGAACGCATAAAAGTCCGCTCCACGGCCAATCTACACACCGGCGGCACTATTCATGATGTTACCCAACGCCTGCACCCGGTATTAGCGTCGGCATCACGCCGGGCAGCCAGAGCTCTGCATATTCCCGTGGTAGGATTGGATTTTATGGTACCAAACGTTGATGGCCCGGATTACGCCATTATTGAAGCCAATGAACGACCCGGACTTGCCAATCACGAACCACAACCCACGGCTGAGAGATTTGTCGATTTATTGTTTCCACACACCAAAAGCAAAGACGCCCAATAAAGCTCATTATCGTGCCCTAAGCAGCCTTTCATTTTACCCATAAGCGAAACACGTCAGATATCGTTCTGACGTCGCTTTTAAACTCCGATGTAACCCATGACCAAAATTACTATTGATCAACGGTATCTGAGCACTCTATTAGATACTTTACTGCGCATTCCAAGCCCCAGCGGTATGACCGACGAGATTGTTCGCACCGTTTGCGCCGAATTAGACAAATTGGAAATTCCCTACGAATTAACTCGCCGCGGTGCCATACGCGCAACCCTAACCGGCAAGCAAACATCACCAAGACGCGCCATTGCCGCGCATTTAGATACTCTAGGCGCCATGGTAAAAGGATTAAAACGTAATGGCCGACTCAGAGTAGTTCCCATTGGCCATTGGAATGCACGCTTTGCCGAAGGCGCACGCGTGAAGATTCACTGCGATAGCGGCACCATTATTTCTGGTACTATTTTGCCGTTAAAAGCCTCTGGGCATACTTACAATAAAGAAGTCGATAGCCAGATTTCGGCATGGAATAATCTTGAAATTCGTCTCGACGAACCGGTAATGAATATCGATCATTTGTGGGATATCGGTATTCGCGTGGGCGATTTTGTCTCCGTTGACTCGCAACCCGACTTCCATGAAAACGGCTTTATTAACGCACGACATCTCGACGATAAATCCGGTGTCGCATCACTACTAGCCGCCGCCAAGGCCATTCGCGATCATAAATTAACGCCCACATTAGATTGCCACCTGCTGTTTACCATTTCTGAAGAAGTCGGCGTTGGCGCCTCGCACATATTGCACGGTGAAGTCGCCGAAATGGTTTCTATCGATAACGGTACCATTGCACCGGACCAAAACACCTGCGAAACCGGTGTAACCGTTGCCATGCAAGACTCCAGCGGGCCTTTTGACCGCCACTTAACTCGTCATCTCATCAATATTTGCAAGCGCGAAGAGATTGAATTTAGCCGCGATGTATTCTTGTATTATCGCAGTGATGCCGCCGCAGCCTTAGAAGCTGGCAACGATATTCGCACAGCATTAATCTGCTTTGGATTGGATGCGTCTCACGGATGGGAGCGCGTTCATCTAAAATCATTGGTGTCTATCGCATCGCTGGTGACCAGCTATATGCTCTCTGAACCCTTATTTGGCGAAAAAGAAAACGTCATAGGCTCGGCAGAAGACTACCCCATGATTAATCATTTAGAACACCTGCGACGCGACTGAATTGCGACGCGACTGAATATAGGAATCTCTGACTGACTCAGTCATGAATTAATCAGAGTTTCCCATGCATCTGAAAGATCGTGCTCCGATAGACCGTTACCGAGCCATTGATCGGCTACAGAAAAAATACTTGCCAATTTTTCGGTTGCGAGTATTTGACCGCCAAACTAGAGTGTTGAGAATCCACCGACTCCCAACACTCATAGGTTAGGTTTGGCGCTATGTTGCCGTCTTACGTACACGTCGTAACACCCGATACAGATTCTGCGAAGTTTGCAGACTATTATCGCGCACTAAGCGAACGCCAATCGAGTTACGTCGGAATATTTTTCGCTGGCGTTAAAACCACGCACATATTCTGCATTGCCACCTGCCGTGCTCGAAAACCGAAGAAAGAAAACGTTGAGTTTTTTACGGATTATAAAGCGGCACTGAGTGCTGGCTATCGCCCCTGTAAAATCTGTAAACCCACCGAAAACTCAGAGCAAGCCCCCGAGCAAGTTACCCAAGCCATTGACTTGGTTCGCAACAATCCAAAGCAGAAGATTTCTGATTTTGAACTGCGGCAGAACCACATCAGTCCAGATTTAGTGCGCCGCTGGTTTAAAAGTCACTATCAAATTACCTTTCACACCTTTCAAAGAATGTATCGTATTAATAATGCGTTTATCGAATTAAAATCCGGCGGAAAGTCTGCAACCGATACAGCGTTAGATCACGGTTACGATTCTTTAAGTGGATTTTCTTACACCTACAAAAAACTAATGGGCAACTCGCCGCAAAAAAGCATGAAAAATAACGTTATTTTAATTCATCGATTTACCACACCCTTAGGGCCAATGTTTGCTTGTGCAACCGATGAAGGCCTGTGCTTGTTAGAATTCGTCGATCGCAAAAAACTCGAAACCGAATTTAAAGATTTACAACGTCTTTTAAAGGCCGAAATCATCACCGGCGAAAACGATTACATTCGCTCCATTCAAGAAGAAATAAACCAGTACTTTAATGGTGAATTAACCACCTTTAACACCAAAATCCATTCACCGGGAACGGAATTTCAAAATCAGGTTTGGCAAGCGTTGCAAAGTATTCCTTACGGACAAACTCGCAGTTACCAAGATCAAGCCAACATTATTAACAAGCCCAAGGCCGTACGTGCCGTGGCTAACGCCAATGGTTGCAACCGTTTAGCGATTGTAATTCCCTGCCACAGAGTAATTGGTAAAGATGGGAGCCTCACAGGTTACGCGGGCGGTCTAGAAAGAAAGCGCTGGTTACTGGACCATGAAAAAGCCCATAGCAACCAACATTAATGGAATGGTTTAACCAATAGAGGACACTCTGATTAACCTAGAGTTTCTCGCGACACAAGGAGGTGTCGCCAATTTCAAGAACGGTGAGTAATTAAGATTGTAAAGAAATTGGAAATCGCATTTGCAATTTCTGTCCTCTGATTAAATCATGGATGAGTTAATCAGAGGCTCCTAGAGAATAAAAACGTTTTGAGATAGCTGCTTTAAAATTATCGCCACTCAAAAGAGGTGTCTACGTTCATCGGATAAATAAATTCTCTGAAGTCTGGCTCAGCTTCTAAAGCAGGTTTAAATTCTATTCGATAAGTAGAGCGCTTAAACTTCTCGGTATCTCTGCGGTCAAGTTTCTTACTGTCGAAATCAATAACCTCAGACTTTACCACCTTACCGTCACGATCAACCATCAAGAAGAACAATATCTCTTTATTAGACTGGCGAAACTCAGTACGCGCCGCTTGAATTTGTTGTTCGGTAAAGTGGAAATCTGGAATTGGCGTTTTTACTCTTCCACACCCCCACAACAAGAAAAAACAACTCAATACAATAAAAAACTTATAATAACCAAATCTAATCATAGATTAATTCCACTTTAAAATTTTCAGACACAAATCACGATTAAAACCGCCATCTCACCACCAATAAATCCAGCAAGTTTTTAAACGATTTATCACCCAGACTCTTTATATTCAGAGCTTTTACACATAAAAATTTCTGAAAAAAAACCTACTTTAGGAACCTCTGATTAACTCATCCATGATTTAATCAGAGGACAGAAATTGCAAATGCGATTTCCAATTTCTTCACAATTTCAATCACTTACCGTTCTTGAAATTGGCGATACATCCTTGTGTCGCGAGAAACTCTGGTTAATCAGAGTTTCCTTTATTCGACCTTAATTTAATCACTGAAAACTCTGACTAAACCTAAGCCTCCAGTAACACATCCATGTGCCTTTAAAAAAATTATTCGGATTTTATTTTCTTAATCTCAATTGGGTTAACCACCCAACATTAGTTTGAAAACTTGGACACTCAGAAGGATGAATATGGCCAGTGAGCGTTGAATTGCTGGCAAACGCGGTAAGAATCATCGAAAAATAAATTTCTCCTGCAGCTGTGGTTTTATCAAAGCCAATATAACGATTTGCGGTCGCACAGGCGGGTAAATTTTGAATAACACAATCCAAAGCCACATGAGCATTTACCTGCCCACTAGTTACGATTTCCACAACTTTGCAGTTTTCAAAGTCGTACGCGTAAGACAATGAAGAAAACATTAATACAACTAATGCAAATATATATTTCACAACAATTTCCTTTTATAAATTCCAAAACACCTAATACTGCTTATTTTTTTTGAAAAATTCACACCATAAAACTTTTAGGAAACTCTGATTAACCTAGAGTTTCTCGCGACACAAGGATGTGTCGCCAATTTCAAGAACGGTAAGTGATTGAAATTGTGAAGAAATTGGAAATCGCATTTTCAATTTCTGTCCTCTGATTAAATCATGGATGAGTTAATCAGAGGTTCCTTTAAAAAATCAAACGTCGTGGATCATATAGCAAGATTTTACCTGGGTTAATCTCAAATACGTATTTTTGGATCTTTATCCAAAAAGCCTAAAACCAAAGATCAATCAAATAAACTAAAGTGTGAATTATGGATAGATTTGAGAATTAAGATTTCTGACGAAAAACCACAAACAGATTGCACACATTCGCAGGCAGTTATCGTTAGATAAAGAAAAAAATATCGTAATTTTCGCGAAGGTAATGTTTTAGCGAGGAGTTTAAGAAGGGAATATTAATAAAGGAACCGCTGATTAAACCCTGAAGGCACAAATCAAAGGTTCCTTGGTTATGAAGATTTGGTGATTACAATTTAGAGATTGCCGCTTATTCTTTTTCGGATTCTTTTAAAAATTCACGGGCATCGTTTAATCCGCCAACATTTTGCAGGTTGGTGTAACCCAATTCTTTCATTTTGTTTAAAGCAATATTAGAACGATGACCCGAACGGCAGTACAAATACACTGGCGTGTCTTTATCAGGGACTATACCCAGAATTTGTTCTTCGATTTTGGTATGAGGAATATTCAAAGCACCGTCGACATGGCCCGATTTGTATTCTTCGAGGCTGCGCACATCTAACCAAATGGCGTTATCTGGAATTTCCGCGGCGCTCTCGTTAGCGGTCGCAAAAGTAGCCGTTACTAGCATAAACATTCCGGCGATTAATTTTGAAGCCCGTTGCAGCATGGTCATAGGTCCCTCATTAAGTCTGAATTTGTGAAAAACAACGTTATATCGAAAAGTTACGATCTACCAAAAGGTAGACAACTTTATTATTAACTTAGTTCTTGAACAAGTCTTTTGCATCAATCTGTGATCTTAGTTGGAAGAAAAACGCTTCGGCTAATCTGTTCATCGAAAGCCCAAGTCGATACCAACTGGCGTACTGAATTTGATGATGTTTCTAGGATACGCAATTCGGCACTGAAATCCCTGTGTTCCTAGCGTACAATGCCACCAGTCTATGAGTTTAGGAAAGATTATGAGCGACGATACTACGCACTTTGGTTTCCAAAAAGTTAAAACTTCCGAAAAAGCCGGCCGCGTTGCCGATGTGTTTCACTCCGTCGCCGCCAAATACGATTTGATGAACGACTTAATGTCCGGTGGCGTTCATCGAATTTGGAAGCGTTACACCATTGAAATGTCTGCGGCACGTCCAAAGCAAAAGATTTTGGACATCGCCGGCGGTACCGGTGATTTAAGCTACCAATTCTCTCGCATTGTTGGCCCAGACGGCTTAGTGGTGCTCGCCGATATTAACGATTCAATGATCAAAGTGGGTCGCGATCGCCTTACCGATCGAGGTGTGGCGGGTAACATTGAATACTGCCAGGCAGACGCACAGTACTTGCCGTTTCCAGACAATACCTTCGATTGCATTACCATTGCCTTCGGTCTTCGCAACGTAACCGATAAAGACATGGCGCTTGAATCCATGTATCGCGTGTTAAAACCAGGCGGTCGTTTGTTGGTATTGGAGTTCTCAAAACCAAACAATCCCGTGGTGGAAAAAATTTACGATCAGTATTCGTTCAGACTTTTGCCAATGATGGGTAAGTTAGTTGCGAACGATTCCGAAAGCTATAAATACCTAGCCGAAAGCATTCGCATGCATCCCGATCAAGAAACCTTGAAAGGCATGATGGAAAACGCCGGATTTAAAGAGTGCGAATACCACAACATGACTTCTGGCATTGTGGCTTTGCACAAAGGTCTGAAAATTTAGGTCTTAACGTTTAGTTTAATGGGTATCTAAGATGTTTGGCCCCACGGTAACCACCACAGCCCTGGCTTCAGTGCAGCTGATGATCAATCAGGCACTGAAGTTCGATCCCGTCAGTAAGCTACGTTTGCAATCTCTCGAAGGTCGTCTGGTACGGTTGACCATTAACAACCCGGCCTTCGTTTGCTTTATTACCGCCATTGACGGTGAACTAAGATTGCAAAGCCATGGCGAGCAGCCCGAGGCGGAAATTCGCGGATCGCTCAGCGATCTGATTAAAGTCTTTATCGAAGGCAAAACCAATCTTGCCGACTCTCAGGTTGAGATCATTGGCAGTGCTGGGCTTGTACAGCAGTGGCAGGAGTTTTCAAAAGACATCGAAATCGACTGGGAAGAAATTATCAGTCAATACGCAGGTGACACCATCGGCCACCAAGTCGCCGAGGTGATTCGAAGCAGCCACGCTTGGGGCAAAACCCGTCGCGAAAATATTCGCAATCAATTGCTCGAATATGCCATCGAAGAAAAGCAGCTTCTGCCCAACCAAGCGTTATTCAAAGATTTCTGTGAGCGCAACCAACAACTCCGTTTGGATATCGATCGACTTGAAGCTCGTATTGAGCGACTCACCCAATTACTAATCGATGACGAGTCTACCTCGAAAGATTAAGCAACATTAAGGAAGACTTGTGCTCGCCCTATTTCGACTTTTGCAGATCATTTTTGCTGCGTTTAAATATCGACTCGATACGTTTATTGAAATCAAACGCCTGCCTTGGTCAATACGCTGGCTTTTATTGCCACTAACGTGGTTACCCAAACCCGAACTGCCCAGAGGCGAACGCCTACGATTGTTCTTTGAACACATGGGCCCGGTGTTTGTAAAGTTCGGGCAGCTCTTATCGACACGCCCGGACCTTATTCCGCCCGATTTGATGAATTTTCTGGATAAGCTCCAAGATCACGTCACACCATTTCCGAGCGAAGCCTTTGTGGCACTGGTAGAGCAGTCACTGGGTGCACCTATCGATGAGCTGTTTAAAGCGTTCGATCGCGAACCTTTGGCTTCAGCATCTATTGCTCAGGTTCATACCGCAACCCTGCACTCTGGCAAAAAGGTAGTTGTAAAAGCAGTTCGCCCCGGACTCGAACCTACTATCGAAAAAGACATCGCCCTATTGCGAACCGTTGCCTATCTGGCAGAAGCACTCAGCGCCGACGGTAAACGTCTGCACATGCGCGATGTGGTTGAAGACTATCGCCACACCATTTTTGATGAGCTTGACCTTCAACGCGAAGCCGCCAACGCCAGCCAATTACGCCGTAACTTTGCCAATTCTGACCAACTCTATGTGCCGGAAGTGTATTGGGATTATTGCCGTCGCAATGTGATGGTGATGGAGCGAATCTTTGGTATTCCGGTCACTCATATCGATGCTTTGCGCGAGCAAAATACCGACTTAAAACGTTTGGCTGAGCGCGGCGTAGAAATCTTCTTTAAGCAAGTGTTTGAACACAACTTCTTTCACGCAGACATGCATCCGGGCAACATTTTCGTTTCTACTAAAACGCCCCAAAACCCACAATACATCGCCATTGATACGGCTGTGGTTGGCTCACTGAGTCGCGAAGATCAGTACTATCTTGCGCGCAACATCTTAGCCATGTTCCGCCGTGATTATCGTTTGGTGGCTGAGTTGCACGTATTTAGCGGTTGGGTGCCCGAAGAAACTTCCATTGGTGAATTAGAAGCGGCTATTCGCAGCGTGTGCGAGCCTATTTTTGAAAAACCCTTGAAAGAAATCTCGTTCGGCCACGTGTTGATCAGTCTGTTCCAAACCGCGCGTCGCTTTCAAATGGAAGTACAACCGCAGCTGGTTCTGTTGCAGAAGACGTTATTAAACATCGAAGGTCTTGGGCGGCAGCTATACCCTGATCTTGATCTGTGGAGTACGGCCCATCCTTATATGGAACGCTGGATTAAAGATCGCTTCCATCCGAAAGCGCTGTACAGCGAGCTGCGTCGCTACGGGCCGGAATGGATGGAGAAATTCCCCGAGGTTCCGCACCTGATCTTTAACAATCTCGAACAATTACAAGAATTAACAAAGCTCACGCCAGAAATTAAACGCGCCACCAAAGCCTTGGCCGATCGACCCAGCTCCGGTACTCGACGTAAGCAAATTGCTACCGCCGCGCTCGTCTTGGCCGCGGCTGCCGCGTGGCCGGGCTTTTTACCGTGGCTGCAAAACCTTCCCACAATCACGGTTGTATTGCTCTTGACGGCAGGTGCTGTCTGGTTATTTCGGTAGTCAAACTGGGTTAATTTAGGTTAACCCAGAAAATTGTTGACGAGCATATCTTCATCGATTTCGACAAAGGTTTTCACGACAATCGAAACTCTTTACACTAGCCAGCCTTTGATCTAAGGCAATCAGTTATGGATACAGCGCCCGGAAATAACAGTTCGTCGCCGCTCAGTTGGCTAGATGACGTTAAGTGGACCAGTGACGGTTTGGTACCGGCTATAGCGCAAGACGCAAAAACCGGGCGTATTTTGATGATGGCCTGGATGAACCGTGAAGCCTTAGCAAAAACCGCCGAAACCAAAACCGCCGTCTATTATTCACGTTCGCGCCAAAAGCTGTGGCCGAAGGGTGAAAGTTCAGGTCACGTACAAAATGTTCGTGATATTCAACTGGATTGCGATTCAGACGTTATTGTTTTACAAGTCGAGCAAATTGGCGGCATTGCCTGTCATACTGGACGGGAGTCTTGCTTTTACCGCTCTTTGATCAACGACCAATGGCAAACCCAAGAAGCGGTCATTAAAGATCCAAGCGAGATTTACAAGAGCTAAACTTATTTTACCGCTCGAGAAAAACATCTTTAATTTACTGGTAGTGCTATGTCAGACGTTTTGCAACAACTTACCGCGACCATTCAAGAGCGTATCGAAAACTCGGCTCCGGATTCTTCCTATGTTGCCAGCCTACACGCCAAAGGCTTAAACAAAATTCTGGAGAAGGTTTCTGAAGAGTGCACCGAAACCGTTATCGCAGCAAAAGACGCTGCCATAAGTGGTGATAACTCTGAGGTCATCTACGAGATGGCCGATTTATGGTTTCACAGTCTAGTATTACTGGGTCACATGAACATTAGCAGTGACGAAGTGCTGCAAGAATTGGCGCGTCGTTTTAATTTGTCTGGCCTTGAAGAAAAAGCTTCTCGTCAATCAAAATAACAACAGTTACTCAGCACCTTTGGTCGCTGAGCTCTTAGAACATCGAAGGAGTAAGTTATGTTAGGTGGAATCAGTATTTGGCAACTTCTGATCATTCTTGCCATCGTCGTAATGCTTTTCGGCACAAAACGTCTTCGCTCGCTGGGTGGTGATCTTGGCAGTGCCATCAAAGGCTTTAAAAACGCCATGAGCGACGAAGAAAAGGAAGCCAAAGAGCAGCAAGCTCAAGCAAAAGTGGAGCACAACACACAAAGCACCGCTAGCACCGAAAAAGTCAGCACTCAAGATAAAGAAGCCACTAAGTAACCGGGCTTAGTTGCCGCTTTTTAAAGCTTCAGGGAGCACTTTTGTGTTTGATATTGGTTTTTTTGAAATTCTTATCATTGCGGTGGTGGGTCTGCTGGTGATTGGTCCCGAGCGCCTACCGCAAACGCTGCGCGATATCGCCCTCATGGTGGGCAGAATCAAGCGCGGCATGCGTGATACGCGTTTAGAACTTGAGCGGCAACTGGGCACCGACGATATTCGTCGTCAATTGCACAATGAAGAGGTCTTGCGAAAACTCGAAGATACTCGCCGTGAACTCAATATGACACTCAAAGAAGATACCTTTGCAAATCCATCTGAGCAAAACACCCTGCTGCCCAACGACGCCGCTACAACAAACCCAAGTGCTACAACAAACCCAAGTACTACAACAAACCCAAGCCATAAACCCGAAAACAAAGCGGCATCTGGTTCAGAAAATCACCTACCCGCAAGCAATACCGAGGCAACCAAGTCGCAACCATGACTAGTTACGACAACATTAACAAGGATCGTGAGCAAACGCTGGTTGCTCATTTGGTTGAACTGCGCAATCGCCTGCTCAAGGGTGTTCTTTCGATACTGGTTGTATTTGGTGTGCTATTCGCCTTTGCGAATGACATCTACGCGTACATCTCGATACCGTTAAAAACCTATCTGCCCGAAGGCGCCAGCATGATCGCCACGGGTGTGGCCGCGCCATTTTTAACACCGTTTAAAATGAGCATGTTTGCGGCGGTTATTTTAGCCATGCCGTTTTTGTTGTTTCAGCTTTGGTCGTTTATAGCGCCAGCGCTTTATAAGCATGAAAAGCGCATTGCCATTCCGCTACTGATTTCAAGCGTCATACTCTTTTATTCCGGAATGGCGTTCGCCTATTATGTGGTCTTTCCGCTGATTTTCGCGTTTTTCACCAGCGCCGCCCCGGCGGGCGTAACAGTGATGACCGACATGAGTTCTTACCTCGATTTTGTCATCAAATTATTCTTTGCCTTTGGATTTGCCTTTGAAATCCCTGTCGCGACGGTGCTTTTAATCTGGGCAGGCATTACCGATGCAAAAACCTTAGCCAACAAGCGTCCCTACGTGATCGTAGGTTGCTTTGTGGTTGGTATGTTGATGACTCCACCGGATATCTTTTCACAGGCACTGTTAGCCATTCCCATGTGGATGCTATTCGAGCTTGGCATTCTGTTCGGACGATTTATTAAACCTCGTCAGACAGACGCAGACAGCGAAGAAAATCTAGAAGAGAAAAGTGCAGATCTTCACTAAACGATAAGCCCGTCTATTTTGTACTTGACGGTATTGTTTAGGCAAAGAGGCTTTCGATAAGAGGTCTTTTGGACGAGAGAAAGGTTCAGACAAACTAGACAGCTAAACACGAAGAGAAACGGCTCAGGGTACGAATCACTGAGCCGTAAGACGGATTAATTCAACTCACAGCTGGCTCGGTACTCTTGGCGGGTTACGCCAAACGCGCTTTCACGGCAAGCCAACACCTCGTTAAAAACCGACTGAAAGCTATTTACGACGTCGGGGTCGAACAATCGGCCAGCATTCGATTTAAGATACTCTAAGGCTTTTGAAACTCTCCAGCCCGGGCGATAGGGCCGGTTAGATGTGAGCGCATCAAACACATCACACACCGCAACGATACGGCTGCACAGCGGAATTTCTTTGCCTTTTAATCCCGATGGATAGCCGGTTCCGTCCCAACGCTCATGATGCGTCTGGGCAATAGTTGCCGCCATTTGCATGATTTGCCCGTCTTGGCTGGCCAGCAAACGAGCACCGATATTCACGTGGGAGCGGAGTAAGGTAATATCGTCCGAAGTCATAGGGCCGCTTTTGTACAAAACCTCATCCGGTAATTCGATATTACCCAAGTCATGCAGCGGGCTGGCTTGCTCCAACAAATCACATTCGTCATCGCTTAAACCCATCGCTCTACTCACAATTGCGGCGTACTGTCCGACCAAAGGTAGGTAATCGTGGCGATGAGCTTCTCCTCTCGATTCTAAATTCCGAGATAAAACTTCTACTAATTTCAGCTGAGTTTCGTACAGTTGTCTGGTGCGATCGAGAAGTTTAGCTTCACAAACGTCTAAACGTTGTTGAGCATCAGCGCCATCAACACGACGTTGCAGTTGTTTTTTAACTCTAAAATCTAAATCACGAAAATTTAATGGCGAAAAAAATACTTCATCCATTAAATTTAAAATATTTTCATTGAAGGTATCTTCGAAATGGTTATCAATCAAAAATAACAACGGCATAGGCAATTCAGAAAAATTCGCCTCTGCTTTTAAGACATCGACACTGTGAGAAATTAAATCACTGCCCAATTGAGCGTCAACATACACCAAGTCATAATTTTTTACTTGGCACATGCGTTCTAGTTGATCACCACTCTCAATAAAATCGACATTAAGGGCATGTATAGCCTCAACGTAGGATTTCAACTCGTCTTGTAATAGCGGATCACTGACAAACACCAAAATAGAAGCGTTTAACAACAATTCTTGGCTTTGCAGTTGAAAAATGGTTTCTTGGTAAGCCCTAGCCATAGCAATTTCCATTCGCAGCACTGAAAATAAAAACTCGATTACCGATGAATAAGAGTTATTTTGCGCTTGAACTCGTAGACGACTTTAATCCTTGTCGTTACCCCTACCCACACATTTTTCTAATTATTTGTTGAACCCAAAAAAGGATCTCGGGGAGCTCTACAGACATTCATGAGCTAAAAAATACTCTCGATAAGGATAAAAAAAACGCAGAACCGCACATCTATTTAAAGACGGAAACAGCGGATTCAACCGCATCGAAAGTTGACTCTCGAATTCACTTAATCAATTTGATTACATACACTTGCAAGCTTAAATACTGCTGGAGTGGGAACCTCCAACCGCTGAGCATCCTGCTTCAATTTCGTTATCTTCCCAAAAGGCTACAAGTTATGTACGTAGCCATAATAACAAAATATTACAAAAAGTATTAACTGTATAAATTAAAAGTCAAAATTTTACGTTTTTTTCGATTAATAAATAAACGCAAAAAGCTCAGCGTGATTATTTTTTTAACTTTTTAACAGCTCATTCAAATGTTCGATTTAGCTTGCTCTAAAAACATGAACGACAGTTACGAATAAATCGATTATGGAAAATAAAATGAATTATTCGAACCAATAAACAACGGTTAAAAACTGACTAAATAAGACTACAAATGATAATAAAAGAAAACTGGCAATTTGATTGATAAATCAAAATACACCAAAAGATTGCGCTTTCCTGACAGTTATTACAGTCTACGGTTAGAAAGAAATCGTCGGAGTCGTATATCGTATACAGATAATTAAGAAATAAAGAAAACTCTGACTAACCCAGAGTCTCCCGCGACACGAGAATGTATCGCCGAGTTCAAGAGCGGTAAGTAATTTAAAGTGTGAAGAAACTGGAAATCGCAGTGTCAATTTCAGACCTCTGATTACATCAGGAATGAATTAATCAGAGGTTCTTTTATGTTATACCTCTAACATAAAAGTCACAGGCCCATCATTTAATAAGCTGATTTTCATATCTGCGGCAAAAATACCGGTGGCAATATTGACGTGTTTTTGCTGTATTTTATCAACAAACTGTCGATAAAGTTGCTCGGCAATATCCGGTGGCGCAGCCGATGAAAATCCCGGCCGAGTACCTTTTTTAGTATCGGCAACTAGCGTAAATTGCGACACCACTAAAACACCGCCGTTGATATCCGCGACGCTGTTGTTCATTTTTCCTTGTTCATCGGAAAAAATCCTAATTTTTAAAACTTTATCGACGAGCTTATCAATACTCTCGTTGGTATCGGTTTTCTCGATGCCTAACAACAGCAAAATACCCTGTTGGATTTCACCAACAATCTCACCATCGACAGCGACCGACGCGTGAGTCACTCGCTGAATTAATCCTTTCACAACCTATTCCTATTTCACAAAAAAATCGACGGCGGTAATCTTTGCAATGAACGCACTGGATAATTATGCCGGTGAATCTAAGTCTTTGTTAATTCTATGAGCCATTTCGTTGGTGGCCTTAACCAGCGCATCAATGATCCCGGGCTCGCGGCTCGCATGGCCAGCATCACGAATAATTTTTAATTCTGATTCGGGCCAAAGTTTGTACAGTTCATAGGCATTGTCTAGGGAGCAAACCATGTCATAACGGCCATGAACAATGACCCCGGGAATATTTTCGATGGCCTGCATATTGTTCAATATCTGATTTTCTTCAATGAAAGAATCATTGATAAAGTAATGGGCTTCGATACGCGCCAAAGACATGGCCAAATGAGGTTCACTAAAGTGATCGACGGTTTCTTGGCTCGGACGTAACGTTGCGCACTGACCTTCCCACTGAGACCAAGACTTAGCCGCCGCCATTTTCGCTAATTCGTTATCGCTGGTTAAGCGTTTGTAATACGCTTTGATGTAATCGTCGCGCTCTTCTTCTGGAATGAGCTTACAGAAATGTTCCCAATAGTCTGGAAAAACATGCGCTGCGCCGCCTTGATAAAACCAGTCCAAGTCTTTTTTACGGCAGAGAAAGATGCCTCTAAGAATTAAACCTAATACCTTCTCTGGATAGGCTTGTGCGTATAAAAGACTCAGAGTACTACCCCAAGAACCACCGAAGACTAACCACTGCTGCACTCCAAGATGCTCACGCAGTGCCTCCATATCGGCGATTAACCCTTGTGTATAGTTATTTTCAAGTTCGGCGTGAGGCTTAGATCGACCGGCACCGCGCTGATCAAACAGAATAATGCGATATTTTTCGGGATCAAAAAAACAACGATCGCCACTGGTACAGCCACCACCGGGACCGCCGTGTACAAACACCACTGGAATTCCATCCGGCGAGCCACATTCCTCAAAGTAGATTTCATGCGGCGATTCGACTTTCAGGTAGTCGCGATTATAAGGTTTGATATCGGGATAAAGACCTAGCATCGGCGTTCCTTATTAGGGGTTATTACAAGCAGCTTACAACAAACTCTTGAAGTAAAGCGAACGACGATCAAATCTTGAAAAACCTGAGTCTAAAAATTCGATGAATGACCAGCGTAGCAATACTCAAAGCGCCGTTATGCACGTTGTTCGATGAAGTATAGCTACTAACTGGGATTAACTCTGTCTTGTGCTCTTAAACCACAACACAATAGCCATTAACACAAGCTCAGGCTTGTTTAAGAGTTTTTTGGAAGGACTTGCTGCGTTTTCCGTTGGGGTTCAGCTGGTGCACAACTTCTCCGCTGCTACGAGCTTCATCTGTCTTGGGGAGGGTTACCGAATCACCGGTCAATTCTTCGAGGCGTTTGAGTGCTTGGGTGAGGGTTGAGTGAAGGCGCATTTTTAACGCTTGCGGCTGTAAGACTTGTACATTGGGAAGCAGCGGCAACAGTCGCTTGATTAAAGCATCTTCGTTTTGCAACGGCAGATGCAAACAGTAATGCCCGTCTTGCCAGAAGCCATTTTGATCCACATGCCAAAGCTGCGATGCAGCCTCGTAGGCCGCGTCGCCGCTGAATTTTAGCTCCACCAACTGTGGTCGCTGTTGATTAACGCCGTATAGATTATCAAAGTATTTATCGAGGTTTTTCTGGGCAATTTCTCGGCTTCTTGATTTCAAAACCTCAGCATTACCAACCCGAGACAAATTGAAACTGCGCAAACCGCGATGCATGTGGCACCAGGCTTCAAGAATCCAGACATTTTCACGATGCACCAATAATTGAGGACATACCGTGCAATGACTGACGCTACCGTCACTGTTGTTGTAATGCATGGCAATCTGGCGCCGCTCTAAAACACCCGCGCAAATAATTGAGAACACCTCGTCGAATGTACGCGCCTGTACGTTAGGAATGTATTTAACGCGTGCATAAAACTGATCAGAGTTTATCTTGCGAACACGCAGCGCCTGCTCAATAGGAGATTTGAAACCCTCCACTTCATCGGATAACAAACCGCGGCTCAAACCATTAAAATTATTGTGTAAACGAGAAAGGCTAACGATTTCGCTGGCACTCAACCAGAAGTCCGGCAAATTGTAATTCGCGATGGCGCCTTCTCGGTAACGGTAGCCCTGCTCTTGTTCTGAGAACTCAATAGGCGCCGACAAAAAGCTCTGCATTTGTGCAAGCAATTCCGATACTTCCGATTCTGGTGCTTTTAAATCACTGCTGATATCTGACGCACTTAGCCACCGACGTCGGGTTTTAAAGAGTTGATGTATGCGCTGTATTTTTTGCAGTTTATTCATAACCCTTAAATCACCCAAATTGTGTATTAATAATCTATTGAACCGATATTTCAGATACCGAAGAGCCAACGTTGCTTATGAACAAAAGCCCATAAAAATCGATAGAAAGCGCTAACTAAAGTAACGTACCAAAAATCGAAATAATATGTGCAATAACAAATCAGTCTAAAATTTAAAAAAACATAACTTTATGAAATAACTACTCGTCGAGCTCTGTATCTTCTGGCGCGTTGAGTTCAACACAATGTCTTGCAGAAATACATCTCGTAAGAAAAATGGCTTAACTGACCGATAATAAATGCCTCAATAAAAGCAAAATAAACACCAGTCGAATTTAAAAATTAATTTGTGATGATTTTGTTTTACTTAAATGCTCGGAAAAAACAGCAGTCAATGTCTACATCTATGACTATTTTATCTGCGACGGAAATCACTTTAACACCGGCAGTAACACCTGTTCATGTTGGAGCACATTTTCATTGTTCATTAATCTAACGGTTAATGCTTTCGTATCGGCATTAATATTCACCAAACCAAAAAATTGGAATCCTTGATCGGGATGACTATTGGCTGTAGGTGGAGTTTTCTGAAACACGACTTCAGGGCCAAAGGTATTATCTAAAACATTAGGGCCAAAACCGCCAGCATGCAAAGGTCCAGACACAAACTCCCAGAAAGGTAAGAAATTCTTGAACGCCGCCTTTTTGGGATTATAAAAATGCGCGGCGGTGTAATGCACATCGGCGGTCAACCACACCGTATTATGAATTTCCCGCTCTGCGATAAAACTCAGCAATTCGGCAAATTCTAATTCGCGGCCTTTTGGATCACCGTTATCACCATTTGCGACGGCTTCAACACCGCTGGCATTTTTCCAATCTTCCCAAACCACCAGTCCAATTGGCATGTCACAAGCAATGACCTTCCATGTTGCGCTCGATTTGGCTAATTCGGAACGCAGCCAATCTAACTGCTGGCGACCCAATAAAACCGTGGTGTCGCCCGACACAGCTTCGAGACCTTCACCATTACCCGCGCGATATTTACGTAGATCCAAAAAGAAAATGTCGAGATCTGGGCCATAGTGAATAGAACGATAAATTCGACCGGGTTCTTGGGCAACGTATGCAATGGGTGTCATCTCGTAAAAAGCCCGAGAGGCATGCGCCGCCAAAACGTGAACGGATTTTTCTGTATAACGGCTGTCGTCCAACAAATTGGTTGAAGGTGACCAGTTATTAATAACCTCGTGATCATCCCACTGATAATAGGTGGGCACATGAGTATTAAACTCGCGAAAATGCGTATCTAAAAAATTGTATTTCCACTGGCCGCGAAACTCTTCTAGGGTTTCTGCCACTTTTAATTTTTCGGGCGTAATTAAATTATGCCATGTGCTGCCGTCGGCTAAATGGACGGATTCCTGTAATGGGCCGTCGGCATAAACGGTATCGCCACTGTGAATAAAGAAATCCAGTTCGTGTTGGTTTAAGGCACGATAGGTTTTAAAACCACCGCGCGCGGGATCAATTCCCCAACCCTGCCCGACCGTATCGCCAGACCAAGCAAAAGCAATATTTCGTGCGGTCACAGGCGCTGTTTTGAAGCGACCAAATACAGGTTCTGACGTTGCTTTTAAATCCTCAAGCGCAGCAAAGGTGATTTTGTAATAGACGGTTTTATCACTGAGCAAATGAGTTAGCTGGATTTTGCCGGTAAAATCCGAAACCGATAATACGTCTATTGGCGGTAAATGCGTGCCGTTAAAAAATTCGGGGTAATAACTGTACTCCACATACATTTTTGCAGGGCGATCACAACGACTCCAAAGCACCGCAGAACTCGCCGTAACTTCACCACACTGCACACCATCGTTCACTAAAGGCCTGTTATTCGCTCTGGAAAAAGCCACCGTAATCGGTCCTGATAACAACGACAAACCCACACCGGCTTTTAGCAATGATCGTCTTGGTAAATTCATAACCCATTCCGTATTTTAGAACCGATACTCAAAATAAGTAATCGCTTTGTCATTCACAGTTGACCTTACCTTAGACGAGATAGATGACAAAACCACGGATTCGGCCAAAAGAAAAAACCTATTTCGTTTTTATCTAAATTATGTAAAATAGAGAAAAACACAGGTAATCGCCATGAACACTAGCGCCTCAAATACGCCTCTAACCGTTGATTATTACTCCGATGTACTGTGCATCTGGGCGTGGATAGCCCAGCGACGCATCGATGAACTCAATCAGCAGCTCAGTAAGCGAATCGAAATTCATTATCACTATATGGACGTTTTCGGCGATGTTGATGGCAAAATGAATCGCCAATGGAAAGACCGCGGCGGCTTCTGCGGCTTTGCCGAGCATGTTCGCCACAGCAGTGAAGATTTTGAACACGCACAAGTGCACCCCGATATTTGGACCAAAGTAAGACCAAAATCTTCGGCGCCTGCGCATTTAATGATAAAAGCCATTGAGAGCGCCTGCGGTGTGGATGCCTCTATAGATTATGCCTTACAACTCAGACGTGCCTTTTTTTGTAATGCGCAAAACATTGGTGATTGGGATATTCTAAAAACACTGGCACACAATAACGGCCTTGATTTTAACGCCATAGAAATCGAATTAAATAACGGTACCGCCATGGCAAAACTGATGGCTGATTACCAACAAGCCAAAACCGAAGGCTTAAAAGGCAGTCCCTCTTATGTTCTGGATAACGGTCGCCAAATATTATTTGGCAATGTTGGTTACCGAATATTATGCGCAAATATCGAAGAGCTGTTACGCAACCCAACCGACGAAGCCAGCTGGTGTTAACCCCAGCTTGTGTTAACTACAGAAACTCAGCTTCGTTTTTTATGATGTACTCAAAAAAAAAGTAGTTGAAAAACGCGATTTCTAAAGTCTTCACAAACTCTATCTCTTAGCATTCTTGAAACTACCAACAGATCCTGTTCTCTGGGGAAACTCTAGGTTAATCAGAGTTTCCCGTCTTACTTTCTGTTACGCCGATTTGTTTTTAATTCTTTAGTTTACTCGTCTCACATAAATTCTGCTTTCCCTTTTATAACTCTCAATATCTAAGAATTCTTTTTCGCAACTCGTTGATTAGTATCCGCGTATAATGCTAAAAATTTAAACGTAAACTAATTCGTGGAAGTTAGATAAAAAAAGGAACTACCCAATGAGAGATAAGAACGAATCAAAAGAATTTTTTGATGCATCAATAACCCTACTTACAGAAGCGTGTAAGCAGTTCAACCCTCATAAGAGTTATGAAGCGGCTTGTTTAAGAGAGCAACACGGCGTGCAAAAAATCAGCCCTTTGACGAATTTTTTGATTGAACTTCCGCAAACATTGATTCCCAAACGCTATAGCCGAGGCGATAACTTAATGGCTATACAGCAGGAGTTAGTATTGCCACTGTTGGATGATTATATTTTCTATGTTCAAGAGATGAAAAAACACAATCTTGAAGAAATGTATTTGTTAACAGATCAAACTCCTCGTACCAGTGGTCTACGCGGAGATGGACCTGAGTGCAGATACCATTCAGTTTATACATGGCTTTGTTGGTTTATTTGTTTCGGTGGTGAAACACAAAAAATTGCTAAAGTGGCTCCATTTTTAGGGCGTGCAGGAAAAGATCGTTTAATTGATACCATTATTAAACATTATCAACCGAATCGCATCGTAGCTAAAACCTGTATGAACCCGGAAACCTTCGGTTTGCTTGATCAAGTGATTGATGCTGATACAAATGAACGCCCGGCGTTGGTGAAAAAGTATCTAGATGAATGGCCGAGGTTAATAGGCCATTTACGTGGCCTTCATTCAATAGGAGTGTTTGCAGGAATTAGAGTAAAAGACCGGAAAACTTTAATTGATTCAATTGATAGCCATTACCAAGGTTTTTGGGCTTGGGAAGCTGCTTTAGTAGTAAAATTCTTTAATATCGATGACAGCTCTTTTAAAGATCACGAATTTTACCCTTATGATCTGGTGCATTTTTTGGATAATCATTAAATAACAAATTGACGTGTTTTGTGCTCCAAAACTCATGGCAAATAAATACGCTACAGGGTAACTTAAATAGGAAACTCTGATTAACCTAGAGTTTTCTATTCAAGAACTTTAAGTCATAGAAATTGTGAAAAAATTGGAAATCGCATTTTCAATTTCTGCCCTCTGATTAAATCATGAGTGAGTTAGTCAGAGGTTGTAATAATCAACTTTAATAAAAGTAGAACTTATTAATGACATCGATATTAGAGAAAATAAAAGATCAACTGGGACTCAAGAGCAATATGCTAAAGAAAATAGAACGCCAATTAGGATTTAAGCTGCCCGAAGAACTTAAAATACTCTATGAATTGATCGATGCACAACCCGACAGTACTTATGTAATTGGCAAAGCAAAAAGCCCCCCGCATTGGTTTTTAAATGCGAAGTATTTTTTATTAAACTCAAAAAATATTAACTCGTCAAAACTGGGAGATTTTGCAGTTCCGAAATGGTTGACTCCTGAGGGAGAAAATATTCTTTTGAATGCCAATAAAGAGGCCTCCTATTCGATGTCTTATAATTGGGAGGAACATAAATCGTTTACCTTTGCGTGGACAAAAGAACTTCCAGATAAAGATACAGGCTTAGCTTACATATTTGAAAAGAATGGATCCGTTAAAGGAATCTATGCCCATTCATTAAATAGGGTTGAAGATAAAGTTTTTGTCGCAAACAAACTCACAGACATTATCGATTTTGATGAAATCCGCTCAAATTCAGGCATCGTAAACTTAACAAACATATTGAATATCAATCAAAAAACCTTTAAAGAACTGTTGTCTGATTCGCACCAAATAATTGACTTAGAATCCGTTGATGATGTGAAAGACTATGCTTATTTACTGAAAATATTTGAAAAGTTATCTAATGGCGAATTTTCACCCAGCACAATAGGTTTCAGTGAAGAGAATCGTGTTAGAGTTATTGAGTTCGAACTTGAAGGTAAATTGTATTCTGCAAATCTTGAGGGTGATACAGACTATGTTGATTTAAACATTGTTAGCTTTATCAATAATTGTCTTGTAGACCAAAATAAAAATCAGCGACGCTTTGTTGCATTTAATACCGTTTCATTTGGTACCGAAGCGGGATTGGCATTTGTAACGCCTTCTGAACTTGATGAATTACAAAAGCTATCTGGCGTAACTATTCTTAAAAGTTAATTGGTCTAATTTAAGATATTGGTCTAATTTAAGATAACGCTATCGAAAAAACTTACTTTATAATTCTCTGATGAAATCCCCCATGATTAAATCATTGCGAAATGAATCAGAGATTTATAAACGTGATTATTTTTGGCGCAGCGATAAAATATGGTCTTCGGTATCAATTTGGAAATTAAATTGCCCGAGAAAATTCATCCCTAAGAGACCGTCGCTTCCGCCCAAATCACCCAAGTCCATCACGGCAATTTGTGCATCTGCAACACTAAAATTTCCCACGGTGAGTTTATCCACTTGATAGATGTCGGCATTAGCAATGCCGCCGGCGGTATTCATTTGTGCTGTGGATAAAAATGTAACGCGATTGGCAATGTTAAGCCGATTAAAGCTGTGTCGCGACAAAACCGTTAGCGAAGCGCCGGTATCAATTAGCAACGACACTCGAGAATTACGATTTATGGTTAATGGTACCAAGAAGTGATTATTGAGCGGTTGCAGTTGAATTTCCGATCTCGCGAGTTGGCGATTGGCTTTTACCGGTTCGGGTTCTTTGGGTGTAATTAAAGCCAGTAAATTGTGAGCTTCAAGTTCGTATTCTGGGAAATGACTGGCAGTCTCTAAGGGAATTCGTGCGCTTTCGTTGTCTTCTGCGGCAATGTATATTTTTGCCAACGTTAGTAGATGCTCTATGTTATCTGGTTCTTGCCAAATTAGTTGGTCGAGAAACGCGATGGCATCTAACCAGTTTTTTTGTGTTACCAGTTCAGCAATATAATGCTCGGCTTGCTGCTCAATGCTCTTGCGATAACTTTGCAGCCGCGTTTCGGATGTGGTTAGTGTTGTCAGCTCAAAATAAATATCGACGGCCTGGGCAATTTGGTTTTGCGCAATAAAGAATTTTGCTTTTAACGCCAAAAAATCTTCGTCATAGGCATTTTGTGTCAACCAATAGTCAATGGCGTTTCTGGTGTATTCGCTATCGCCGCTTGCTAATTTATTTTCTACAGCCACCAAGAACTGTGCTTTTAGCTGATCGGCCGCTTTTGCATCGGTACTTTCGATCAACTCATATACTTTGAAAGCTTCATCAAAGCGGTATTCTAAAAACCAAGATAATGCTAATTCAGAAATGGTCAGCGATTCGGTGCGTGAAGCGGTTTTACTTGAGGTCTCTGGGTGTGCAGAATTGTTGGGTGTTAGTTTAGCCTGAGGCTTTGGATCATCGACGCTAAGTGAGTGTTTATATTGCCAGATATTTACCGCTACAGAAGAGAGTAATAAGACACTCAACACAGTTATCGTCGGTCGTTTCATAGTGGTTTCTAATTTAAAAACATTATTTACTGGCGGAGAAATTATTACTTACAAAAAAGCCACACGGTTTTTACACTCATGTGGCTTTTCGACATTCAAAACATCCAATAAATTTCAGACAATTTTGATTAAATCGTGACTGAATTCATCGCATTCGATCAGGTGCTAGACGCTTGGTAGATCGACTCAATGGCACTGTCTAGCAATGCATTGAATTCTTCGTCGCTTTGCTGCGCCGATAAACCTTCGGTTAATGCACGCGAGAAGCTCGCGATCATGCCTGGGTTTTCTGCGGTTTTAGCGTTGGCGTCGTCGCGGCTATAACCACCCGATAGGGCAACAACCTTAATGCATTTTGGATGATCGATACATTCTTGGTAGAAGCCCGGTTTGCTTGGCAGTGAGAGTTTCAACATAACCAATTGATCATCGGCAAGTGCATCTAACTTAGCCAAAAGCGCTGCTTTTAACATTTCTTCCGCTTCTGCCTTGGTAGCACTTTTGATGTCTACTTCAGGCTCGATGATTGGAACCAATCCCGCTTCAACAATTTGTAAGCCTACTTCAAACTGTTGTTCAACAACTGCTTTAATGCCTTCTTCGTTGGCTTCGGCAATGAAAGAACGCATTTTGGTGCCAAACACTTCTTGAGCTTTGGCTTTTTGAAGTAGCTCAGCGAGATTTGGCATAGGTTTCATGAGTTGAACGCCGTTTTCAAGATCGGCAAGACCTTTATCGACCTTCAAAAACGGAACAACATTTTTTTCTTTCCAAAGGAACGCGGACGATGGCATTCCTTCAATTTCGCGATCTAGGGTGTTTTCAAATAAGATCGCTCCGAGAACACGCTCACCGGTGAATGCAGGGCTGGTAATGATGCGAGTGCGCATTTGATGCACAAGATCAAACATAGCTTCGTCGCCACTGTATTGATCTTCTTCGATTCCATAAAGGCGAAGCGCCTTAGGAGTGCTGCCCCCACTTTGGTCCAAAGCGGCGATAAATCCCTTTTGCGTTTTGATTTTCTCGAGTTGTTGAGTAAAGCTGGTCATAGTTTAACGCTTCCCATTCGTTGAACTGGCGGGTTGGCAAGTTGATAATTTGTTGGTGGCGAGTTTGCCCAAAACATTTTCAGGCTTTCTCTACTCCGGTATCTAAAAGTACCACAAATTCACCTTAAGTGGCAGCTAGGCAGAGTCCATAACACGTCTTTGCTATGGATTGGGCCTCGTCATCGACGCTAATTTTTTGCGAGAATAGGGAAAATGTTCGAGGAAATCCTATGTCGAGTGATCTTGCCACAACGCTTCAAACACTTTACGCCCGTTTTGGCGAATTACCGGGTGTACAAATTGAAATTCATAAAAGCCTACCGGCGATAACCGTAACCAATGACAAGGCCGTAGCCACCGTGTTTTTACAGGGTGCACAAGTCAGCGAATATCAGCGCCACGGCGAAAAACCGACCTTGTTTTTAAGCAGTGCCAATCGATTTTTACCGGATGTTCCACTGCGCGGCGGCATTCCAATTTGCTGGCCATGGTTTGGCGATTTAAAAAGCAATCTAGCAGCCATTAGCCAACAGGTTGAAGATGTCGAAAACGCTCCTGCACATGGTTTTGTGCGCAATCTGCAATGGCAGCTCGATGATATTGTGGCATCACCCAACGAAACCACGCTGACGCTGAGCCTTGATGTCACGCCACAAACTTATCCAGCCTGGCCATATCAGGCTCGGCTTTCTTTAGAAGTGCGCGTCGGCGAAAGCTTGAAGTTAACGCTTTCAGTTACAAATACCGGCCTTAGTGCATTCCAATATTCACTGGCCTTGCATTCGTATTTGGCGGTAGATAATGTTGAAAAATGTTATCTAACTGGATTAGAAGACACTGTTTGTTTTAATGCGGCCGAAAATTGGTTAGAGCAATCCCAGACCGACGCGCTCAACTTTACGGAAGAAACGGATTTAGTGTGCCCAACTGGACCATCAACCGTGCACTTGATTGAGGAAGACCAGCAAGGTCGTATCGATATTCACAGTCATAATTTACCAAGCTGGGTAATTTGGAATCCTTGGGTCGATAAATCGCAGCGTTTGAGTGATTTTAATCCACAGGACTATCAAAAGATGGTGTGCGTAGAGTCTGCTTCACTGCTAGACAACGCACCAGAATTGGCGGCAGGGCAAACTGTCCGTCACTACACACAAATTACACACAGCCAGCCCACAAAAATTTAACACCGATACCCAAGGCCTGTATCAAACTCTGGGAACTTATCCACAGCAAATTGAAAAAGCCTTGGATTAACCCGCCTCAAAATTCGAAGTTCTTATCGGCGCTAAATTTGCTCGTATTTAGTGTCGATAAGAACGAGCCTCGCTGACTCTATTTTACGCACTGCATTGTCGCTTAACGCAGCCTTTTCGAGTGCGACTCTACTATAAACGACCATAAAAAATGTTTTTACATTTCGAACAGCGATTTTTGTTTTTTTCGAGCGCGCGCCTCTTTTCGTCACCGATTTTTTTTTATATACATAAGAACAAATTTGCCTAACTTTCACACTACCACAATAACGATACGATATTGTTTGTCGCTTAAATTTTTTATCACATATATATGTAAGGCTTTTTCGGTCTAAAGCGTCAATAAATTGTTTGTATTTTAATCTTAACTGATTGAGTACCTGACAGGGCTTAGACCCATATAACAATTATTTTTAGCTTGATAAAAACACCAACGTACATCGCCATTTTTTATTTTCAGGACTTGGCACTGGCAAAAGGGGAATTGTGTGAGAAAGCAAGTCGCTTCGAGGATGTCATTCAAATCTCATCTAAACGCATACGCGGTTCTAGGGCTGTTTTGGGGTAGCCTGCTTAGTGTTTCTGCAAATGCAGCGTTAAATGGAATGTCTGTGTATGAAAGCTTCGGCAAAGAGCGTTACATTGCCGCGCTTTATTTAGATCAACCGACTACGGATGCGACTACCGCGTTAGGCATTAATACTAATGCAGTTATGGAATACCAAATTGTTTCCGACAAGATCAGTCCACGCAGCATGTCGCGTCTCTGGGTAGAAGCAGTTTCCATCAACGCCAAACCCGACGACTTAGAATTCTACGCCAATGATCTCGTTTCACTGACCTCCCTCATCAAAGGCCGTCTTATTCCGGGCGATAAACTTCGCATCGTCAATACCGGCACCGGAGTCTCCGTCGATATTAATGGTTTGCCATTAGGTACCATTGAGTCGCGTGGTCTGTTCCAGTTGCTGATGCAAACCTGGATTGGCCCTGTACCACCGTCTACTCATTTCAAAGAGCAAATTCTCGCCGCCGGAGATGTTAGTATCGAATTAAAGTCTCGATACGACAGTTTGGCAGCAACGCCGACCAGGCTGGAGCAGATCACAGCAAACTGGCTGGCTGCCCCAGAGGACCCCAGCGAAACAGAGACCGAAACAGTCGCCGTTGCCGCAACACCAGTACCTAGAGCGCAAACGGGATCAACTACACCCCCAGCTGCACCCACTCAAGGGAATTCTCAGCGCTTGGCTCAAACTGCCAACGGTAACGGCAATAGCAACAACAGTAGTAATGTTACCAACAGTGGTAATAACAACAGCAATAATGGCAACAACAGCGGCGCACCAGCTCAGCAAGCACCGGCTGAAACCGTCGATACTCCGGTATCTCAGCCACCACAAGAACTTGCTGCCGACGAGCAAGAGTCTGACGATTCTGCGCCGGAGGTAACTCAAATTGCGGAGCACTCTGTAAGCTCAGCAGAGACAATTCCAGAATCGGAAGACGAGGATGCAGCTCAGCCTCTTGCCGCGTCGCTTTCCACATCGCCCGTGCCTCTCACCGCTGCAGGTAACCTACCTGAAGAAGAGGAAGAGGAATCTGAAGAAGATCTTGCCGCCATTACCGCCGAAGATATTCTCTCGAACAAGCGCTACTACGAATCGGTTCGCGACCTGATTTATTCAAACGTGGTTTTTCCTGAACGTGGTTTAAAACTGGGCCGCGAAAGTGAGGTGAGCATTTCGATTCAGCTCGATAACGAAGGCAATGTAATTAACTCTGCGGTTACCGAAGAGTCAAAGTATTCCTTTTTTAATAAGGCCGCCTCTCGGGCGGTTGAAAACAGCAAACCATTTCCGGCGCCGCCGTTATCACTGTTAGAAGAAGGCCTATATAACTTCCGTATCGAAATTCGTTTTCGTATCTCCAACTAACATCAATTACAGTAAGAGCTTGGTTTAGCCTTGCTCTTGCTGGTGGAATCCAGCCTAGATCGCATTAAAAAACCTTGCGCCTTGTTATTGATTCAGGCTTTGGTTACCTTGGCAGTTTTACTTACATTGAACACTTTGTATGACTGATGATTTTCTCGATTTGGCCAACCACTGGCCAACCTTAGCGAACGCTGCAAAAGCCGCTCAAATCGGTCAAACACTGCCCGAACGTCACGAAAATTACCTCGACTACTACCGACTAAGGTTTGCATCTAAACATCGCTATCTATTTGGTAAGTTATCGACTCAGGGTTATCAAATTGCAGTGCAAAGCTGGCAACCGGAGAACCCCCGCGGCACTGCGGTAGTTGTGCATGGTTATTGGGATCACACCGGTTTGTATCATCACCTAATTCGTCATCTCATTAACTTGGGATTCAACGTGGTTGCCTACGACGAGCCGGGGCACGGATTAAGCAGCGGTGCACGTATCGAAATCGATTCGTTTACTACCTACACCAGAGTTTTTGAGGATATCATCGAGCAAATCCAAGATACTTTGCAGCTTACCGGCCCGCAAATCGCCATTGGCCAAAGCACTGGTGGCGCCGTTATCTTTGATTATTTGTTTACCCATCCAGACCACAATTTCGCCAAAACACTCTTGCTAGCACCGCTGATTCGCATCAAGAGTTGGGGCTTTGTTGGCAACGCCCACAGCTTGGTTTATCCCTGGCTAAAGTATTTTCCAAGAAGTCTGCATCAGGTCGGTAGCCACGACAAAGAATTTGCTAATTTTTTACGCACAGATCCTTTGCAATTTAATAAGGTCTCTATGAAATGGATTGCCGCGTTAAAAGAGTGGATCGCGCGTTTTAATAGTTTCGAATCAAACTCGTCTGAGATAATTTATATTCAAGGCGATGACGATCAAACCGTAGATTGGACGTACAACCTACCACTGGCGCAGGAAAAAATGCCTAATTTGACCGCCGAGATTATTATGGATGCGCAACATAATTTGGTGAACGAAAGCGATTATTATCGCAACCAAGTCATGGCCATTATTGAGAAAGAACTTCTCGCCTATTAGTAATGGAACCTCTGATTAACTCATCCATGATTTAATCAGAGGACAGAAATTGAAAATGCGATTTCCAATTTCTTCACAATTTCAATCACTTACAGTTCTTGAAATTGGCGACACATCCTTGTGTCGCGAGAAACTCTGGTTAATCAGAGTTTCCTAATGTTTAAATTCACCAAAAATTATAAAAGCTCCCGTCAAAAATTCTGTTTAAACGCAGCTGGTTAAAGGTTTGAACAAGTTGCTAGACTTTATGTCTTAACGTCGCTGGTTTTGATCCCGTTCAGGCAAGCCGAGTTATCATCATGACTTGAGCTTGAGTAAAGCGTATTTACCTTCTCTAATTATTCACATTATTTGCGTTAAACAGCTTTGGGGGTTGAGTGATTTCTCGTAGATTGCACTTTTCGCGACCGACTCTTATTGGTTTAAAACCAATTTCATTGGCGTTATTTTCTGGCATGTTATGGCTTACATCTGCCCACGCAGAAGTAGCCTCTGAGCCCTTTGCTTCTAGCTCACAACCGTCTAAACCCACCCTTGTTGGTAACCCAAACAATGCCATCAATGAATGCGAACTGAATATATTAAATCAGCTCGATGGCGTTACCTTTAAATACAATGCCACCGTAAACTCTGTATCGGTTAAGTCTGAACGCACCATCAATTCCCTTGAAAACGATGCCTGGGAAATGCAATCCAGAGCCAATTGGTTATTTCTAGGAATTGAGGAAAAAAGCGTATTCGATTTACCCAGCTGGCAGCTGCGCGAATTTGAACATAAGCGCAAAGGCATGGGTGACGGCAAAGATTTAACCATTAAAGCCGATTACCAACAGCATACCTATGTGAGTGAATCCGCCAAAGGCGAAAACACGGTGATGTTCGACAACGAGTTACACGATGCTTTGAATTACCAATTGCGCCTGCAATTAGATGTAGCGTGTAACGCTCCGCAGGTTCAAGAACAAGGTGTTGATTATACGATTGCCAAAAAACGTGGTGTTAAAGAGTATCATTTTGAAATTGTTGGCAATGATGTTATCGATACCGACGTTGGCAAATTCGAGGCATTATTGATTGAAAAGCGTGATAGCGAAGACGACAGAGCAACACGAGTGTGGCTGGCAAAAGACTTGGCCTACAGCATTGTGAAGCTAGAGCACACAGAAGACGGCCAAACCAATAGCCTAAGCATCAGCGACGTGCCAAGACTGAATGCCATTAAGCAGGATTTAAGCGAACGCTAATTTTAAAGAACAGCAACAATAACTGCGCACTACTGCTAAATCAAACCAGGCTACAGGAAACTCTGATTAACCAGAGTTTCTCGCGACACAAGGATATGTCGCCAATTTCAAGAACGGTAAGTGATTGAAATTGTGAAGACATTGGAAATCGCATTGCAATTTCTATCCTCTGATTAACGCATAAAAAAACCTCGCTAATGCGAGGTTTTTTTATTTCAACGGTTGTTAATAGCAAACGCTATTAAAACAAGATGCGCGCGCGAATTGTGCCGTTGATTTTGCGAAGACGCTCTAGAGCCATTTCGCTGTAGTCTGCGTCGATATCAACCACCACATAACCAACGGTGCCTTTAGTTTGTAAGAACTGGCCACAGATGTTGATGTTGTTTTCAGAAAATACTCGGTTAATTTCAGACAAGATGCCCGGAATATTTTTGTGAACGTGCAACAAGCGGTGTGTACCCGTGTGTGCCGGTAACGCAACCTCTGGGAAATTCACAGAAGAAATAGTGGTACCGTTATCTGAGTATTTGACCAATTTTTCAGCCACTTCAGAACCGATATTTTCTTGCGCTTCTTGCGTAGAACCACCAATGTGTGGCGTCAAAATCGCGTTATCGTGGCCGCGCAGAGGAGAAATAAACTCATCGTCGTTACCGCGTGGCTCTACCGGGAATACGTCGATAGCCGTACCGGCAAGGTGACCGCTCTCAAGCGCCGCCGCTAATGCTTCAATAACCACAACCGATCCGCGAGAAGCGTTCAGAAGAATTGCGCCTTTTTTCATGGCTGCAATTTCTTTTTCACCGATCATATCTTTGGTGGATGGCAATTCTGGTACGTGCAAACTAACGATATCAGAAATGGCTAATAACTCGTTCAGATCGCGAATTTGCGTTGCATTACCCAAAGGAAGCTTGGTAATGGTATCGTAAAAACACACTTTCATGCCTAAGGCTTCGGCAAGCACACTGACTTGAGTACCAATCGAGCCGTAACCCACAATACCCAAGGTTTTGCCGCGAATCTCGTAGGAGCCTTCAGCGCTTTTTTGCCAGCCGCCGCGATGTGCATCGGCGTTTTTCTCAGGAATTCGACGCAATAATAAAATCGCCTCAGCAATTACCAACTCAGCTACAGAACGTGTGTTTGAATATGGGGCGTTAAACACCACAACACCGTGCTCTTGTGCAGCGTCTAAATCAACTTGGTTGGTACCAATACAGAAACAACCTACTGCGATTAGCTTCTCTGCGTTTTCAAATACTCGGCGAGTCAATTGACTGCGGGAACGAATGCCAACGAAATGAGCGTCTTTGATTTTTTCGATCAGCTCGTTTTCGGGCACTGCGGTTTTTATGTATTCGATGTTGCTGTAACCGGCTTGGGTCAGTGTATCAATCGCCGACTGATGCACGCCTTCAAGCAGGAGAAACTTAATCTTGTCTTTATTGAGCGACGTGTTGGCCATAATGCTCTTTAACCTCAACTAAATGGTTGCAATCACTGTAACGTTGATTGGCGGTGGTGCCAGTCAGCTGTCGCTGAACCAGCTAATTGCTTGGCGCCGTAGCGCTTTCTCTCATGGAGTTATAATAGGAAACTCGCATAAATGCGGAGCTTCTGTCGACACACTCTATCGACACAAATAAAACTGCATCGACACAAACAAAAAAAGGTGTCGTTAATTTCAATAACTATCGCGTTATTGAAATGCCTGTTTTCTGAATTATTTACGAATAAATTCATCAGAAATCCCTAACGCTTCGAAACTCTAATCACCGAGTCAGCGCAATTAAACAGCGCTCTGCGGCGAAAAAGGGGCGCTATAATAGCACAGACCTGATTGTTCCCAAGTGCTGATCAGTAATTAATCTTTTTACCGGCTTAAGTATTCGAACCTGAATCGGTAAACGTACAACTAACTGACTGAGGTTTACGATGAGTCTGGATACCGTGATTGCACACATGAAATCCATTGCGGATCTTTCTTGGTCGAGTGGTAACCACCCGATGCACAAACGTGCGCTATTGGATTTGTATTTCGCAGCCAGTCCCGAAACACTCAACCTGGTGCCAAGCACAACCATAAAACCCGTACTGGTGGGAGATCTGCCCTGTGAGTGGATTCTTCCAGCCACTTGCCAAACCGAGCGACGACTTTTGTACGTGCACGGCGGCTCGTGGATGGCAGGCTCGTCGTCAAGCCATCGAGCCCTGATTTCTCGCATCGCGGAGGCCAGTCAAAGCGCGGTTTTAGCGCTAAATTATCGTTTAGCGCCGGAATTCCCATTCCCAAATGGCTTAGAAGATGTCATCCACGGCTTTCAATGGTTAATCAAACACGGCCCAGACTCCGAGATCCTAGCCGAACGCTGCTACATTGCCGGCGACTCTGCGGGTGGTAATCTAGCGCTTGCGTCGGTATTGGCCTTAAAAGAGCAACAACATAAGCTGCCGGATGCCTGCGTGCTATTGTCTCCAGCAATACATTTAAACTACCAGCGCAAAAATCTTACCGACAACAACGATCCTATTTTGAGCTTAAAAGCGCTGCCGTATGTAGTTGCCAATTATTTGCAGGAACAAGCGACGCTCAATAATCCGCTGGTGTCTCCGGTTTTTGGCGATCTAAACGAATTACCACCAACGCTTTTGCAAGTGGGCGATCGCGAAATATTGCTGCAAGATGCCCAAGAATTTATCGACGCAGCGCAGCAACAGGGCAGCCCTGTGGCATTATCGGTGTTTGCCGATATGCCTCACGTATTCCAAGGTTTTGCGCCAATTTTGCCAGAAGCCAATCAAGCGATTGCTGAAATTGGTGAATTTTTTCGACAAAATTAATCAAAGAGTTGTCATATACACGTTATTGGTAATTTGAGAAATACACAAAAGCGAGGAACAAATGTTGTACAAAAAGACCGCCATCGTGGCTGCGGTGCTGCTAGTAAGCGGCCTAAGTGCTTGTAGCTGGGTAAAACTGACTGATCAAGGTGAGCAAGTGGACGTGAGACGATCCACCAGTGTCGCCAATTGTAAATCTTTGGGCGTATTAACCGTCAGCGGCGTTGATAAGGTTACCGGAATCTCACGCAATAAAGACAAGGTTGAAAAAGAACTGCTCACCCAAGCGCGCAACGACGCCGCAGCCATGAATGCAAACGTGATCGTACCAATTGACCAGCCCGTAGAAGGCCGCCAACAATTCAGCATGTACCAGTGCCCTTGATAAACTCTTGGAACCTCTGATTAACTCATCCATGAATTAATCAGAGGACAGAAATTGACAATGCGATTTTCAATTTCTTAACAACTTCAATCACTTACCGCTCTTGAAATGGGCGACACATCCTTGTATTGGGAGAAACTCTAGATTAATCAGGGTTCGCTCTTCAATAAATGTCTAAAAAATTACAGCGGCCTTCTAAAAGCCGCTGCTAATTGATCTAAGCTGTAATCTGTAACGTACATAAATTTATTATCGAACACTCTAATTGCCTCTGTATTTTTATCGACTAACTAAAGAAAGCGTTAAAAAGGGGCGAGCCGATTAGTGTTTCCGATTAATCACGACTGGCTTACGCGTAATCACTTCTAAGTCGTACACAGTCATACAGCTTATTGGATATTAATCTTGCCCTACCGAATACATTCTCAAAACATACCCGTTGGTATCAGTGCCTGCGTTCTCGGCCAAGAAGTTCGCTATAACGGCGGTCATAAACGGTCGCGATTTTGTACCGACATTCTCAGTAAAGTGTTCGACTTCAAACCCTATTGCCCAGAAGTTGCCATCGGTTTGGGTATTCCAAGACCAACCATTCGCTTGGTGGGTGACCCCGAAAAACCGCGCGTTATCGGCAGCGACGATCCAAACCTTGATGTTACCGAGCGCATGTACAGTTACAGCGATACCACATCAAAACAATTAACTGATCTGTGCGGCTATATTTTTATCAAGAACTCGCCAAGCTGTGGTGCATTTCGAGTAAAGGTCTACAACGACGATACCAGCAGCAAGAGCTACGGCTATCCCAGTGAAGAGAAAGGTAGAGGCGTATTCGCCGCAGCCGTGATGGACAACAATCCGGTGCTGCCGGTTGAGGAAGAAGGCAGATTAAACGACCCTCCATTGCGCGAGAATTTTATTTTGCGCGTTTTCGCTCTGCACTACTGGCGTGAATCCGTAGAGAAAAAGCCGTCCTTTGCTGCCCTGGTTGACTTCCACAGCCGCTACAAATACACCTTAATGGCGCATTCGCAGAAAGGTTATCGTGAAGCTGGCAGAATCGTGGCCAATCACGACAAAAAGCCCGAGCGCGAAGTACTCGACCAATACATTCATTGCTTTATGGCTACGCTCAGCAAACCGGCAACGCGAAAAAATCACTGCAACACCCTGCAACATATTTTGGGTTATCTAAAGCGAACCGTTGACGGAGAAATTCGCAAAGACTTATTAGAAGTTATCGACCTATACCGCCGAGGTATTGTGCAGTTAAGTGTACCGGTGACCATGATCAAACATTATGTCGATCGCTACGGTAACGACTATATTCGATCACAAGTCTACCTAGACCCCTATCCTCTTGAACTCGGCCTACGCAATCAAATATAAATGACACAGACTGAAAAAACGCAGCTGGTTTGGCTGCGTAACGACCTTCGCATCACCGACAACCCTGCTCTTTATAACGCCTCCAAAAACGGTTTTACGATTGCCGTGTTTTGTATCTGCGAAAAACAATGGCAAGAGCACAACGATAGTCCCGCAAAAATAGGTCTTATACGAGACACATTAATTGCGTTAGCGAAACAACTAAATACCAAAAATATCCCTGTAAAAATTTTAATATCAGACTGGTATGCGAATATTCCCAAACAACTCGCAAAGCTTTGCAGTAAATTAAATATCGAATCGATTTGGTTTAATAACGAATACCCTGTTAACGAAGCCAAACGTGATTTACAGGTAGAAAAGGCCTTATCGCATATTGGTGTTAACACTCACCGCTTTGACGGAGACGTTATTGCAAAACCCGGTAGCGTCGTAAATGGCAGCGGCAGCATGTTTCAAGTGTTCACGCCGTTTGCAAACCGCTGGCGAAAAACCATAACACTATCGGATTTAGACGTTGTAAAAGCTCCCAGAAAACAATCAGAAAGCGCTATAAAAAGCGATAAAATTCCAGCTTTCGGCGGAAATTATCGCGAAGATTTGTGGCTGAGTGACGCCAATAAAATACACGCACATCTTGAGTCTTTTATCCAGAACAGAGAATCTGATTACGAAGAAAACCGTGATTTTCCGAACATCAACGGTACCAGTACCGTCTCGCCATATTTAACCGTTGGCTCCTTAAGTGTTCGAGAATGCCTAAACACATTATTAAAACATTCGGGACACGAAGCATTAGAAAAACAATGGACAACGGAATTAATTTGGCGAGAGTTTTATCGCCATCTAATGGCCAAAGATAAAAAGCTCAGCAAAGGTTATTGCTTTAAACCCGTTGGCGATAACCTTCCGTGGAACAATGACAAACTGTTTGATCAATGGTGTCTTGGACACACCGGCTACCCAATCGTTGATGCAGGAATGCGACAATTAAATCAAACCGGCTGGATGCACAACAGAGTAAGGATGATCGTCGCCGCGTTTTTAACAAAATTAATGCGCATTGATTGGCATCTCGGCGAAACCTATTTTATGCAACATCTTATCGATGGCGACTTCGCTAGTAATAACGGTGGTTGGCAATGGAGCGCTTCAGTAGGTGCCGACGCAGTGCCCTACTTTCGAATATTCAACCCTTACCGACAGTCGGAAAAATTTGACCCCAATGGCGATTATATTCGACGATTCGTTCCCGAACTCAAATCCATTACCAATAAAAAAATCCATCAACCCACAGACACACAGTGCGCAACATTAAATTATCCTAAACCCATTGTTGATTATGCCAAAGAAAGAAAATATACACTGGACATATTAGAGAAGACATTTAAGCAAATATAAATATGCGCATTTTTGGGAAATTCTGATTAAATCACGAGGCAATTAATCAGAACTTTCCGTTGGTATACACTCAATTATTCTAATAGTTAAAAACCGGATAACCTACAAAGGTTGATAGCTTATTAAAAAATAAAATAAACTAAAGCATTAACTTTAATTTATTTGCAAAAAAAACTTTAAAAAAATAAGCCATAAAATAAAACTTATTTTGAACAACCTACTCTTACAGACGATTCAAAAAAACAACAATAAACTTCCCTAAATCGTCAACTCAAATGGTAGGTATAATCATGCCCAAAATATTTATACTTTTTATGGCTGCTTTAATTTCTCTTTGCACTGGCTGTGCATCATCCATTCATCCTGGCGGCGCAACTCCTCCGGGGTTACTGGCAAAATCGGTAACGAGTACTGCACCTTTATTATCTGCCCCTATAGATAAAGACAGCCAATCGAATAAATCCGGTGAATCTTCCGCAGGATCCGTTCTCTGGCTAGTGGGTTACGGCGACTCAAGCGTTACCAAAGCCATGGAAAATGGCGACATCTCTAAAATCCATCACATAGATTTTAAAAACGAGAGCTTTTTATTAGGCTTATTCAGCAAAACTACAACTATCGTTTATGGTGAATAAATAAATGGGAGAACAATCTCCCATTTATTTTTGATATTTAAAACCATTTTATTTATCGTCACAGAAAACTCTGATTATCTTAGAGCCCGTACCAATACAGGTCTGTGCTGCAAAGCTCGGGAGCGATAAATAATTAAAGCTTTGAAAGAAAATTAGAAATCGCATTTTTGACTTCCGCCCTCTGATTAATTTTTTCACAACTTAACCAGAGGACTTAATAGAGAATTTTTAAACAATTTTATAACGTCTCTCGGCAACCTTACCGCACAAAAAATTGTTAGAAACGCTAAAATTCGATTTAAGGAATCAGCAGATTTACCGCTAAACCAGTAAATACAAAACCAACGAAATAATTAAGCCACACACCGTATTTTGGCTCACTTCTTAATTTTGACGAAATTTTACCAGCAAGCTGTACAGCAATCACTTCTACGATCGCGGCCATAAATACGATAATGGCTCCCAGCAGTAACATTTGTAGCCCTGCATGCCCAGTATCTTTACGAACGAATTGTGGTAAAAAAGACAAAAAGAAAATAGCAACCTTGGGGTTAAAAAGGTCAATTAATACGCCGTGTTTATACGCCTGCCAAGGGCTTTTGTCTTTTATATTTGAATCGGTGAGCGATATTTTAGATGTTCTAAACGCCTGAATAGCAAGATAAACCAGATAAGCAGCGCCTAGATACTTAATAATTTTGAACCCGAATGGGTAGGATTGTATAACCGCAGAAACACCCAATGCAGCAGCGCAAACGTGCACCATGGCACCGGAACAAGCACCTAATGCAGCGGCAACGCCGACTTTTTTGCCACCAGAAATAGTTTGCGTTAGCACATAAATTAAATCTGGACCGGGCGATAAATTAAGTGCAAGTGCTGCAACAAAGAAAAAGCTCCAATATTCGAAATCAATCATAATCCATCACAGCTTAGGTAAAGTTAGCACTTAATAAAAAAATAAAGACCGATAAAAATCGGCCTTTATTGTGACGCAATCAAGTAGAAGAAACTCTGGTTAACCTAGTGTTTCCAGCGACACAGAGATGTGCCACCAACTCTAAGAAGTATAAGTGATCGAAATTGTGAAGAAATTGGAAATCGCATTTTCAATTTCTTCCCTCTGATTAAATCACGAATGCGTTAATGAGAGGTCCCTAGACTTTAACAACCACTTGATACAACTTTTCTGAATTTATTACTTACATTATTAAATTCATTTTAAACACAATATTTACGAATGGGTTTTAACACCTTCGGCTGTCGCAAGCAGCAATACATCCGCATTACGTGCCGCAAATAATCCATTGGTAACCACACCAACAATTTGATTAATCTGCGATTCCAACGCCACAGGATCGTGGATCTGCATGTCGTGAACATCAATAATAATATTGCCGTTATCGGTAACCACGCCTTCTCGATACACAGGACTTCCACCTAATTTAACAAGCTCACGGGCAACGTGAGAACGCGCCATGGGAATGACTTCAACCGGAAGCGGAAACGCACCAAGTACATCAACCCATTTACTGCCATCGGCAATACACACAAATTCGTCGGCAACCGCGGCAACAATTTTTTCGCGTGTTAATGCGGCACCACCGCCTTTAATCAGCATTTTTTTAGGATCGGTTTCGTCGGCGCCATCAACATAAACCAAAACTCGATCAACCACGTTGAGATCGTACACAGGAATGCCATGACTTTTTAAACGCTCGGCGGAAGCTTCTGAACTGGCGACGGTTCCGTCGAAGGTGCCTTTGATTTCGGCAAGATAATCGATGAAATAATTCGCCGTCGAGCCAGTACCTACACCCACAATCGAATCCAATTCTAATTTAGGTGCAATATAATCGATGGCGGCTTTCGCCACAGCTTGCTTGAGTTGATCTTGGTTCATTGCGGTTTCCCCTCAATTTTTGGCGCCATTATAGTCACCGTCTAATCGGAATAAAGCCCTTTTCATGACTTATCTAGCTAAGTTAAGTTAGTATTGCCGCCTTTGCTAACCAAAACTCGTGTTCTTGCTATGTTGGATTCTTATATAAAGCGTATTTTAGACGCTCGCATCTACGATCTCGCTGTTGAAACGCCCCTCGATTATGCAAAATCAATTTCTCGACGCTTAAATAATTCGATTTATATTAAGCGCGAAGATTTACAACCGGTATTTTCGTTCAAGATTCGCGGCGCCTATAACAAGCTTTTGAAATTATCTGAATCAGAAAAAGCGAAAGGCGTTGTCGCCGCGTCGGCCGGAAATCATGCTCAAGGACTTGCCTATAGCGCTCAGCACTTAGGTGTCAGTGCCACTATCGTTATGCCCAAAACTACGCCGGCGATTAAGGTTAACGCTGTACGTGGATTTGGCGCCAACGTAATTTTACACGGCGATATGTTCGACGAAGCGTCTCGCTATGCGCAAAACCTCGTGAAGGAAAAAGGCTACACTTATATTCCACCTTACGATGATCCAGATGTTATTGCCGGACAAGGCACCGTCGCGATGGAAATCCTGCGACAACATCCGAAGCACATAGACGCGATTTTTGTTCCCGTCGGCGGTGGCGGCCTTGCCGCTGGGGTAGTGGCTTACATCAAATACGTTCGACCTAACATCAAAGTGTTTGCCGTCGAGCCGGAAGATGCCGCCTGTTTGAAATTGGCTATGGAAGCGGGTCGGCGCGAAGTCTTATCAGAAGTCGGAATTTTCGCCGACGGCGTAGCCGTGGCACAGATTGGTGAGGCGCCTTTTGAGGTTCTTAAAGACACCATTGATGGCGTAATTACGGCAAATACTGACGAAATTTGCGCAGCCATCAAAGATATTTTTGAAGATACGCGCTCCATTGCCGAACCCGCCGGTGCTTTATCACTGGCAGGCCTAAAGAAATACGTGGAACAAAATGGTGCTAAAGATAAAACGTTGATCGCTATCGATAGCGGCGCCAACACCAACTTTGATCGCCTACGTTACATCTCTGAGCGCACCGAAATCGGTGAGCGGCGCGAGGCAATTATCGCCGTAGAAATTCCTGAAAAGCCCGGTGCCTACGCGCAATTCTGCTCTGATTTGGGTCAACGCAATATTACCGAGTTTAATTATCGCTTTACCACATCAGATAAGGCGCACATTTTCGTAGGGATTCAAGTTTCTCACGGTGGTAACGGCCGCCAAGAATTGGTCGATGAGTTAGCGCAAAAAGGCTACAAAGTTGTTGATTTAACAGATAACGAAGTGGCCAAGCTTCACATTCGTTACATGGTTGGCGGGCACAGGCCTATCGTTGAAGGTAAACCCTTAACCGAAAGAGTTTATCGATTCCAATTCCCAGAACGCCCAGGGGCTTTATTGAAATTCTTAAAGCACTTAGCCGGACGATGGAATATTTCCATGTTCCACTACCGTAATCACGGCAGTGCTTTCGCTCGGATTCTGGTCGCCATGCAGATTCCAGAAAACGAAATTGAAACAGCGGAGGCTTTCTTACGCTCCTTAGACGGCTATCGACTCTGGGATGAAACTGATAACGAAGCCTACCGATTGTTTTTAGCGTAAGCTCGGCTCGAACTTTTGCCCAATGAGCGCACACACAAATCTTTCTGTGCGCTCATCTGATACCTACCTACCGTTCGCGTCAGCGCGGTAGACCAAAATTGGTATTATTCAAGTTCTTCAAAATATCACGAAATTCTTCTATTAAGCCGTCTTTAAACACAGATTCCCACGGTAAAGAAACGTTCATAGTTTGTTAGCATGCACTCACTTTCGTTGTGATCCGCTTAGCATCTATAGGATTTTACATTGCTTAGAATACCCACCGTTCTGAGAACTAATTTGTGATAAGTATGGCTTCATAAGTACTTGGTCTTGTCAGCATTTTTAGGTATAAAGCTTGCTCTTCCAATATCGCTTATTAAAAAAAATTATTATCACAAGAAGAGTGAAATGTAAGGACATTCATATGAAACATGATGTACTTACCTTGGCTGCAGCAATATTTTTTATTGGCGTTTTGGCATCCAGCGTTGGGGCTAGCGATTTGTTTAAGTCAGAGTCCGAACCGCCTGCGCAACTGCAACAGGGTGTTGCCTTTAAATAAGGTTTACGAAAATCCCCCATAAAAAAACCGGCCTATTGCCGGTTTTTTTATGCTCAAAATATCACTGCTGTTGATTGGCAAAATACCAGCGTTGCTCGGTAACTACTGCGTCTAATTGAATATCCCAAGGTTCGGTTGGAATGGGATCTTCACTAAACTGACAAGAGTGCGCCAATCCCAGTAAAAACGGCTTTCTGCCTCGCTCTTTTCTGAAAGCGAACGTTTTATCGTAATAGCCGCCGCCCATACCCAGCCGATTAAGCTTACTGTCAAAACCCACTAGTGGTAGGCAAACAATATCTAAAAACCGCGGACTTATCGTCTGGATAAGATTTCGCTCAGGCTCATCAATACCAAACTGATTAGGCACCAATACTGTCTGATGATCAAAGCGTTGAAAGTACATTCTGTGCTCATCAATTACGGGCACAAAAATCCGCTTGCTGCTAAAGCACAACGCTTTTTCAATAAGGGGGCGTGTTTGAATTTCGCTTTTATAGGAAAGGTAAATCGCAATACGTTTGGCACTCAAGAACATCAAACTGGTTGCAACTTGTTCGGCAAGCTTTTCACCGGCCGCTATTTGCGCTTTCATATCCAGCTGTGCACGTGCGCGACGAAGTCGTTTACGAAGGTCTTGTTTACGCTCAACTGAACCTAAATCATACATGCTTGTTGTTCACTTTGTGTCTTAAAGAGCAAGCGACTGTAGCCTAGGTATAGGAACCCCGAGAATACCGCTGCCAACTTGGCCTTGAACCGTAGGGTTCAAGGGGTGGCAACTGAAATACTTTAGGCTTTCCGTCACGCGGACATGCACACCGGTATTTGCGAGTTACCTCCGGGGGTAACATTATCGGCTCGAGGACTTGTCGACTGGCGAGTACCTCAGGGGAGATCTAGTATACCGAAAACTGTCGCCGGAAAAACTCTTGTATCTAGATGATTTTTAATTTATAGCTGCCAATTTATAACGTATGAGCATTAAAGAAACTACTGATCGTTTAATTTTGACAACGCATCATCCAGTTTAGACGACATTCGCTCAAGCATAGACTCGTCAAAGATAGGTTTTGGTTGCGATTGAGCGGCAAGCAGCTCGTGGCAGAGATTCAACGCCGCCATAACCGCGATACGCTCAATGCCAATCACATTTCCGGAGTTACGAATAGCGCGCATACGCTCATCAAGCTGGCGGGCAGCACGCAGCAAATCCTCGTACTCCTCAGGAGCACAAGCGACTTGGTATTGCTTACCAAGAATGCTAACGATGACGGTTTTGGCGCTTTGCATAGGGTTCTTATCGACAAAATCACAGCTACGGCTGGGATTCTAAACTTTTTAAGCGATGAATCATGGCCTCAACACGAGTCCGTGCGAGGTCGTTTTTTTCGATTAAGCGAGCGCGATCTTGCTGCCAACGTTGTTCATTAGCACGCAAGGCCTGATTTTCTTTCAACAGTTGTTGAGCAGCGCTAATCAGAGCCTCGATCTTGCGCTCCATCGCCACAAGAGATTGCTCTGGTGGAATATCGTCTACCATAACTATTTGTATCGTCCTATCGAATCAACTAACTATATTGCGGCGATCTATGCGGGTCAATCGCTCACTTGCTTGGCTGCAGACTGGATCAAACCTTGATCAACCTGCAAGTCTCAAATAATCAATTTTAGCCGATACTTAGGTTTAAATTTTACGAATTTGCCGTTATTAGGCACTAATTCTTATTGGCTTGGTGATTGGGCTCTCATAGAACTCCCAGCCACAATTAAGAAACATGATAGCATGGCGGCAATACTGGTGAATTTTGGGAAATGCCCCAACAACTTACCGCCTTGTAGACTTACACCAACAGATCAACCCGTTAAATACTGCCTTATGTCTGATAACCAAGCCGATACCTCTTATGCACAATTGACCCAAACGCTGGATGAATTCGATGCACTGGCCGGAGCCAGTGAAATTCACGGTTTTCTAACCGCGTATTTGTGCAGACGACTGCCACCTGAGCTGTGGCTCCAAGATTTGCAAATACTCATCGATAAGAGTCCAACCGAACACGAAGCTTTAGGAACAGCCTTGCTGAGCTTTTATCTGGCCAGCGCAAAAGTACTCGCGCAAAACTCATTAAGCTTTCAGCCACAACTGCCAAACACCGATGATGCGCCTCTTTCAGAAAGAGCCCTAGCATTATCAGAGTGGATTCACGGTTTTTTAGCAGGACTTGCGCAAAGTAAAGACAAGACCGCGCTGAGCATGGAGGCACTTTCAAAAGAGTCCCAAGAGTTGATCATGGATCTCGCCCAAATCAGCAAGCAAACCGCAGAAAACTACCAAGAACTTGATGATCAATCCGAATTTGATTTCGTAGAAATTACCGAATATGTAAAGGTTGCGGTGCTTACGCTTTACGAGAATTTCGACACTAAACGTCCCACAAACACCAATAACTCGTCGGCAAATAACACTGGACCGTCAAAATTGATTCACTGAGGAAGCCACCTTGTCAGCCAAAATTAATGCTCAAGAATTTGCTCGCCGTCGCAAAGAATTGATGGCCATGATCGAGCCAAACAGCATTGCGATTATTCCTGCGGCAGAAGAAAAAACCCGCAGTCGCGACACACACTTTACCTATCGCCAAGACAGTGACTTCTATTATTTAAGCGGTTTTTGCGAGCCTGAAGCCGTGCTTGTGCTTATTCCCGGTCGCGAACATGGCGAATTTGTCATGTTCGTACGTGAACGCAACCGTGAAAAAGAAATTTGGGACGGCTACCGCCAAGGCCCTGAAGGTGCTGTCGAAAACTTTGGGGCAGACGACGCCTTCCCCATTGATGACATCGACGAAATTCTACCCGGCTTGCTTGAAAGCCGCGATCGCGTTTATTACAGCCTTGGCCGCGATCCTAATTTTGATCAACGCATTATGAGTTGGATAAACACACTACGTGCCCAAGCAAGAGCCGGTGCTGTGCCTCCCGGCGAACTGCAAGATCTGGATCACTTCCTTCACGACATGCGTTTATTTAAGAGCGCCACCGAAGCAAAGCTAATGAGAAGCGCCGGAGAAATTTCTGCACAAGCGCATATCCGCGCTATGAAAACCTGCAAGCCCGGCATGTACGAATATCAGCTCGAAGGCGAACTGCACCACGAATTTTTGAAAAACGGCGCGCGTGCACCGGCTTACAACACCATCGTTGGCAGTGGTAAGAATGGCTGTATTTTGCATTACATCGAAAATACCAAAAAACTCGAAAGCGGCGATCTTGTTTTAATTGACGCCGGTTGCGAATACGAAATGTACGCGGGCGATATTACTCGTACATTTCCGGTCAACGGAAAATTCAGCGAAGAACAAAAAGCCTTGTACGAAGTAGTTCTAAACGCTCAATACGCAGCAATCGATGCAGTAAAACCCGGTAATCATTGGAATCAACCCCACGAAGCTGCGGTAAAAGTATTGACCCAAGGTTTAATTGATTTGGGTTTGCTTGAAGGTAACTTGGACGAATTAATTGCCGACCAAGCGTATGTTGATTTTTACATGCACCGCACTGGTCATTGGCTTGGAATGGACGTGCACGACGTGGGTGATTATAAAGTGTCGGGTCAATGGCGAGTTCTTGAACCCGGCATGTGTTTAACCGTTGAACCGGGCTTATACATTTCGCCCGACAATGAAAATGTCGATGAAAAATGGCGCGGCATTGGTATTCGTATTGAAGACGATGTTTTGGTTACCACAGATGGACACGAAGTATTGACGGCATCGGTACCAAAAACGGTTGAAGAAATTGAAGCACTAATAGCATCTTAAAAAATAATAAATCAGGAGCCTTTGGTCTTACCTATTGCCAAAGGCTCTGATTCTTTTAAACAGCAACATTTCTTCACCCAGAGTAATTTAAATAATTAATTCACAAAGCGATAAAAACTTCAGTGGATCTAGAATTTTTCATACAAACTATCCTCTCGCCTTTCAAGTAAAAATAAAGGAAACTCTAATGAACCTAGAGTTTCCCTCGATACGAGGATGTGTCGCTAATTTCAAGAACAGTAGGTGATTGAAATTATGAAGAAATTGGAAATCGCATTTGCAATTTCTGTCCTCTGACTAAATCACGGATGAGTTAATCAGAGGCTCCTAAAATCTATTCTACGAGCGTGACAGAAACCTCACCAATATCAGCTGTCATTTTAGAATCACAACTGCCCGAACCAGACCACTTACTGGATGAACCCACCAAGGATTTACGCGATTCACGAATTCTGGTATCGATCACGGTCAAGTTGGTTTCACCAACGTCGGACTTAAGCGAGATATCACTGATAATATCTTTTTTGGCCTCAACAGAAAGTTTGCCAATATCAACATGTGCGTTAATGCAAGCGTCGATATTTTTAACATCAATATCACCCACATTGACTTTTAAATCGAGTTCTTTATTTTTTGGCACTTCAAGTAAAATATGAACATTTACATTGTTGTAAGTTGTTTTACCGCTAGGATCTAAATGCAGTGTTATTTGATGATTATTTTGGTCAACACGCCAAGCCAGTTTTTCACGTAGACGCTCGCATTTAGCGTTAACCTTTTTACAGCTCAACTCGATTTTCGCATTAATGGTATCGCTGTCGGTGCCAATAATTTCGATTTCACCAACGGCTACATTAATCTGAACACTCTCGGCATCGCCGGTATCAAAACTGTCTAATTTTTCCGATGTATGGGGAAATCTCTGCCCCTCATCGGCGTTCACAGACACGCAAGCATGTAAAAAACCCAGTGCCAAAATGCTGAAAATTAATTTATACATAGTCGTTACCAACAAGGTTGTTTGTCAATTTCGAATATAGACGAAACCTCATTCGAATTGGTTTATTTTAATGACCATAATATGTGAGGTTGTTCGATGCTAACTCGTTGACAGACGTGTTACTTAAAATAAGCGATAAGGGTTTACTATGCTAAAAACGATAACAACTCTCGGCCTGTGCTCAGCGCTTTTCATAGCCAATGCTTCTTATGCAGACAAAACGGCGATCTACGCGGGAACCTTACTTTCTATTCCCGGTAAAACACCACTCACCGAACAAACCGTTATTATCGAAGATGGAAAAATTTCCGCCATCGAATCGGGTTATATTAAAGGCGATGACTTCGATCATATCATTGATTTAACAGACAGTTTTGTAATGCCAGGCCTAATGGATATGCATGTGCATCTGCAAGGCGAGCTCGGCCCAGAGAACGACTCCGAAGCGCTAAAGATGTCGGATGAGCTTATGGCCATGCGCTCCACTCATTTTGCCTTTAAAACATTATTGGCCGGATTTACCACCGTTCGCGATGTTGGTTCTAACCCACAATACATGTACGCGTTGCGCGACGCCATTAACAAAGGCTGGGTTGATGGCCCGCGAATTATCGCCGCAGGTGGCGTGGGCATTACCGGCGGTCACACCGATGTCAGTGGTATGAAACACGAGCTTTTGGATTTTTACACCACCAAGCAAATTTGCGACGGCCCTTATGACTGTCGTCGCGCTGCTCGATCAGCCATCAAATTTGGTGGCGACCTCATTAAAGTAGCGTCCACCGGTGGCGTGCTTACCGATCGGGCCACAGGTACCGGCCAGCAAATGCACAATGACGAACTCAAAGAAGTTGTCGAAGCGGCGAAATCTATGGGTAAAAAGGTTGCTGCCCACGCTCACCAAGAAGATGGCATTATTGCGGCATTAGAAGCCGGTGTTGCCAGTATCGAACATGGTTCTTACACAGGCCCTAAAGCCATTAAACTTTTTAAACAAACCGGTGCTTACCTGGTGCCAACCTTACTGGCTGGAGACACAGTAAAACATTTGGCCGAAAACTCTGAATTTATGAGTCCAGCCATCAAAGAAAAAGCCATTCGGGTCGGTGGCGATATGCAATCTAATTTTGCTAAAGCTCATAAGGCTGGAGTAAAAGTCGCCTTTGGTACCGACAGCGGCGTATCAAGACACGGTATAAACGCACAAGAAGCGGTATTAATGCATCAAGCCGGTATGTCACCGATGGACATTTTGGTTTCTGCTACAGTAAATGCCGCAGACTTAATTGATATGAGTAATTCGATTGGAACCTTAGAAGTTGGCAAAGCCGCCGATATCATCGCCACGCAAGGATCGCCTCTTGAAAACATCGAAGAACTTTTGGATGTTGATTTTGTGATGAAATCTGGAAAGGTCTTTAAAAGCGTCGCGCAAGAAATTTGAGTGCAGCTAATAAGCTGAGCAATCATTCCGTTTATTGTACTCTCACTCACAAAGTGATAAACATAAAAAAGGCTCCCATGGAGCCTTTTTTGTTGCTTAGCATTAATGAATTGAATCTGGAGCATGAGGTACGTGCTCGTTACGCTCATGATCGTGCTGAATTAAAATTTTCGCGCCCGATACCTTTGCCAAGGCATCAACTAAACGAATGCTTGCACGAGTTTGTTCCATATCGAAATTAAAACCGGGCACACGTTCGTTAGTGTAGTTAGAGGTAAAGTGCCACAAATCACCCGATAAAATAATTGGACCAGACTCTAAATTAACAAACAAAATTTGATGACCCGGTGTATGACCTGGTGCCGGAATAATTACCGCAGAACCATCACCAAATACATCGTGATAACCGTTTAATTTTACCACTTTATTTTGATCTAGCTTATCGTAGGTTTTTGGATTGAAATTTAATTTTGGAGCCAATTCACCAAAAGCCGCGTTGTATTCTACCTCTTGAATAAACCAAGTCGCGTTGGTAAACACATTGGCATTGCCGGTGTGGTCGGCATGCATGTGTGATAACCCCAAATATTTAACGTCTGTAGGCTCGACACCATATTCTTTTAACAATACTGGGAAAGGTGTATCTAAAAATAAATTGATTTTACCACCAGCAATAGAAAGACCATCTTTCATGTTCGCTACCGGCGCTGGGATTCCCGTGTCCCATACCATGTAGTCATCGCCGTGTTTTAGAAGATAACAGCTTGCCACCATTTTATGGGCAACATTAACATCAACACCCGGTGACCAGTGTGAACGATCCGGCGATTGTACTTTGCCGCACTCAAACACCGTCAAACTTGAAACCGCTGCGTTTTTATCACCACGCGCCGCAAACTCTTTGTATACCTTGGCATTGGCGATGCCTTGATCAACAAACTCTGCTTCGGTTATTGTACTTTCAGCCATTGCAGTAAAAGACACAATTCCCAATGAAAGAACCAACGCCGATTTATTTTTTATAGCGTCATATAAACGATTGAACATATTTCTCACCATAGAGCTTGTTATTTTGTTTTAAAAAAATAAATTCTTTATTCCACTTACAATCAATAATGATCGTGTAAGCTAGAACTGGTATACAATATCAGTTGTTGACGCTTTTCAAATCACGCAAAAATAACATCACGGCTTTTTATCGCCGAACAAACATTAAATGACATGGTATTTGTCATAAATTATTCATCCGTCAAAATCTACAACGCCAATATTTCGGTTGTTTTAACAGCAGCTATTACACACAAATAAAAAAATGGCAGCACTAAGTGCTGCCTAGGGCTTGTGGTAGTTAAAACTCTTACATACAAAAAAGACTCGTAAACGTTACAGAGTCTAAAAAATAGTGGTTAAACAAGAGGCAATCACAACATTGAAAACACAACATTGAAAACACAACATTGAAAAATAGTATGGCAGTTAATTTAACATCCATCACTTAATCAAGTTACTATCCAGCACCGCCGTAGATTAGTTATTTTATCTATATCAGTGCAAAATACGTAAAATATTTTGATAGCATGCGAATATCAGCCTTTTTCGATGCCTTAATTTAAAAAAGAAAGAATCGAAATAAATATACTTAAAAATCATTGAATATCTCTGGCCGATAAGAAGGCGGCAATTTTTTCACAAACAAAATTATGATGATCTTCTAGCGCAAAATGACCAGAATCTAACAGATTAATCTCCAAATCTTGCGCGTCCTGCTCAAACGCATGAGCGCCGGCTTCAGGGAAGAATGCATCATTTTTACCCCAAACCACTAAAACAGGCACTTTGCTATCGCGAAGGTATTCATGCCACACAGGGTAGAGAGCAACGTTATTTTGGTAATCTAAAAATAAATCCAAGTTCAAGCGATGCAACTCGGGACGCTGCATACATGCAAAATCGAGCATCCAGTTATCAGGGCAAATGCTTTCAGGGTTTTGTACGCCGTGAACATATTGCCACTTTAAACCGTCAAGTGAGAAAATATTATCGATAATCATATTTTCAATTTCTTCGGTTTGAGTTTGCCAATACTGAATAATTGGTGCAAATGTATCTGTGTTTACACCTTCCATGTAGGCATTACCGTTTTGCGTAATAATCGCTTGTACACGCTCCGGATGCTTAGTCGCAATTCTAAAACCAACAGGCGAACCATAGTCTTGCATCATAATGGAAAATTTGAAAATTTCTTTTTGCTCAAGAAATTGATCAACGACGTCTGCTAGCTTATCGAAAGTGTATTTAAACGCACTTGGGCTAGGACAACTGCTGTTACCAAAGCCGGGATAATCCGGAGCGATTACATGATATTTATCCGCTAGACCATTGATGACGTTTCGATACATAAACGAAGACGTTGGAAAGCCGTGTAACAAAACAATCGTTGGATTGGCGCGATCGCCAGCTTCGCGATAAAAAATCTCCAAATCACCAACCTTTTCGGTACCGTATACAACTGTAGGCAGAGTCGCCATGATAATTCTCCACATTAATTATTATGATGAGCGTAGATGGGCCGTAATCTATGAATACGAAATTATCAGGCCTCATGAAGCTGCTCTTGGGTATTCACAAACGATAGGAAACACCCCAAGTAACCCTTGTTTGTATTTATAGAAGGTTACTACTGCCGTAAAAGATTCGCAAAGAGAATTTTCATCCAGTGATATAAAATTATAAGAACGTGTGTAATTAATTATAAATCTAAATAAAAAAAGATCTTTTCAGCATATATTTGTGATGTCCATCAACAAAACCTGCTCCGTTGCACAAAATGCAATTTTTAATTTTTCATCTCCAAATGACGTAATCGCATTTAACAGGTTATTAAATTGCTTCTGCATTACCCAAAGAAGCTCCATTCTGAACAGAAGCTTCTCGATAGGCATTCACAAAAAACTTACCAGCAATATCACAGCAACTGTGTTTTGAAACCAAACAGGCGTGAGAACTTTTTAAGTTCTAGAGAGGTTTTTTTGTTAGGGAATCGAGAGAGAAACCTCTGATTAAACCTTAGTGGCGATAATCAGAGGTTTTTAGAATTTTATAGGCGACAGTATTAGCATCCTAAAATGCTAATACCAATTAGGGTTTGGGTTATTACTTTTAACGTTTAAAAAAATTTAGTACTGACAATCCGATTAAACTAATGATGTTTACTAACAACATAGTGATTCTTGTATATAGCTGCCAAGGCACCCGTTGTCATCGCAAATAATATAACGATGTTGTGCGCTAAAGGGTAACTAGGCTCATAACCTAAAAATAACGTAAAACAAGAAAATAACAGAGGAAGACTTACATAATAAATAGCATAACGACCAGAAAACTTAATCAAAAGACTGGTAAGGCAGAAAAAGCTCACTAATGAGGTCAAAATTGTGGGTAGAAGATAAATCTGCGGTTCATTGGGATTGGAAACCGCTCCAGTAAGAGAAAAATGCACCCAAGATTCAACAAATAAACCACCTACAATCGAAAAAACCAAAGCTATAAATCCGCCGAATAAAGTCACTATTACCGATTTTTTGTGATCAATATCAATCACAGTGTTATTCAACAGGCTGTTATTATTATTCATTTTAACCCTCTCAAACGTGGTCACTTTATAGTTATTCCAATGATTGTTAACACAACCAAAGTACTGACACTCGAATAAGAAATCATAAACTCGATAACGTTTTCAAATAAGTATTGCGAAGAATCCGAGTTGCCTAATTGTGTAAATATAGACCATAAAATTCCAATAACAAAAAGAAATACACTAACTGTCTTTAATTTAGTTTTGTTTAGACAGATACCCAAACATGCGAACAAAAGTTGCTAAGAAAGCATTCGTGCAACAACAATAAAACCGCAAGATACAAAAGTAGTTTTCATCAAATGCATAGATGGCGCGCTCTGCTTGCTGGGCTTGTGAACATCAATATTATAAAGGCCGCAAAAATAGCAACTACAAACCCTAAATAGTTAGCTATTTTTAGGGTTTTTATCTTTCATTGTTAACAGGTGAAAGACAATAACTATTTTTCATGCCAATAATTTTTATTCCAGAACTTTTGGTGAATTTCTTTAGCAATCGCGAACGCTTACGAAAATATCTATTCAACAATTAACTTGCCGTCCAAAGTAGCCGCGGTGGCAATTGTGAAAGCAAAACCATTCAGCAGAACGCCTAATAATATTGCCCAGAAAGAATGTTGAAGAAGATGAAAAGAGTAGTTTTTAACGTTGATCATTATCGTTTTTTACGCATCGGAACACCAACGCAAATGGCACAACGTTAATTAACGCGTGATAAAAACGGTTTCGTTAACTGCAATTTTGTTCGTTTTCTAAGAAACTTCGTTTAAAGCCTCTGATTCACTCATCCATGATTTAATCAGAGGTTCCTGTGTTTATAAATCGTAGGCGCAGCGAAAACCAATAGAACCGTACACAGTTTTGCCACTGTCGGGTAGTTTTACGTTGCGAAACGAGCTGCGCAGGTTATTTTTATTTTCATCCCAAGAGCCACCACGTACGACTTTGCGGGCACCATTTGCCGGTGCTTGTAAATCACCCTCGGCGTAGATGCTTAAGCCATTTGCGGTATACCAATTCATGGTCCATTCACCGGCATTGCCGTGCATATCATAAAGGCCGTAGCCGTTCGCAGGCTTTGAACCTACCGGCCAGGTGCGATCTTCGCCACAGCCGTCGGGTTCGTTAGCAACAGATCCCTGAGTTACACCGTCGTCAACAATGGCGTTTGCACAAGAGACTTCTTGCCCCCAAGGGTAACGTGTTTTACTGGTTGCTCTAGCGGCTTTTTCCCATTCGGCCTCATAGGGTAAGCGGCCATTTTTTGACTGACAATAAGTCAATGCTTGCTGCCAATCAACACAGTTCACCGGATGATTGTCTCGTCCCGGAGCCCCTAAATTACAGTATTTGTTTCGATCATGGTCTTTCGGGCGATCACACTTACCCTCATCAATACAGCCTTGATATTGCGCGACGGTAACTTCGTACTGGTCAATATAAAAGCTCGGTACCTCAACACGCACACCACCCGCTTCACCTTCGTCTTGCTCACAATGGGTGTCGTTTACTGAACACCCCATTTGAAACGCACCGGCCTTAATAAGCACACGCTCTTGGGCTTGTGCCACGGCAGAGGCCATCGCAATTACCAAAATTCCCGCTTTTTTATTTAACGATTGCATAACTATTCACTCACGCAGTGCGCTGTTAATAAAGCATACAGCTAACACGCTACATTATTAAAATTGTCATTAAAAAAAACCGATATTCAATATTTTAACAAGTGCGTTCAAAAAGAAATGCATCGGCAATCTCAGTACAAATGTTCAAAATCTGGTTGATTACGGAATGTATGTAAACGGAACAGCTTGAGGTTAGGTCTGATGAACCAGCATTGGCCGATTTTAAGATCCGCACCGCTTCGATTAAACTAACGGAACTTCAGATTATTCCGGGGTTTTCAGCAACATAGGATGAGTCGCCAATTTCAAGAATGGTAATTGATTGAAACTGTGAAGAAATTGGAAAGCGTATGTTCAATTTCTGTTCTTTCAATTAAATCATGGAGCAGTAAATCAAAGTAACTGTAGAAAGCTCTGATGAATTCGGAGCGCATTAAATAGACGGAATACATAACTCAAACAATAAGGTCATTCATGTCACAAAGAGCGTCTACTGCATTTTTATTAGGTTGCATTACCCTCGCACTGCAAGGTTGCGCCACCCTCTCGAAAGAAGAATGTCTGTACGCAGACTGGTATCAAATAGGATTAGAAGACGGCAACAAAGGCAAAGACCCTTTAACGCTTGGTCGTCATCGCAAAGCCTGTGCTAAAGCCGGTGTTACTCCAGACCGAGAAGCCTACGAGCAAGGCCATACTCAAGGTTTGTTGCGCTACTGTACCTACGACAACGGTCTACTCTTAGGAAACGTCGGCCGATCCCGTCCAGAGTATTGTCCGGCTCTAACGTTGGCCGAATTTAATCTGGGTTATGAGCACGGTTATGAGCGATACCAACAAAATCGCGTGATACACCAGCTACAATCAGAAATCAATTCTCTAAACCATTCTATCGAAGATAATCATCATCAAATCGAACATTTAGAAGCAGTCCTTGTCAGCGACCAAACCACAGGCGAAGAACGAGAAGAAGCGCTGGAAGAATTGCGCGCGATTGAAGATGAGAACGTGGAATTAATTAACGCTGTCAGCGATATTCGAGAATCACTGCAATCTGAACAACGTTTTTTAGATGAACTCATCTACGAACAACAAAGTGCTCGATAAGTATTTGGGAGACTAGGGTTAACTTCTCTAGGATTTAATCAAAGTTTTCTTGAATAAGACTATAGGAAGCTCTGATTAACCTAGAGTTTCTCGCGACACAAGGATGTGTCGCCAATTTCAAGAACTGTAAGTGATTGAAATTGTGAAGAAATTGGCAAAAAAAGACGCCGCCATGAAAAATCTTTGGCGGCGTTTCAGCAAGCGGCGTGACCTAGCGGTATTCTGACAGGGAGTTATCCGTACACCACGGCGGGGAACCAATTCACTAAAGCCGGGAAAATAATCAATAAAGCAAGGGCAGTAAGTTGCAAGATAATAAACGGCACCACACCACGATAAATTGTCGCCAAGCTCACATCCGGTGGACACACACCTTTTAAATAAAATAATGAGAAGCCTACCGGCGGTGTTAAAAATGACGTTTGTAGCGTGAGCGCAACCAGCATTACAAACCACACCAGCGTTGGATTATCCAACACACCATAACCGTTAATCGAAATTTCCAATGCATTAATTACCGGCGCAACAAGCGGTAAAATAATTAATGTGATCTCGATCCAATCTAAAATAAAGCCTAGTAAAAACACCACAAACAAAATAAATAAAATGATTCCGTAAGGACCAAAAGGCAAAGACGTTAATAAAGATTCAATGTATTCGTCACCACCTAATTCGCGCAACACTAATGCAAACATGGTTGCACCGATAAAAATCGCAAAAATATAGCCACTAACATTAAGTGTATCGCGCAAACATTCTTGAATAACTTTTATGCTCAAGCGGCCATTTTGCCAAGCCAGTGCCATTGCCGCTGCCGCACCTACCGCAGACGCTTCTGTAGGTGTCGCAATGCCCGCAAAAATACTGCCTAACACGGCTAATATCATGGCTAATGTTGGTGTTACCGCCTTAATGACATTCCACAAAACCGCTCTAGTAACGGGCTTAACGTCTTCTGATAAGGGCATTGAATTGGGTTTGATAATTCCCCAACCAAGAATATAAACAATGTATAACACGCCCAATAATAAGCCGGGTAAAACGGCACCCATAAATAAATCGCCAACCGATAGCGCTAATTGATCGGCCATAATCACCAGCATAATGCTCGGCGGAATTAAAATACCAAGTGTTCCCGAGCTTGCAATAGTGCCAACGGTTACGGTTTTACTGTAACCCTGCTTTAACATCGCCGGTAAAGACATAACACCTAATAAAACCACCGAAGCACCCACAATTCCCGTAGAAGCGGCCAGAATAATGCCGATTAATACAACGGTAATGGCTAGACCACCACGTACGCGACCAAATAACTCTTGAAACGACGTCATAAGTTTTTCGGCCACACCGGATTTATCCAGCAAATTGCCCATAAAAATAAACATGGGCAAGGCAACCAGAATCCAGTTGTCCATAATTTTATAGGTTCGATCGACCACCAAACCGATGGAAGTAAAATCAATACCCGTTAGCGTGTCGAGATGGATATCCGATAAATAAGCAATAAACGCGAATAATGTTCCTACACCGGCTAAAACCCAAGCAACCGGAAAACTGGTAAACAACAGGAGGATAAATGTCGCGAACATCGCCACAATTAAAATTTCGTTGGTTTCCATATCAAACACCTCCTTTGATATGACGCACTAATAAAACACTTTCTTTGGCGATTCGATTTAATACCGCAATCATTAACAAACCCATTGTTAATGGAATTAATCCCTTAATTAACCACCGCCAAGGTAAGCCTGCGGGTGCCAACGACCGCTCGTTAATGCGCCACGCCTCGTAGGTAAAAGCAATTCCGTGGTAAAAAACTACCCATAAAAACGGCATTAATAAAAAAGTTAAACCAAGAATTTCAATAACATGTCGGGCCGTTTGGCTGTAGCGTTCACGCAAAACGTCCACACGCACGTGCGTATCACGAGCTTGTGCGTAAATCACACCCATAAATACGCCAATGGCATAAAGGTGCCACTGCAATTCTTCGAGAATGATCAAACCTGCGCTAAATCCTCGACGTAAAGTTACCTGCGCTAAAATCACCAGCATTAAAATAAAAAATATCCAAGCCACCGCTTGGCTAATGCGGATAAGCGCTCGGTCGATAATTTCGGCAAAGCGGACACTACCAGCTTCTTGAGGAGTTGTTTGATTCATGGGATTTCCTGAAAAATGCAGCAAAAAAACGTGTTGCAAGCGAAAATCGCCTGCAACCTCAACTGCTCTAAAAATTATTGTTCTCTGGGTACAAATGCGCGTGAAGACCACAATTTATAGTTTTCACGGAAGGTAGAAAGGTCTTCATAAACCGCCGCAAATGTTGGGTCTTTTTTCTGTTCTTCCAGAACCTCGCTCCATGCCTTACGGAAGGCATCAAGCATTTCTGGCGACCACTCATGAACCGTTACACCACGCTCTTCAGTATTTTTCTTGATAGCTTCAAACTGAATGTATTCCGACTCAGCAATGGAGTTGGTCATGGACGCTTTACAGGTGGTAGACACCACAGCGCGCTGCTGATCGGTCATTTCATTCCAGGTATCTTTGTTAATTAATAACTCGAAAACCGTGGCCTGCTGATGCCAGCCTGGGAAATAATTGTGTTTGGCAACTTTATAAAAACCCAATTTCTCATCAATGGCCGGTTGACTGAATTCCGTTGCATCAATAGCGCCTTTTTCTAAAGCGCCAAAAATTTCACCACCGGGAATTAACGAGGTAGAAACACCCAGTTTCTGCATAACTTCACCACCCAAACCGTAAAAGCGCATGTTCAAGCCTTTTAGGTCTTCGACTTTTTCCACAGGTTTTTTAAACCAACCGGAGGTTTCTGGGCTCACCAATGAACAAGGCTCAACGTGTACGTTATAACCGGCATCGTCGTACATTTTTTGATAGAGCATTAAACCGTTGCCGTAATACATCCACGCTAAAAACTCTGGCGCTTCTGGGCCAAACGGAATGGTTGAAAAAATCGCGGCAGCGGGGATTTTTCCTGCCCAATAACCAGCAATGGAATAACCCGAATTCACCTTACCGGCAGAAACTGCGTCTAGAATTTGTAAAGGCGCAACCAGTTTGCCCGGCTCGTAAATCTTCATTTTTACTTCACCACCGGAGACCAGCGGTAACTGGTCGGCAACCCAGGCGATGGGTGTACCCAATGCAGGTAAGTTGGAGCCAAACGCAATTGGCGTTTTTAGCAAGACGGGTTTTGCATGGGCGGCTGCACAGCACAGTGCTAACGCTGAAGAGGCAAGTAGTGTTTGTAGTGGTTTTTTCATAGCCTGTTCCTAATTATTATTGTTTGATGACTGGCAGAACACAAAACCATGCTCGCCTGCCTGAATGTGAAAAAACTATAAAATACTGGCGCCACCATCCAACCCTTCTTTCGTAGGGGAAGCCCGCAAAACCTACCAAAGTAGGTTGTCAAAATGGCGAAATTTTCCAACTATAGATACCCATCTAAATGGCCGTATTACGAGGCTTTTACGGTAGATTTTTGTACAAACTGGGTTTTAACTTCGGAATTTTTAGACAGTTGATTAAAAAATAACGCCTTTGATTATGAATTGATGATCAAACCGTAAATTTGCAGATTTTTAACACAGAATATTTTTGATCAATCAAACTGTGCGTTCAAAAACACGAACATCATGAGAAGAGAACAAATATGGGCAGCTTTTTAACGGCAACTTGGTTTGTAGGAGCCGTTGCATTGATGTACGTTGCGTTTTTGTTCGCAATTGCGACTTGGGGGCACAAAGTAATGCGTGCGTCCTGGCAGCCTTACGTATATAGCCTGACCCTCGCGATATTTTGTACAACCTGGGCCTTTTACGGAACGGTTCGCGAAGCAGCAACCCACGGTTGGATTTTAGCCCCAACCTATCTGGGCGCGATTGTGTTAATTACTATTGGTTGGAAAGTTTTCGATCATATTATTCGTGTTGCCAAACAAGAAAACAGCAGCACTATTTCAGATTTTATCTCAGCAAGATACGGTCACAGCCGTGGCATAGGCATGGTCGTAGCGTTGTTATGTTTATTGGGTGTTGTGCCCTATATTGCCCTGCAATTAAAGGCCGTTTCTGGCAGTTTTCAATTATTAACGCAAACCACGTCCGTAGAATTAAATTGGTTATCCGATCCGACATTTTATATCTCGGTGATTATGGCTGTGTTTAGTATCTTATTCGGTACGCGCACCGTAGACTCTAGCGAAAGCCACCAAGGTATTATGCTGGCAATTGCGTTTGAGTCATTAATTAAACTCGTTGCCTTACTCGCGGTTGGTTTTTTTGCGGTTTACGGTATTTACGATGGTTTCGGCGATCTGATTAAAGAATCTTTTAGTCAAATCGATATCGCTCGCACTCTCACTGAATATTCCAACCCAAGTGCGTATCTTACCCAAGCGTTGCTGGGCGCTATCGCCATTATTGCACTGCCAAGACATTTTCACGTAACCGTGGTTGAGTATCGCAGCGAACGGGATATTCAAACCGCGCGCTGGTTATTTCCGGTTTATTTACTGCTCATTAATTTATTTGTATTACCCTTAGGTTTGGTTGCATTAATGAACCAAGATCTAATCGGCAATTTTACGTTTATAACACTGCGAATTCCGATTGTCTTTGAACAAGACTGGCTCGCCTTATTAGCCTTCCTAGGTGGGTTTTCGGCGGGCACATCCATGGTAATTATCTCGTCAATTACCTTGGCGACCATGATTTGTAACGAATTAATTTTACCGCTTTTTATTAAACTGGGTTGGTTTAGCGATTCTGGCAACATTAAGCATCGCGTATTGTTAATTCGCCGTATTGCGATTATTTTTGTTTTACTGTTGGGATTTTTTTATTACCGACTCTTATCGCAATATCACAGTCTTTCGGAAATTGGCGTGCTTTCTTTGGTTGCCGTTGCACAGTTTGCTCCGGCGATGCTAATAGGTTTAATTTGGCACGGCGCTAATCGTGTTGGCGCTTTTTGGGGAATCGGCATTGGTTTTTGCGTATGGATGTACACGTTATTCTTGCCGCTGCTTGTCGAAACCGATTGGATATCACGAGAGTTTTTATCGGGGCCATTTGGCATTGCTTTCTTACGTCCGCATTCGCTATTAGGCCTAGAAGGATTAAACCCAACCGTTCACGGCACCTTTTGGAGTTTAATGTTTAACTGCATTGCCTTGGTGATTGGCTCTTTGTATTACAAACCACGGTTTTCCGACATTGAACAAGCGCAGCGTTTTGTCTATCGACAACACAGTACCGAAACCCAAAGTCATCGCGGTTATCACTTAAGCAACGAAGATTTAAGAGCATTGTTACAACGTTTTTTGACACCCGAAAAAGTCTCCGCTTTTTTTCGCGCACGCAGTAATCCGTTGACGGGACGATTAATTCATCGTGATCGCGTTGATGACGACATGCTCAAATCCGCCGATCGATTGTTGCGCTCGGTGATGGGCCGACGTGGTTCCGATTTTTTATTGCGTAATTTAATGGAGGGTCACAGCACGCAGTACTCCAACTTAAACGCCTTAATGGACGAAGTATCTGAAGTGGTTTTATTCAATCGCGATGTCTTAAATGCCGTTTTGCACAGTTTAAATCAAGGCATTACGGTTATCGACGAAAACCAAAATCTAGTTGCGTGGAATCAAACCTTCGCCAATTTGTATCAGTTTCCGGCAAATTATTTATACATTGGCCAAACCGCAACTGCGGTAGTGCAATTTATTGCCCATTCCGGTGGCTACGGCACCGGCGACATCGAAGCCTTGGTAAATAAACGCTTAGAAGAAGTCAGAAAACATCAGCCATTACACTACGTTCGCGAAACTGCCGATGGCCGTCACATTGAATTGAGCGGAATTCCCATCAACGCCAACCTGTACGTAACGGTTTATTCCGATATTACTGAACACCGTAAAATCGAGGCTCAATTGCGCAGCGCCAACGAAGTGTTAGAAGAACGTGTTGAACAACGTACCCAATCGCTCACTCAGCTCAATGAATATCTTAAAAAAGCTAATACCAATAAAACACGCTTCTTAGCCGCCGCTGGCCATGATCTGGTACAGCCGTTAAATTCTGCTTCGTTATTTTCAGAATCCATTATCAATAAATTAAATCGATACGCCAAAGACGATCAAACACTTACCAAAATGCTACTGCCGGTAGCAACACATCTAAATCAATCGTTGATGTCTGCGGAATCACTATTAAGTAAATTATTAGAAATTTCTAAACTCGATGCCGATATTGTTCGACCGGCCCGACGTGCCTTAAACATTAAAGAAGTTTTGGATTCTTTGGCGCAAGAATTTCAACCCTTAATGGAACAGAAAAATTTGCAACTAAGATATGTTGCAAGCAGCGTTGTCGTCGATACCGATCCGGTTTTATTGCGCCGCGTGCTACAAAATCTGCTCACCAACGCGCTGCGTTACACACAATCGGGCTCGGTCCTTTTGGGTGTGCGCAGAAAAAATAATATCGCCGAAATTCAAGTCATCGACACTGGCTTAGGTATTCCCAAAGATCAACAAAAATTAATTTTTGAAGAATTTTTGCGCTTAGATTCTGGTATAGAAGCCAGTCAAACCAAAGGCTTGGGTTTAGGTCTCTCTATTGTCGAACGATTATGCTCTCTACTCGAACATCCCGTGAATGTGCAATCTGCACCCAATCAGGGTAGTTGTTTTTCTGTGAGCGTTCCGATGGTGTCTAAACCTGCTCTCGACCCTGCACAAATGAACCGTCAAATTTTCCATGAATGCGCCTTTAACGGCATTATTTTATGCGTTGATAACGAGCAACAAATTCTCGACGGCATGGCTAATTTGCTCACCGATTGGGGATTTAATATCGCCTTAGCGAAAGATTTAGATCAGGCAAGATCAAATTTAGGCTCGACAGTTCCAGCACTCGCTATTGTTGATTATCATCTTGATCGTGGTGTGACAGGACTTGATGTTATGGCAGAGCTAACGGCACAGTGGGGCAAATCTATTCCTTGCATTGTTGTCACTGCCGATTATACCGATGAAGTTAAACAACAAATTCAGGAACTCGGTTACTACCTGTTACGCAAACCGGTAAAACCCTTAGCACTGCGTTCACTGATCAATCGCTTGGGATAAAATATCAATCGGGAATTTCGAGTTGCTGAACCAACAATGCAGCCTGAGTGCGATTATAGATATCGAGCTTACGAAAAATATCACTAATGTGCGATTTAACGGTGGTCTCTTTAATATTCAGTGTGTAGCCAATTTGCTTATTGAGCGCGCCGTCGGCAATTAATTGTAGAACTCTTAATTGTTGAGGCGTTAAGGAGGCAAGTTTGTTGGCTACCGCGTTATTGGCGTAATCGGTATAACTGGGATAACTCAGATTCCCTTGTAATACCGTTTCTAAGGCCGTCACCAGCTCTTCAATTCGGCTGGATTTAGGAATAAATCCCAAGGTACCGGCTTGACGAACAGAATGTATAATTTGACTGTCTTCACTGGCACTAACAACAGCGACGGCAACTTCTGGAAATTCTGCACGAATGTGCATTAATCCAAATAAACCACTTTCGCCCGGCATTTTAAGATCTAACAGCAGTAAGTCGGGTCTATTGGCTCGCAGACACTCGTAGGTTTGATTAAAGGTTTCGCACTCGGTCACTCGGTGCTCAAATCGGGTTTCTGCTAACGCTTCGGTAAGCGCTCGCCTAAATAAAGGATGATCATCTGCAATAACGATATCGTACATAACATGCCCTAGTTGTTATTATTTGGTTGTCGCAAACCCCGACTACATCAGCAAGAGCTAATCAGAAGTTCTTAGTAGTTATTTTTATTGCCGCAGAATACTACCTCCATTCCTATTGCGATAACAACCGCTATCGTAAAACTGTGACACCAGCACAAATTACACAACCTTGTCATTAAACAAAAATTAATTTCTTCTCCTACCAATTTACGGTAGGAATATTTTTATATCCCATATTTTATTTTTTAAACACCAAGCGTAAATAATTTAATAGAGAAATAATTCCATAATTTTTCTCAACACCTACCATCTTACGGTAGGCCATTGTTATGGCAGAGAGATAAATTATTGTCATCGGAAAGTTTCCTTAACGATAAAAAACCACTCTTAAAAACCATAACGATTACGATAGAGAGGAATACTCATGTTCAATAATAATAAACCTACCTTTCTAACCAGAACTGCAACGACCTTAATTCTTGCCGGTTGCACCTCGGTCAGCCAGGCAGAAATTGTTTCTACCAACGAAATTAACGGCTACATTAAACTCGACGCAATTTTTTCATCCGAAAACGATGGCGCTGGCGGTTTACGAGAACAAGCATTATTAACGCTGAATCAAAACGAACCCGAAGACGAAGAAGACGACCTAACATTATCTGCTTTTGAATCGCGAATTAAATTTACGCACAAAAGCCTAGGTACACCGGTAGGTGATTTATCGGCGGTAATTGAAGGTGATTTTTATTCTGGCGCAAACCAAAATATCTTTAATTTGCGGCACGCCTATTTTACCCAAGACAATCTAACCCTCGGCCAAACTTGGTCAACCTTTATGGATCTTGGCGCTCTTGCTGAAACCGCAGACTTTGGTGGCCCGGCTGCACGTGTATTCGTAAGACAATCACAAATTCGCTATACCTTTCATTTTGCAAAAGACACCTTAGAAATTGCCGCCGAAGAACCATTAAACTCACCCGATCCAAAACTTCCAGACCTAGTTGCAAAATACACCTGGCGAGGTAATTTTGGTCACATCGCCGTGGGTGCCTTGTATCAACAAATTAACGATGACGCTGAAGAGATTGACGAAGCAAAAAATGCTTTTGCAGCGCGTGTTTCTGGCCGCATTAATCTGGGTAAAGACAATTTGAAATTTGCCGTAATTAGCGGTGAAGGTCTTGGCCGTTACTTAAACTTTGGCGACCAAGCCTCTTTTGGTATCGTTAATAACGAAATCGAACTCTCTGAACAAACCGGCTATAAGCTCGCCTATCAACACGTATTTACACCAACCCTACGCTCTACCGTACGATACGCAAAAACCGAAAACGATTTAGACGGCGACGATATGGGTGATTTCAGTTCCTTCCACATCAACCTAGTCTACAACCCATACAAGCCACTAACTTTTGGAGCCGAGATTATTCGCGCCGAGAAAAAACGTACACAATTTAATGGCTTAGACGAAGACCTAGAATTAAGACGCTTCCAGCTTTTTGGTAAGTTCGCATTTTAAGGCCTAGAGAGATAATTGATCTCAAGTTATACAAGGTTCAATGACGTGTTTGAAAACTAAACATTCACTGATGCGATACTGGCTAATATTGTAAACCTTCTACCTCTGATTAAATCGCAGAAGAATTAATCAGAGGTTCTTAGAGATAATTTACATATTAGGGAAGATAAAAATTCATTACAATAAAGGTTGATCTATATTAAATAGCTTTGCTAATTTACATTCTAATCAATCGTAGAATTGTTTCGTATAAGTTCTATGACTACTACAATTTCTTCCATTTCGACGAATCATTGATCAACAGATCTAATTTTTATACGTTATCGTTATTAACATTTAGATAATCGTCTATTAAAAAATATTCATAGTTTTTTTGATTATTATGCATTTCTCCATGCCTACGGTTTAATAACCAACATTCAAGGACATTAGGGAGGCATTACAATGAAATCAAAACCACTACTAACTGCGGCGTTGCTAGGTTTAGGAGTTACAGGCTCGATTGGCGCGCAAGCGAATATCATTAATTTAAACGCGTCGGCCAGTGCAGAACAACTTGCTGCAAATCTATTCACCAACAGCCTAGGCGCTGTATCAATTTCTAACGTTAACTACACCGGTGATGTACTACAAAGTGGTATATTTTCCACCGATGGCAACACCTTTTTGGATGATCTCGGTTTAAGTTCTGGCATTGTTTTGTCTACCGGCTCGGTGTTTGACGCTGTAAGTACAACGAATACTAGTAATCGAATCAGTACTAATTTCGGAAATGCTGGATCGGACCTAGTCTCAAACGTTAGCGGTAGAAGCTCATCCGATGGCGTGACCTTAAGCTTTAACTTTGAAATTGATAATATTGATACTGCCGGCGAATTTTTCTTTCCAACGATCGATATTGATGTTGTGTTCGCGTCCGATGAGTACCAATTTTTTAACGGTCAGGGATTTAGTGAACCCAATGATTTAGCGGTTATATCAATCGATGGTGGAAATTTCTTTGGTGATGCTTTATCCGTTGATAGGATCAACCGACAAGGTGATTTAGCAAATTTATTTAATTCAAACTTAAATGAAGACGCCGCCATAGGTACTGGTCTTGATGGTGGTTTCGCCACTGAAGCAGATGGCTTTAGCGACCTGATTAGCTTCTCCCAAGTTCTTTTCGATTCAACAAGCTCGACCCATACATTGGAAATCTCCATAGCCGATGCAGGATTATTTGGTAGTGGGGATTCCTTTATTTTCTTAGCAATTAATTCGCCCGATCTACCGACAGTAACAAGGCCACCAGTGGCTGTTCCCGAATTAAACGCTAAAAGCGGATCGATTGTTGCGTTTTTGTTAGTGGGTTTGTTACTGCTAAGATCAGAGAGTAGTCGTCGTAAGTCTACACTCTCTACCCAATTCGCCTAATTATTTACAAACATCGAATCAGACCGTAGATTCATTATTTGCGGTCTGATTTGTACATAAACCTCTTTTATCAATATTACTTATTTCTAAGAAATTTTCTGCTGACCAAGAACACTGGCTTTTTTCGCTAAAAAATCTATTTTCGCGGTATCAATGGTTGATAGATCGTAGTGATTTAATTGACGAATTAATTTATCAGACAATTGCGGCAATTTACTCAATGCAATTAATACAGGATCGTCGTGAGTTCTGGTTAAACGACATTTATCCAATAATAAATTGTGTTGCAATAAATATTTTTGAATTTGTTTGGCGATATAGGGATTAGCCAAGTACATTTTGTTGGCACCCACCAAAAATGGGACAAAATTACTTCTTTTATCCCCGTAACAAAACTCCAGAACCGCGGATCCTACACCTGGAAATTCTCTGTCCTGATAGTCATCCATCATAATTACTCCGGCATCGGTGACCAAAGGCGATAATAGCGTTAATGTGTGCAAGACCTCGTGATGTTCATGGCCGGCATCTATATGCAAAAACCTTAAAGGCGTAGGGAAATTCTCTCTCAAATAATCCAGAGTATAGTTAGCAGAATCTTCCTTAAAATAGAGTATTTGTTCTTGCTTTTTATTCGGCACAAATCTAGATACTGCATTTTTGGCAGCAGGCAACAAATCGTCTTCGAATAAATCCATTGCATAAATGGTTTCACCTTCACGAGCTAAGAGTGCCAGCAAAATCAGAGACTTACCTTTATAAACCCCAATCTCAGCAATATTGCCTTGCACCGAAACGGTCTGCTGCCATTCATTCAGTAATGCAAACAACAACATATCAATAGGAAAAAACCATCCTTCAACCTCTTTACTAAAATTATTCATGTAATCATTAACTAAAGCGGCATCGTTGTTATTCATAAAAATTCTCAGACAGTTAACGTTTTATTCTTACACGTCCACTTAACATCGTGACTGTCTTATGAGTGTAGACCAATATCAGCAAGATCTATTAAATCCACTTATAATTTATGGAAAATTCGGGTGAAGCTCGTATTTCTTGCGATGCCAGAATATAGCCTTGATTTTAAGAGCTTTAAATGGTTGAAATTACGAACAATTAGACAATCGTACTTTCAACCTTTGCCCTCTGATTAAATCTCGAACGAATTAATCAGAGGCTTCTACAGGTCATCTGTGTAAAGACAATTTTGAATTAACTAGAAATAAAAATTTAGATCTCTTCTGAGCTTAAATCACTTACGGCGTTTAAAATCGGTAAGTTTTTGTTCCGAAAATGTCTGAATTAATAGAAGTTCCTACTGGTTATTATTCAAAAGGGCGTGGCTGCAAAGTATTTTCCGTAGACGGTGGCAAAATAGGTAGTTGGAATTTAGGTTGATCACCGGTAAGCGTTTTTAAGAATGCTACAATTTGGGCATTTTCTTGATCGGTAAATTTTTTACCCAGCTGTAACCGCCCCATTACATCCACGGCTTCTGTTAAAGTTTCCGCTTCACCATCGTGGAAATACGGATAAGTCATTTCAACATTACGTAGGGTAGGCACTTTAAATCTAAAACGATCGGCGTCTTTACCGGTAACCGCAATTAATCCTTCCGCCGGACTTTTTGCCTGATAGGGTTCAACAATTCCCATCACTTGGAACGAGTTTCCGCCAACGCCTTCACCATTATGACAAGCTATACAACCACTGCTTTTAAATAATTGATAGCCCGATAATTCTTTAGAGGTGAGCGCATCCTGATTACCCAAAAGCCATTGGTCAAAACGCGAATTCGGCGTGACTAAGGTTTTCTCAAACTCTGCAATAGCGGTAGTTACGTGATCGATAGTGATGGTATCGGTACCAAATACTTGATTAAATTCGATTCGATACTGTGGAATAGACGCAAGCACATCAACAGCTAATTGGTGGGTAAAACCCATTTCGCCGGGATTTGCAATGGGGCCACCTGCTTGCGCTTTAAGACTGTCTGCTCGCCCGTCCCAAAATTGCGCTACGTTTAAACTCGAATTTAAAACCGTAGGCGCATTAATAGGACCTCGTTGCCAATGATCACCAATGGATGTTTTTAGATTATCCGTACCACCCATACTTAAATTATGGCAAGAATTACAAGAAATAAACCCAGACTTTGACAACCGAGGATCAAAATACAATTTTTTACCTAGCTCAACCTGCGCTAAATTAATTTCTTTAACCGGAGCTATCGGTTGAATAGGCTCCTCAGCCAATGCAACATCTATGTTAGACATCAAACCCAAAACGGCTATTAATCGGTACACTTTCGTATTCATGAACTCACCTACTGCTTAATGGCATCACAATTAATTTTTCTAACAAAAATTTAAAAAAGTGGTTTTATCTATTTTTTATTACTTAATATAAAAGAAGCTCTGATTAAATCAGGACGACATTAATCAAAAACTCTTAAAGATAAAATCCTTACTTTTATTTTCATTATTTATGTAACTATGATCAGTGTGCCTTTAAAACAATTCGTAACAATTGATCCAAATCATTTCGTGTAGGTATAACTTTTATTGAGGGAAGAAGATTTATATTTCAGTGAAGGAGTTCACCATAATTTCGGCTATTTATAGAAAACCCCGATTTACTCGACCTCTGATTAAAACAGGGACGAGTTAATCAGATATCGACATAGTTATACTTTATGATGGCAATTCATTAGAACAATATAACTTATTATTGCTTTTACACTGAAGCAGGATAGAGATGGCGCATCTAATTTTTATGAAATAACAACAAGTAGTATAAACATCATTAAAAGGCGTAAATAATCGCCTCTGGAGCTTTACCATTTAAACTCAGATAAATGAATAAAATCGATTGCAACGTATCTTCGTAGGCTTCGCCCATAAATTTCGTAAAATCCTCCTCTTCGCTTACAAATATCCAAATCTAAAGATCTGAATTAAAAATAAAATCACTATATTTTTTTGATTTTAAATTTGGGGCTGAAGTAGCTAAGAGCAGCCATAGAGGCTAGTTTAAAGCTCATGTATACAAGAAAAAGCCGGTTAACACCTAGACAACAAAGTAGACTTATTGAATATTTTGTCGTTGGAGCAACTGCTAGGGCGGCGGCTAAAATGCTTGGAGTACCCCCCAATACAGCCTTTCGCTTTTTTATGCGATTGAGGCAGTTGATAGCCAGTAAATTGCCGAGATACGATTTATCCAATCTCGCTTCTTTGATTATTGAAGCGCTCTATAAGTTACGAAACCATTTATCAATACATTTGGGAAGATAAACGTAACGGAGGTACCTTATGGCAACTCCTGAGACAATCATCTAAGAAACGCCGTAAACGGTATAACGCTTATGACAGCCGTGGCCGATTAACGAACAAAAAGTCTATTTCTGAACGCCCCTTAAGCGTTGAAAATAAACGGTTTTTTGGTCACTGGGAAATCGATACAGTTTTTGGTAAAGGCAGTAAGCATTGCATCGTAACTCTGGTTGAACGTAAATCGAAATACCTTTTGATTGGCAAATTGCCCAACAAATCGACTAAAGAATTGAATCAAAGAGTTTTGAAGTTGATTCTGCAAAATGCTTCTCGATTCAAAACAATTACTGCTGATAATGGTACCGAATTCCATCAGTACCAAGCGATTGAAGAACTCAGTGGTGTGACCTTTTACTTTGCCACCCCTTACCATTCTTGGGAGCGCGGCTTAAGCGAAAACACTAACGGGTTAATCCGGCAATATTTACCCAAAAACCAAAGTATGGAATCCGTAACACAACACCAATGTAATTATATTGCCAAGCAACTCAACCAACGACCACGAAAATGTTTACGATATAAAACCCCAGAGGAAGTGTTTAATGAACATTAACTATTTTGTCGCACTTCAAACTTGAAGTCAGGTTATATCTAACAGATCAATAAAATAACTTTCTTCTACACAATACCCCGGAGCAGACTCATCACTGTATACACAATTAAGGATTTCTCGCTCCTTAAGCAGAATATCCAATGCCGTTTGAAGCAGTAGTAGTACCTCTACACAAGATCCCAATCACTTATCATGCTAATCCCTGTTGCTTGTGAACACTTTGAAGCTCTCGGCAAACTTCGATTATTCACATTTCGAAGCTCAATACCTCAAATTATAATTACAATTTCCATTGCCTAGCCTAATTTGAAGTTGATTAATACGACTTTCTAAAACACCACTATATATGGTCGCAGCCAATTTTAGATTATTTTTCTTTTCTTCTATACGGGCAAGGGAAAACTTCATTCCAGTATCATCAATCATTCCATCTGAAAGGTAGTTTTTTCCCAATACATCAATCCCTTCTTTAGACAGTTTAATGGACATATCAAAGCATTCGGAAATAATATTTTCTCTCGCCAAATAAAGTTTTTTCTTTACCTTTTCGAGCATATTCAGCCTTTTTTGATCAAATATTTTTGGTTCATTATTGTGGCATTCTTTGGCCTGTAATTTATAGCTCATTGAACTAATTAACACCAAAATGATTAAGCTACCAATCAGTTTTGACAAATTTTCCGCCACTCCCCTCATAATAAGCTAACTTATACTTTTTCGCAGTTTCCTCAGCTGCAATCCTACTCGCGTCCTTAAATGAATATCCTTCATCCATTAGCTCGTACATGCGTTCATTCTGTTGATCGTTTAATTTAACTGCATCTACAGAATTCGGAGTGCCTTGTGTCCTTATATACATAAACTGTTCTTGACCACTTTGCGCTATCATGAAAACGTGGTTGTAGTGGTTTAATAATCTCGTACCAGCTTGTAGGGTAAACTGCCCTAAACAAAGGAACCTACAAATGGCCTATAA
>NZ_BAAGIC010000018.1:0-116274 GCF_054658315.1 Sessilibacter sp. MAH1
ACAATTTTATACGCGGACACAGCTACAACAACTACGCAACACCAGCTGAAGTTGAGAAAGCATTTAAATGATAAAAATCTTCTACAGGGTGGTATGAAAATAATTGACCACTACAAACTCGTTATCGCTTGCCGTTTAGCGGGGACGTTATAATTATTCGTTGGTTTTATTAGGGGTAAATGTTAGGTGTTACGTAAACTGGAAGTTTTTGTTCTTGGTGCTTTCAAGTAAAGTGCTAAATTTAAATAATGACAGTATTACTTGAAACTGCGTTTTTCTGATTATCGAATGCGAACTTGCTCTGTGGTCTTGGGAGTCGATTTAGGGATTTACCCTGTGGATCTTGGCGTAGTACCCAATTAATCCATAGTAGAGTGTCCGACGCCTACCGTTTCGGCAGCCTCACGAACAGATCAACCTTGATTGACACTAATTGTGCAGCTTCCAATCGAAACCCTGTGCTGAATTTTCTTCGGGTACATGTTTTCATTGATTAGCTTTATGTTTAAGAAGTGATAATATCACTTCTAATTAGGTGGCCAAATTATTCAACCACAACACCTTACTTGAGATATCTGTTTTGGTCTCTTTTAGCACAGCGACAATTTTTCTTTCAGTCTTGCTTTTGCTCATGTGCAAAATCCTCTTTTATTGAGTTTAAGGAGAATTCAACGTTTAAGCTGTAGTATTTTAGGGGGTAGTTAGAAGGCATACTCCTAAAAACGTATTATTTTTTTAATAAAAAAGTGTTATATATTTATTCTCGTCTATACCATAGAATCTCTTCCGTGTTATGTACATTGTCATTATTATTCTTTCTTGTTATGCAATTTCTCCATGCCTATTTATTTTTATACAGCTATTAATCAGTCTGGTGAGTTCGTTAAAGGATCGATAAATTCAGAAAATAAACTTTCAGCTTATAGTGAGTTAAAAGATAAAAATTTATATGTACAAAAAATTAAATCAAACTCGAGTTTCAGTTTTTATAGTGCAGGAATAAGTGGCAAAGAATTACTTCGATTGATTAAATCTATACGCTCTTTGTTGGGCGCTGGCTTGCCTCTTTCTGATACCCTTAAGATTATTTCAAAAAATGCTGAGTCGAAAAAAATAAGTGTTTATGTTGATAATATTCACAAGGACGTTATTGAGGGTGCTTCATTTTCTTTGTCTTGTAAAAAGCACGGCAATTTATTTGATGATGTTTTTGTAAGTGCTATTGGTGTTGGTGAAAAGTCAGGAGATCTTATTCAATCTCTTGAAAATTATGAAAATTATCTTGTTAGAAAGTTATACATTAATAAAAAAGTAAAATCGGCTTTAACTTATCCTTTGTTTTTGACCTCTGCATTGGTGGTAGTAATCGGTGTATTGTTTGTATACGTTGTTCCAAATTTTTCTGAATTATTTGCAAGTTTTGATGCTCAGCTGCCGGCGCCGACTCGATTAATTATTAATATTTCAGAATATATACATTACATAGGTTTGATTTTATTGCTCGTTGGCTTTGGTATTTTTTTGTTCATTAAATTTTCTGGAAATAACAAAAAGATAAAACTCCGGCTGGATAGAATTTTTACCGGTATCCCCATTGTTGGACCAATGAGAAGGTGTTCTCAAATAGCTAGACTAACAAATTCATTCGCAAGTTTACTCAGGTGCGGTGTTCCCGCATCTGAGTCCGTTCAGATATTAAGGGATTCATTTGATGGCACTCATCTGGGTGAATTGCTGAAAGCCAGTAGTAAGTTTATTTTAGAAGGTGGATCGGTATACGACTCATTTGTTCGTTATTCAATTTTTAATGGATATTCTCTCAATATGCTGTCTATTGGTGAAAAAGCTTCTCAACTGGAGCCGGTTCTAACAGATATTTCATTATATCAAAATGACGAATTAGATGAAAAAATCGATAGTTTTACTAGATTGTTGGAGCCAATTTTAATCTTATTTATGGGATTATTAATGGGATTTGTCATAATATCCATGTACCTGCCAATATTTTTTATATCTGATGTTGTTCAATAGCATGTTTGTGAAGAATTATATTAAAGATCTGTATCAAGATTCTGGTGTTTTTGACTTTAATACAGGTCAGAGAGAAGTCGATATAATCGACGAATTACTCTCCTCGGATTCCATTAACAAGCTTAACTTAGCTGAAAATATTGCTGCTAAGTATCGGTTAAAATTTATTCAAAAATATGATAATGAGTTAAATCCTATTCTTTTTAGCTTAATAAATTTAGAAAAAGCAAAAGAATTAGAGGTGTTTCCATATTCAATGAGTGATGAATCCATAGAGATTCTCACTACTAATCCTGCTGATATAAAGAAACATCAGACATTAGAGTTTATTTGCAACTCAAGAGTTGATTTTACCGTAACGACCCAAGAAATTATCGATAAAGCTTTGCAGAATGCCGAAATAAATATTGATCAACTTACTAATGCCACAGAGAGTTTTCTTCATGTTGAAGGAGGTCTTGTTGACAGTAATGATGACAAGGAAGAAAGTGATTCACCTATAGTAACATTTATCAATATTACACTTAAAACGGCTTTAAATAAGCGTGCAAGCGATATCCATATAGAATGTTACGAGAGAATAATAACTGTAAAATATAGAATTGACGGGCAGCTGTATCCCGCAACTGAGGCTCTGGATGTAATTTATCACGGCGCTTTTGTATCAAGACTGAAAGTAATGGCTGAGCTTGATATTACGGAGAGAAGGGTTCCTCAGGATGGTAGATTTAAGCTAAATTTAGCTGGCCGAGAAATAGATTTTAGACTTTCGGTTTTACCGGGTATGCATGGTGAGAACGTAGTTATTCGTGTATTAGATCGTAGCAATGCCAGTAAAGATTGGGATCAATTGTCTTTAGATAATTTAGGAATGACAAAGACACAACTCGATAGGTTTAGATCGTTAATTAACGAACCCTATGGAATGATTTTAATTACAGGGCCAACTGGTAGCGGTAAAACAACTACCCTCTATGCAGCTTTAAAAGAAGTAAATATTGGAACTGAAAAAATTATTACTATTGAAGACCCAGTGGAGTATCAGTTATCCGGTATAACACAAATAGCGGTTAATGTTAAAAAGGGATTGACCTTTGCTAAAGGTCTTAGGTCTATACTTCGTCATGACCCTGATAAAATACTGGTCGGTGAAATTCGCGATTCAGAAACCGCAGACATAGCTGTTCAATCGGCCCTTACGGGACATTTAGTATTCTCTTCCGTGCACGCAAACAATTCCATGGACGTACTTGCCAGATTAAATAATATGGGTGTGAATGTTAATAATGCAATGGGCGCCTTAAATGCAGTAATGGCTCAGCGATTAATAAGAATTCTATGTAATCGCTGTAAGGTAGAAGAGGTAATAGATGTCACGTCGAATGATTTGGAAGAACCATTGGATAATAATGTAAAAGTTTATAAGGCGAATGGTTGTGCAGACTGTAACTGGACGGGATACATAGGTAGAAAAATGATTTCTGAACTACTAGTTATTACCGAAAAAATGAGATCGACCGTGTTAGACGGCAGGAATGTTTATGAGTCGATTTCTGGTGCTCAGTTTGTTGGTGGTGAAGATTTAAGAAGGTCTGCGTTAAAAAAATATCTGGCTGGAGAAACATCTTTGTTGGAAGTCAATCGTGTTACCCATAATAAGTAAGAGATTTTTATCCAGTATTCGATCCTGGTTTGATGCTGGTTTCTATAAGAAATTTGGTGTTTATCGAATTTTAGTTAAAAAAGAGGGTATTCTTTTATCTAAATTTTCTTACGGTGAGAAAGTTGGGTGGTTTGTAAAAAATGACTTTTTTGGTTTTGATAATGCGGCCTTACAAGATAATTTGCTTGTAGATGAAGTGTCTTCTGTTAGCTCTCTGGATATTTCAAATTATAGTTGGTCTGAAAGAATTCCCAGTTTGTTGTTAAGTCAATTGAATAAGGTTGTGCCGGTATTCATCGTTTTTCCAATGTCAGAAGTGAGAGTTACGGTTATTGAAAATTCTGCACTGATTAAAAAAGATAAATCTTATCTGAAGTGGTTAGTAGGTAAGAGTATTTGTTCAGAAGATTCCTTTGAATTAAGGTTGGATAGTAATGACATTTGTACCATTGCAACGGGTTACCAAAAGTCAATAATTCAATCTATTTGTAGTAAATTTTCAAATGTATCCTTGGAGGCAATTTTTCCAGAATTTCGAATTTATGAAAAGTCGCATATTTCTAAAGAGAAAATAATTGTATTCGTTGATTACAATTCCGTTTCGATTGTTTGTTACGATCTGCAGGGTCAAGTTTGTTTTCATCGTGTTATTAGAGCGATACTCGTTGATTATAATCTGATATCAAGTGTATATCTTTCGTGCTGTACGGTGTATGAATATTTTTGTACCTCTTTGAATGAAGGTAATGTTCTTTATAAAACTTCCTCAGATTATGTCGATGAAGGTATCTTGCAAGAATTTCCATGGAGAAAAATAGACGATCTTTACGCTGAGCAAAATGAATATAACTTATCTTTCGAAGACTCTTATTTTATCGGAACTGTATTGGGCAAGGTGCCAAATTTGTGATCGTAAGCGCTATTGATTCTCCTCGTGATAAACCGTTATACCTGTTTGTTATAGGTGTGATTGGTTGTTTTTTATTAACGATTTTATTGATTTCTTTGATTTTTTACGCAGTTAATGTTTCTAACGAAATAAAGTTAAATATTAAATTAAATTTAACACTTGTTGAAAAGTTACAAAATTTAGACTCGAACCAGTCCGGCAATATAGATGTGGATTTAATCAATTTGCTGGCTGAATATAGAGTCATAATAAATGATTTATATAATCCGTCATTTTATCTTTTTGAAATTGAGCGTCATAAATCTAATGAGATAAAGTTTGAATCTCTTGAATATCTTCGTTCTGATGGTGTGATAAGTGCTGTTGTATCTTCTCGAGACGACTTGGTTGTAACTAAATTCCTCAACGATTTAGAAACATCGGAAGTTTTTAAAAGTGTGAAGCTTAATAAAAAAGATCTCGATAAAAAAGGTGAGTTTCATTATAACTTTAATTTGTATATTTAATTATGATTATAAAATCCCTTAGAGGTGATAGCAGAGTTTTTTATATTTATTTGATGTTTTTTATGCTGATTATACTTATTGCTCTTTTTTATCTGGTTGTAATTACTCCTTTGCTGGCAAAAAAGTCTTATTTTGATTTGACCAACACTAATCTTAAGCATCAGATATATTCCCGTGAAAAATTTGTCGATCAAGAGTCGAGGTATAATTCGATAAAACCTCTGGTTTTGGGAATAGTAAAAAAAGTTAAAGAAGATTACAAAAATACGAAATTTTCTGCGTTTTTATATGAAGCTGTATCGTCTTCTGGCGTCATTATAACTGATGAATCTTACCAAAATTTATCAGATTTTTCAGTTTTAGTGAAATTATCTATTTCCGGTTCATATGTGGGGTTGCGTGGATTTGTTGATGATTTATACAGTATTCCTTACGCTTTAAATATTCAAAGATTGGAGTTATCTAGGAAAGGTAATGGACCATTAGAGGCTGTAATACAGATAAAGGTCTTCCGTAATCAAAGTGAGATATAATCTTTATGAGACTATGGTTGTTCCTGTTTGGTATTTTGGTTCTAGTAGGTTTAAATGTTTATAAATATTCTGATTTTTTGTTTCCTTCTGAAAATGCTCAGAATTTAGATGTTAGCAACCCTGTATCAGTTTTTTCTGGGAGTTTTTCCTCTCAAAATGATCCGTCTTTACTTCCGGATGTAGATGGATTATTGACTTTAAAAAACTTCGAAACTAAAAAAGATCTTTTTAGCTATTTTGTCGAAGACGTGGTTCAACAATCTAATGTTGTTGAGGTTAATGATTCTATATCTGGCAATGTTTCGGCGGTTGACGCTTCTGAGAATAATTTGCAAAAAAGATCTCAGGTTGAAGTTTTGGCTGTTAATCATAACAAAAATGGATCAACTGCTCTTGTTAGAATAGATGGTCATCTAAATATCGTCCGTGTAGGAGATAGGCTGGGTGAAGATCATATAGTTAGCAAGATCGATGGAACGAATCTTACAATGCGGAAGGCACCCTTACCTTGAATAGATATTTTTTATTAGTTTTTATAGTAATTCTCACATGTGCGCAAATATCTTGTACTTCTTTTGATTCCAAATCAATTACTGATTCATCATTTGATAATTATACAATATCTGAGAAAATTAAATTATTAGAAGAGCGTGTGTCTAAAAATCCTTCTGATGTAGAAGCTAAAATAGCTTTGGAAAATACAAAGCATCAGGCAATAATAAAGTTTACGAGAATCGGTTATTCTGCGTTAACAGAAGGTAATCTTTCTGGGGCTCTTATTGCTTATAATCAAGCTCTAGAGTTTAGTCCTAATGATTTAAAGTTGTTAAAGAAAATAGAATTTATAAATCGTGAAAAATTAATTTATAACGATTATGAAGCTGCGCAAATTTTTTATAGAGAAAAAAAATATTCAAAGGCGCTGGTGCTGTTAAATGATATTTTAAAGGAGAATCCTGGGCATGAAGGAAGCTTAGAATTAAAACATAAAATTGAATCGTTAGTTGCGCCTAATGTCGACAGAGGGCCTAAGATTGATTTGTCTTTTAATAAAATCGATTTGCCATCTGCGCTTGATTTTTTGTCAAAAAATTATCAATTTAATTTGATACTGGATCAATCTGTAAAGGATACTCCAGTTACAATTAATGTTAAAGACATCTCGTTTTATAAAGCTCTTTCGTTGATATTAAAGTCCACGAATAACAGTTATAAATTAATTGATGAACATACATTATTGGTTTTTGCTGATGCTAAAGGAGGTAGAGATCAATTTTCTGATAAAATTATTAAGACATTTTATTTAAACAATGCCGATGCTAAAGATATCTCGGCTCTATTAAAAGGCGTGCTCGGAATAAGTCAAGTAACAATCAATGATAGCGCCAATAGTATTACAGTGGTTGATACACCTGAGTTAATTGAAGTGGCCGCGGATGTGATTGTCAATAATGATCAACCGAAAGGCGAAGTTTTTTTTGATGTTGAAATTATGGAGGTTAACTTATCTAATTCCGAATTATTAGGTATAGATTATGGTGCTTATCAAATATCAGCGTCGGTTCCTGCAATTCCATTTTCTGGTTCGATTTCTGATGCTATTAGAGCTCAGGGAGCATTTAATATACCAAGCATTACCTTAAGTGCATTTAAACAGGATGTTAACGCAAAAATTCTCGCTAACCCCAAGGTTCGAGTAATAGACGGAGAGAAGGCTAGAATTCATATAGGTGAAAGAGTGCCACTTCGTAGTTCAGATATTCTAGATGCTACAGGTCAGACTAGAACCACTTTTGAGTACCAAGATGTAGGGATTAGGTTGGATGTCGAATCAAAAATTCACAATGATTCTCAGGTAACAATTAAGATTGCATTAGAAGTATCATCTTTAGGCGAAAACTTGGGGAACTCCGAGCAACAAGTATTTCGAATTGGTACTCGAAATGCTGAAACTGTAATGTTAGTAAATGACGGCGATATAGCTATTTTGGGCGGTTTAATCCGAGATGAGTCTAGGTCGACTAATACGTCTGTACCAAGAATTGCTCGTTTACTGGGTCTCTCATGGCCATTTCAGAATAAGGATGAATCTGAGAATAGGAGTGATATTTTATTGACAATATCACCCAGAATTATTCGTGGTAAAGATAAGGCACTGACACATTTAGAGAAAATTACACAGTTAAATTCTGATGAATTTGGTTTGTTTAAATTGAAAGTCAAACCTATCAATGCTGCGTCTCAGCTATCTGATTCAGCCGATAAAAAAGAATTTAGTTTAATTTATGAAGATGAGAGTTCGTCTTTAATAAGAGAGAATAAATCTTTATCTCTCAATTCAGCTGCGTTAAATATTCAATCAGATAGTAAGAATATATTCTCTGAAAAAGCTGATAACTTGAAAAGTACGGAGGAAAAATTTGCTTCTGATCCTAGCAGCATATTACGTCAGCGAGACTTGATGTTTTCGCAGACTAACTATAGTTCAGAAGAACGAGTTAATTCAATTGTTGGTATGAATCTTAATCTTGATATAGGCGATAGAATCATATTTGACCTTGCATATAACTCTAACATCGTTGATCTTGATGACATTTTTTCCGCGGATTCTTCAATTGAAATTGTATCTGTTGATAAATCTGATGATAGCAGTTCTGTACGCATAACCGCCCAAAGAGTCAACGAAGGTGATTCTGAGTCGGACAATCAAGTTTTAAGTTTGCAATTTATTTCAAAAAGGAAAGGAGCGACCTTTCTTGTTGCTAAAAATGTTGAAGTAGAAACTTCGGCTGACGGTACTCTGAGTTTAGATTCTAGTAATGCGCGCATTAAAATCCGTTAATCTAGGTTTCACCCTGCTAGAAATGCTTGTTGTTGTTTCTATGTTATCTATTCTATCCGTCGTTGCGATTCCCTATGCGCAAAACGGCGCTATTAGAGCGAAAGAAGTCGAATTAAGACGCGCTTTAAGATCTGTGCGTTCAGCAATAGATAAATTTCATTATGATTGTAATCAGGGAAGAATAAGTGTTAATACGATAGGTGTTAGCCGGTATTGCTATCCGGAATCACTAGAGGTTTTAGTATTGGGTATTGATTCTGGTGATCTTAATGGAACAAAGATACGTTATTTACGAAAAATTCCTCGGGATCCATTTTTATCTTCCGATGTAGATATTGATGATAACTGGCATTTTCGAGGTTATCAAGATGACGTAGATTCTTCTTTTTGGAATGGTGAAGATGTTTACGATATCTCTGTGACTCATGACTTAATTTCACTAGATAATGGAGTTTATAAGGGTTGGTAACTAAATTGCGAGGTTTTACGTTAATCGAATTATTATTGGTTTTGATCCTGGTCTCTTTGTTAGCAGGGTTAGCAACTCCAGTAGTTACCAGCTCTATAGTTAGAGCGAAAGAATCAGCATTGTCAGAAAATTTGCAAGTAATTCGCGTTGCTATAGATGAATATTACGCAGACAAAGGGATTTATCCTGAATCGGAAATTGATTTGGTTGACGAGAGATACCTTAGATTTATTCCAAATGACCCTATGACAAATACAAATGATTGGGATTGGATAGAAAATGATGATTCTGATAGCTACGGAATTATTGATGTTAAAAGTAGTTCACAAAAAATATCCAATTCCGGGTTAACTTATAATGAATGGTAGATTTTGAAATATGGAAGTAAATGTTCGTAAAAAGTCTGGTTTCACTTTAATGGAATTATTGATTGTGTTGGTTATTGTCGGATTGCTAGCTGCGCTAGTGGGACCAACTTTGTATAAAAAAATTAGCCCGGCTAAACAATCCACGGCACGAGCTCAGATAGAAAATTTTATCGTTGCTCTAGACTCTTATTTCATAGATACCGGAGAGTTTCCTTCCGCACAACAGGGTTTGAATGCCTTGAGGGAAAGTCCTAGCGGAGTTAATAATTGGCAGGGGCCTTATTTACAGAAAAAAGTTCCCAACGATCCATGGGGGAATCCATATATTTATCGTGTACCAGGTCGTAATGGTGGTTATGAAATATTGTCCCTTGGTAAGGATAATTCGGAAGGCGGTGAGGGTAATAATAAAGATGTTGTAAGTTGGGATGCGACTTAAAATTAACTTTAATCAGCAAGGTTTTACATACCCGATGGTGCTAGTAATGGCTCTGGTAACAGGGATTACTTCTACTATTACTTCTCGATATGTTTCTCATCAATTGCTAAGAGAGAAAGAAGCTGAACTCTTATTTCGTGGGCTTCAATATATAAATGCTATTCAATCTTTCTACGAATATAGAGACTTTCATGTCTATCCTCGCACTCTAGATGATTTATTGCGAGATTCTAGAGCTGTTTCGGAAAAACATATTAGGCGTTTATATGCGGATCCCTTTCGAGATCCAAATAATAATTCTAATGATCTTGGCTGGCGTTTGATTAGAGATGATGGAGGTTTCATTATCGGAGTGGCTAGTCAATCGCATTTGAGGCCAATTAAACAGGCTGCTTTTCAAGTTTTTTTTATAGATTTTGATAATTCGGAAAAATATTCAGATTGGGAGTTTATCTATCGTCCTAAGTTGAATCGATAAATATTGTTTTTTTGGTGCTCTGTTTCTTGTATTTCTTTCTTTTTAGTTGTTTTTTTACCTTCTTTGATCATGAGAAGGTATTAGTTTTTAATAAAATAGTTTGCTTTTTATGATTGTTGTTTTTCAAATTTAATATATGTCTTGAGCGCTGAGATTGTTGTTTATATACTTTCTTTCCTTTGAGTGTCTTTTTTTGGTAATTGGTGCTTATATTTTAACGTATTGTTTTTTTGTGACTTTTCTGAAGGTTTGTCGGCTTGACTTTTTATGGTGTTTTTGCCACAGGTTTTGTAACGCGTTTAATTAAATTTATTAGTCTACGGAAATTATTTGATTGTATGGATATCAAGCGTTTTGTTCCAAATTTTTTTACTGCAGTAATTTTTTGTTTATTTTCTGGTTTGGTATACTCGTCTGCAGAAAATAATGCAGATTTTTCTTGGAACAAAATGCTCTCTGATTTCTCATCTGGAAAAGACGTCGATCCCATTTTACACGCTTTAGAAAATAAGACTTTTGCAAAGTATGATATCGATGTTAATGGAACAGCTCGTCAATTGCGGATTGTTCTTGATGGCTTTATACGTGATCTGGAGCAAGAGGTAGGTATTTCAGCAAATACGTCTAAGGTAAATTTTTTCGCTTTATCTTCTCTAGACGAACAAAGTTTAATTTCATTGCGACCCTCTTTTGAAAAGCTACAAGCATATGATCTGCTTTTCTCTAGAAAATTAATTGAATCCAGATCTGTAGTAAATAAATCAGGATCTAATTTAATAAATGCCCGTTTTGAGAGTGGGCTTCTTCATTACGAGTCCACAATTCGTGAATTTCTATTTTCTTTAGATACAGTATATGGCGCTATTGATTCACGGGTAGAAAACGCAAATTGGTTAGAATCGTTTTGGCAAGACTCCAATAAAGTTATTAATTTAATTGAAGTTGTTGACCAGCTTCGTAAGTTGTCCTCTCTAGATGAATCAAAAGTAGATATTTTAGGTGAATCCATAGCCTATAGTTCTGAACCTATATTTGTACTTAATATTGATTCTCGTGAATCTATTATTCCGAGTTATGAGTTATCTAATCCAATTTCACCTTTAGCTGAAGACCGGCAAGAAACTGAGTTGGTAGATTTTGGCTCAATAATTAGGAATAAGGCGGAGGAGCTTGATCACGATCCAATTCGAATTTTTGAGTTTGTTCGTAATAATATTGTTCCGGAATTCTATTATGGCTCTATGAAGGGTGCAGAGTTGACTCTAATGCAGGGCTCTGGTAACGATGCTGATCAGAGCGCTTTATTGATAGCTCTTTTACGTGCCAGTGGTGTCGCGTCTAGATTTGTTGAGGGTGTGATTGAATTAAGCCTTAACGAACTAAAGCAACAGGTTGGAATTGTGCGCGACGATGAGGTTTTAAATGCTCTACGTTCCGCAGGCTATCCTTTTGAAGTTCAAATTCGTGGTGGTACGGTTCACGCAATACGTCTAAATTATGTTTGGGTTTCTGCCTATTTACCTTATTCAAATTATCGAGGCGCAACTGTTGATAATACTGGTCAACAGTGGCTGGCTCTCTTTCCATCTTTAAAATCTGTATCAGTAAATAACAACACTAGTTTGTTAACGAATCTTGGTGTTGATTTAGATAATTTAAGATCTGAATTTTTACAAACGGTCAATACAGAATCTATCGTTGACGAAATTCGTGCACTTACAACATCGTATCTAAATGAAAATGGTCTAGGTATCTATCAAGATAATCTTCGTAGTTTAGTTATCGACTCTGTTAAGTTTGATTATTTACCTAATAGTTTGCCCATTCCTGTAATCAAGGTTACTAGCGAGTCATCGCGGCTGTCCGATGAAAAAATTCATAAAATTAATTTTATTGTATATGCTGATGATGTAGGCGTTTCTCAAAGCTTGAATGTTACTTTGCCGTTAGCTCAGCTCGCAAGTCAGCGAGTCACCTTAAGCTATATTCCTTCTACTGTAGATGAACAAAAAATTGTTCAGCAGTTTGGTGGTTTGGCTTATACGCCATCTTTTCTTGTCAGTTTAACGCCTCAACTTAAAATTAATGGTTTGGTTGTTGCCACGGGTAATTCGTCGGTAGCGTCGGGTCAAAGCCATCGTTCAGAATTAACGTTAATAGCTCCTTTTGGCTCACGTAATTTAGAAAAAAATCTTATTTCCGGTGGTTATCATGCGTTCGGTATTTCAGCACAAAGGACGCTGATCAACGCAGCCATTCTGGGTGCAGAGTCTTCCGGTGACACCGAATTTCTTGCCGCTCGTGTTCTAAGTCAGATCGCATTACGTTATAGCCGAGATTGGTACGATGCGGAACAAGAATTAGCGAATTTATCGGGACTAAAAGTTATTCGTCCATGGCCCTCAATAGCGATAGCAAGTAACGATATTGTACCGGAATTATTATTTGGGCAGGTTCAAGAACTAGGTTGGCGAGGGGTAAACCTAGATGCAATATTTCGCCATGCATCGGTAGTTCAGAGTGTAGAAGACAACTCCATTTCGGAGGTTCAATGGAGGTCACTCTCTGGTCTTCATGGCTCTTATTTAGAACACAGAACATTCGAACACCTTTTCCAAGTACCTAGTATTTCAGCAGATAAAGGTTTGGCCATTGCTTTAGGTCTTGGATTAGAGCTTATTGAGTTAACCCAAGCCAATCTATCCACAGAAATTTCTCGGCTAAACCATCCTGACGAAGTAATTGATCAAATTCAAACTTGGATTGGCCAAGGTTTTAACGTTGTTACTACGGAATCTGAGTTTACATATAAAGATTGGTTTGGTTCTGTTTGGGTCGTTACCAGTCAATTAACCGGTGAATCTGGATATTATATTACCCGTGGTTTAGCTGGTGGATCATCAGCTTCTTTGAGTTGGCCCGCAGAACCGGGTTTTGCTTTACAACAACCCTACGGTAATCCACCTAATTTAAACCCTTTTGCTGGTGCGTTTGTTGAACTGCTACCTGATAGTAGTCTGCAAGTTGCAACGGTAGGTGAGGTGGCGGAAAATCCTCTTAGAATACGTGTGTATGATGACCGAAAAAATCCGGTGGTTGGTGCCGAAGTCATTTTTTCCGTAGTTCTTAATAGTGACGGTACACTTCAGAGCGAGCCGGATACAAATGGAGGAGAAATTACAGAGTTAAGTTCCTTCACAAATGAATTTGGTGTTGCTCAAGTCTACTATAGAGCTGGCCTAACAACTTCTCACAATGAGTTATTTTTAAGGTTAAATCCGAACGATCCTAGAGCAACAAAGTTAGGTCTAAGTTATGTTGATGTTGCTTTTGTTATTGATAACGAAGGTCGATCAATATCTGCTCCATTCACTCTGGAGTTATTCAATAAACCTGGGGAGGCAGTTAATTTTGCTTCATTTGGTGGTGAAAGATCTGGTGCTAATGGTCATTTAGCCGGGCCTGAGACAGTTACCGTTGTTGATGAATTTGACAATCCTGTGGCAAACGTTCCGGTGGTGTTTAGTATCGGTTCAGCATTTAGCGGTGCTGATAGTGTTCCTAATAATTCCCAAATTTATGGTGGCGATATATGTCATGAATTTCCGGTTCAATTGTCGTCGGGCTGTCAAGAAGAGTTACCATTTTTAGATTACACTAATGGCTTTGGGAATGCGGGCTTTTTTCCCATTTTAGGAGAGAACGCAAGCGCTTTTGATTTTAATATTGCTATAGGAAACGAAACCCCATTTTCTGTTACATACAGTGCTGACAGATCATTCCGATTCTTTCGTCCGGGACCTCAAGCGGCGGCAAGAGTTGGAACGGAGTTCCCTGCGATTTATCAGTTTGTAGATTATCAGCATGAAAATAGATCTACGCCTCTAAATCTAACTTTTTCAACAGAAAGTGGCTCCACTGTTCCTGTGCAAGTAACTTCTCCCGGAGTGTACGAACTTGGCGCTATTGCAACTCTAAGCTCTCCCGGTATTGACGAATTACGCGTTTCAGGCAATAACGTTTCAGAAACAGACTCTATTTATGCAGTCGAAATTACTCTGGAGCCGTTGGAAAACCCGGTAGAACTTTCTCCTCTTGGTCAAACTTTAAATCATACACCCGTTAAATTTTTATTCTCACCAATCGAATATGGTACTAGCAACTCACATATTTTCTCACAAGTATTAGAAGTATTTGAAAATGGTGAAAGGCGTTATGTATTTCAAATTGGTAGAAACGAAAGATCTGTTGTTATTCCGAAAGGAACTCAATTTAATGTTGAGGACAATTACGAATATCAGCTTGTTGTCAACGGAAGTTTCTTCTCTGAAGTGCGATCTGACAAAGTTGCCTTAGAGTTTTTGCAACCTATCGTTGTTAATATCGAGTCGGCTAATGATGTTCCACCAGAATTAGAAGGTGAATGGTTCCCTCTGTCTTTTGCGCAAGGTGTATACAATACCAACTTGAGTGCATACCTAGATATCGATATTCAAAATAATTTTTTCTGTGGTTCAGCAGCTGAAATATATTTTAATCTCACACAAGATGCCCACGTTAATATTGTTTTAAATGGCGGCTTATTAAATGATGAAGTTGTCACTGATGAGAATTTAACAGAAGGTGGCCAGTTAGTAGATTTTCCTACATCAAACTTAATACCAGGAACTTATCAATACACCTTAACTGCTACATCGTTAGCAACCGGCGATGTTGAAGTGTATAACGGTGTTTATCAGTATCGAGTAACTTGGCGCGATTCTCTGCCATTAGGCCACGCGAATTTTGAAAACGTTGATTTATTTGACGGTCATTTAGCGTTTAGTAGCGAAGATTTTTCGATTCCAGGTTTAGGGCCCGATTTACGTTTTGTTCGCTCCTACACAAGTAACAGTGATGAACCTTCTCCCATGGGGCGTGGCTGGAGCCATAACTACGATTCCTTTATTCAGGATGTGGGATGTGGGGCTTTCACTGTTGTGGGGGGCGATGGTGGCGGTGTACGATTTTTTGTAGATGCAGCAGAACCAACCGGTTTTAGAGCGTCTCTTGGTTATCACAGCTCTTTGGTGCGTGATGAAAATGGTGAGTTCGATTTTTACGCAAAAGACGGTACTCGCTATCACTATCGCAACCTAGGCTACAGTGATTATCAATGGCACCTAGAATTTATTACGGATACAAACGGAAATACCACCAGCCTTGCTTACAACCCAGCTGGGCTTACTCCAGAATTACGTTTGGTTGAAGATTACGCCGGTCGACGCTTAGAGTTCGAATACGATTATGATACTGGCGTAGGTGCTATCAAGCGGCGTAGTGAGGGTAGGTTAATTACTGCCGTTAATTTCGTTGGTACTGAGAATACCGATCTAAATTTCTCGGTAAACTTTAATCACGATGATCTTGGACGTTTAACGCAAGTTAGAGGGCCCGTTCGTGATGAAACATTTACTTATTTAATTTCCGACGCTATTCCTCCAATTACCGCTGATGAGACCATTATTTTTGCAGGTGATGACTATACTCTGCGAAATGCAATGCGCTCGGTAGAGCGACCTGAAGGTAACTTTACCTTTAACTGGGAAATTTTCGAATTACAAAATCCAAATTCTAACAGCTCGCCGATAGAGGTTGGTGCTGTAGACTCTATGAGTGGTCGTTGGGGTGGAGAGGTTGATTTTAATTATCTGAGTACTCGGGCAACAGCACAGCAAACCTATGTCAGTGAGGTATTAGAGCCTCGAACAGAAGGTAGAAGAGCTACCGTTACCTACACCATGAATAACTATGGTGCCCCCATTAATATCGAAGGACCAACCGGTACTCAACAAATGAGATGGTTAACTGACGATATTTTAATGGAGTATTCCATTGATGAAAGTGGTGTTCGTACAGATTATGTTTATGACCAGTTCGGTAATGTTATTGAGCAAACTGTTGCGGGCTTTGAACCAATAGTTAGCGAATATTTTCAGAACTTTTTGGACTTCCGTTTTAATAAAACTCTGCTAAAAAGCCGTACTGATCGTAATGGTCATAAAACCGATTACCGATACGATAGTCGCGGGAATCTTTTAGAAATTAGTTATCCTGTATTCCCGTATACCGAAAATTTTGTTATTCGTTCTGATGGCTTAATTGAAACCTTTTGGTACGACAATCGCGGTTTTTTGCTAGGGCAGAAAGATCGCGCGGGTAATGTTTCTACATTTGTACCTAACAGTCGTGGCTATTTGCAAACAATGATTGACCCATTTGGCAGCAGAAGCTCATACGAGTGGGATGATTACGGTTATAAAATTAAAGAGGTTGACGAAGAGGGTAGTACTTTTGAGTTCGTAAACAACTTACAGGGTTTTCTACTCGAAAGCACGAATGCCTTTGGCACCATTACACGCGAATACAATTATTTCGGCAGCATTATTTTGGAACAAGATGCCGATGGTCGAGTACACGCCCGTGAATACACCATTAACGACCAGCTGATTTTCGAACGAAGAAACAATGGTGAGACTCGCACTTTAGAATACGATGAAGCTGGTAATTTAATTTCCGAAACCGACTACCGAGGCTTTGAGACTAATTACCGTTACGACGATCGCAATTATCAAGTCGAAGTTGCTTATCCACTAACGCCTATTTATGACTCTGGTAGTGACACATCTGTCGATCAAATTGTTCGCATGGCGCGTACCTTTTTGCCAACTGGGCAAATTGAGTCTGAAACCATTGTTGATAGCGGCCAAACCACACGATTCACCTATGACAATTTGTATCGTCAAATTACCGCTACAGTAGCGGCAGATTCGGATGTAGAGCGTGTTACCACCTACATTTATGATCAAGACGATATGGTTCAAGAAATTGATGCTCAAGGTAAGGTCATGGAATATGGCTACGACGCTTTGCATCAACGTCGCACCATGACGGAAACAGCTATTGGCGGTTTAAGTCGAACCATGGGTTACGATTACGACGCCAACAGTAATATGTCGCTCATGACAGACTATCGAGGTAACCAAACGCGCCGCAGATATGATGGATTAAATCGCTTGGTGCAAGAAGTTGATCGCACCAATGGCAGTCGTTTGCGCACCTACTTTAAAAACAGTTTATTAGAGTCTCAGTCGGACGCGTTAAATAATGTGACCTTTTATACCTACGACAATGCAAACCGACAGACAGGTATGCGTGATCCGCGAAACTTCGAAACCTTTTATACGTATTTTCCTTCTGGACTAAAACAAACCGAGTCGTGGCCGAACGGCAACACCATAGAATATCGTTATGATAATAATGCTCGTGTTGTTAACGTTACCGATATTGTAGGTGTTGTCTCTACAATCACCTACGACGCCGACGATCGAGTGTTAACCATCACTGATGGTGAAGGGTTTATTTCAGAAAATGTATACGATTCGTGGGGGCGTCAAATTGAGCAACGCTTGCCATATCAAGATCTAGGAGACGGTTACAGCCAGCAAATTTTGCGTATGGGTTACGACCTTCGCGGCAACGTTGCCTTCCAGCAAGATGCCAATGGCGGTAGCTCCTTATCCGAATACGATTTGCAAAATCGATTGGTTCGCCTGACCGATCGCGGAGGGTTTGTAAGCTCAACGATCTACGATATCGTCGGCAATGTATTGAGCCAAACAGATGGTCGTGGCAATACCACCGAATGGCAATACGATGGCCTGTACCGACGCACATTACAGCGTGACCCCATAGCAGGTTCTGATGGTTCTGGCTCAAGAGATACCAGTTTTGAGTATGACCTCAACGATAACCTTATCAGTACCACCGATAAACGCGGATTTGTCACCGGTTACACCTTCGATGGAGAAAACCGACCGTTAATTACTACCCGTATTGGTATTCCTATTTTAGAAAATGAATACGACGTTCAGGGGAATATCACCTTTACCACCGACGCCAATGATAATATTACGGCCTATCAATACGACGAGCGCAACCAATTAATCACAGAAAGTCGGCCGCTTGCTGCCATCAGCAATTATGAATACGACTCGATGGGCGATCGAATTTTAGTGGTTGATCCAGAAGGCCGAAACTTCCCAAGCGAATACGACGAACGCCGTCGCATGATTGAATCCAGTAATGATCTCAATGAAACGACGCGTTACACCTATTTGTTAAATAACCAAAGATTGACCCAGCAGTTGCCGGAAGGTAATACCTGGAGCTACGGTTACGACAGCGCTAACCGTTTGGCCGAAATAGAGGCACCGGTCAGTATTGGAGGTGTTACTAAGTATGAGTATGATCAAAACAATAACTTGTTGAGCCAAACCGACGCAGAAAATAGCACCAGTAGGTTTACCTACGATGCACGGGATTTACGCACCAGCATGACTTATCCTGACGGCGCGGTAATGACCTATGACGACTACGACGGTAATGGTAATTTAACCCAAGCCACCGATGCTCGTGGCATTATCATGGGTTATGCGTACGATGAGCTTAACCGCGAGACAAGCCGTACTTTCACGAATACAAGTGCAGTGGAAGACGATATCGTCCAAGTCGATAGCTTGTACGATGCCAATAACAACATGGTTGCGCAAACAGAAAGTTATCGCGTGCGTGCTAATCGTAGCAGTAGTTACGTCTACGATGATTTCGATCGATTAATTCGCAAAACCGATACCCATAACAAAACAGTCAACTTCAGTTATGACCTAAACGGAAATCGAATTCGAATTACCGACCCAGACGGTATAATTACAAATTACGTCTACGATGAATTGAATCGCGTACAATCGGTTCGCACGCTCCAAGGCGTTACCCAATACACCTACGACCGCGACAGCCGCATGAATCGGGTGCAATATCCCAATAACACTGAAGCGAACTACACTTACGACCGGGTCGGCCGTACCAGCACCATTCGCAATCTGCAAAACAGCGCTGTGGTATCTAGTTACGAGTATTCGTATGACCAAAACAGTAATCGTACCCAGCAAATTGAAGTTAACGGTGGTTTGGCAGAAGTAACCACCTATCAATACGATGATTTCGACCGGTTAACCAATGTTGTCTACCCAGATTCAACGGTGGCCTACGACTATGACTTGGTTTACAACCGTTTAGGCGAGCGGGTTGTGGATAATGCTGATACAACCCTGAAAGATTGGGATTACCAATATAACGAACGCCATCAATTAACCAATATTCTTGATCAGCTCGATACCAATCAAAACATCACCTACACCTTTGACCCCAATGGTAACCAAACCAGTAAAACTCAAGCGGGAGTCACCACAGATTTTTTGTTTGATGCCCGCGATCATATTCGCCAAGTATTGGTAGGCGGCTCATCGGTAGGGCAGTTCTTGTACGATCCGCACGGTTTACGTATCGAAAAAATCGGTGATCGCGGTGTAGAGCGCTACACCTACGATGATCTATCCGTATTACTGCAATACAACGGCGATAATAACACCGTTGCCAAATTTGACTGGGGCCCAGACCGATTATTAAGCCTCAATCACATCACCGAAGGGCCACAATTCTACCTAACCGATGTACTCGGCAGTGTTGTTAACCTCACCCACAACGACGGCTCCATTCAGGCGCGCTACCAGTATGATGCTTGGGGTAATCGCCGCAACCAAGTGGGAGATTCTTGGAACCGTTTTGCCTTTACCGGCCACGAAGAAGATACCGAAACCGGCTTGCTGTATGCCAAAGCCCGATTTTACGACCCAGATACCGGCCGCTTCTTAAGCCAAGATGCCTACGAAGGTGATATCAATACACCGCCGAGTTTGCATAAGTATTTATATGCTTATCAGAATCCGACTGTATATGTTGATCCTGATGGGAATCAGACGATAACGACAGCTCCTGGACCACTTGCGCCTTTAGGGGTTGGAGTTCAGATATATGAGAGCTCTGAAACTGCAACTGAAGCAATAGCGAGCAATGTTACAGGAATAGATTTTTCCGATAACAGGGCAAATTTAATTAATAACCTATTAAATCACTTCAGTATTTCAGGAGCTATAGATGGTTTCAATAATGTAGTCGGTAAAATTCGTCCTCATGAAGTTGCTGCTCCGACCTTAAATACTAATGTCTCTAGTTCAGCCAGCAGTAAGTATTGGGGTGCCTCAGATCCCGAAATGCACATAAAGCGGTTGATAGAAGGCCAAAAAAGGGTGCTTTCGCTCCGTACCGAAGCGGGATTAGACACTTCTGTTGAATTACAGGAGCTTAAAGAATTGGAGTTCAGGGCGAATAGGCTTATTTCTACAGAATCAGAATCCAGTTCAACTACTTACGCTAACCCAATCATTGATCGTAATGAAATACCTAATATACCAGGTTTAGAAGCGCCTGGGCTTATTGATTCTTCCACCTTTACACCGAACCAATCGATTACTAATGGTATAGTAAGTGGCACTCCTGGCTTGGATGCAGTTGATCAGCAGCTGACTCAGACGGCTCGACCGGATCAAAGTGGTTTACTTGGTGATGGGATCTTGTTATCTGAAGAGGGGGATGTTACAAAGAGTGGACTTAGAGAAGCAGATAATATTGCTAATGGCCCGAAGTTAGCGAAACAGCTAACTAATGAATCTGCGAGATCTCCTTTCAATGCTAGTGGTGGTCTCACTGAAGGGACTATTAAAAACTCTACAAAAATTATTGATTCGTCTCAGATTAAAAACTCAGCCATTCCTAAAGGTTACAGTAAATATACAACAGAGACTTTCCAGTCTCCGTCAGGTAATTTCCAGACGCATTTTTATAAGAATGATAAGACTGGAGAAGTGTTTTATGGCCAAGATTACAAGGCTATCTTTAATTCAAAGTCAGGCGGGTAATGCATGAAAGTTAAATGTATTAAATTGATAGACGCACAAACAGGAGAGTCTTTGAAGAATAGCTCCTGGTTAACGGTTGGTAAGGAATATCATGTTTTATCTGTTTTTATTGCGGATAGCCAACCAGCCGAATATCGATTGCTCTCTGATGATGGCCGAACACCTGGCATGTATAAAGCTGATCAATTTGAGTTGGTAAATAAGAAGTTACCATCAAGTTGGGTGGCGAATTATGAGGCTGAATCTTATTTTGAATTGGCTCCAAAACTTTGGGTCGAACCTGGGTTTTGGGAGTCCTATTTTGATGGGGAGCCGGATGCGGTTGATGTATTTAACTCAGAAAAAGAAAGTATTTTGAGTGAAGGATAAAAACCAAACTTGTTAATTAGCCCCGCAAATGCGGGGCTACTTATTTAAACCACAGTAAAAACCAGTTTCTTGTCATACACCTCAATGGTGTAAGGCGTCCCAATCTCAAATCCGGCTTGTTCAAGCCAAAACCCCCGTAAATTAATCCAAGGAATTTTACGCCAAGCGCCAGCGCCGTTATCGTTTTTTAAAGGCGGGTAGCCAGTGGATTGAACGGTGACTTGTTTAGTAATGTGTTGCTGATTGTCGGATGAATACGACGTTGCTGGTTCCTGAATCTGCCACAGGCAGTTAGAATCGTAGCTACTCATGATAACCTCGTGTATAGGTTGTTGTGATAGCTGGCCTGTTGGGTTGCCGCCCTTCAGGTCAGTGCTTTATGCCTATCGCCATTGCTTATGAGTATGCTTGCCGTGCCTTGGCATCCCGAACCAAACTATCTACGACAAATAAAATCCGCTCTTTGTCTGCTGGGTTAAGTGCATCAACTTGCTGCCAGCGTTCCATCATGGCTTTGTCATGGAGAGCAGTTGGTAAAGCCTTATTCGCCACTAGATAATCCATTGTGACTTCTAAAGCATCAGCCAGCTTCTTGGCCACCTCAACAGACGGTGACATCTCGCCGCGTTCATAGCGACCGATAATCGCACCGGATGTGCCAATCAACTGTCCCAGCTCAGGCTGAGATAAGCCTTTCTCTTTGCGTAAGTCGTGTAGTCGTTTAGCCAAAGTCGTCTCGCTATTACTCATCAAATATCACCTAACCGTTCTTTTAATCCGCTGAAAGCACGCTTTAGTGCGAATTTATAGGACGTGTCGGTGATAAACAATACTGATAGGTGTTGACAAGATTAGCACGCATCCGTATTGTTTGTCACCCATAGGTGACTAAAAAATTAGGTGAAAAAAATGGCAAGAATCGCAGAAAGTGAGATCGCACGACTGAAATCCGAGGTCTCATTATTGCGATTGGTCGAAAGCCAAGGCTACACCGTGACCAAGCAAGGCAAAGACTATGTGGTGAGTTGCCCGTTCCATGAAGAAAAAACCGCCTCTTGTGTGATCAGTCCTAAAACCAACTTGTTCCACTGCTTTGGCTGTGGTGCTGGTGGCAGTGTCATTGACTGGGTAATGAAAACACAGGGTGTCAGCTTCCGCTTTGCCTGCGAGCTACTACAGAAAGACTTAGGACTAATCACCGAAACTACGAGCAAGGCACCGACTAAAAACACCACCACAAAACTGACTCCACCCTTAGCCGCCAATGCGGATAGTCAGACCGCCTTAAGCCAAGTCATTGACTACTATCACGAGACCTTCAAACAAGCCCCAGAGGTACAAGAGTATTTACGTTCGAGAGGTTTGGATAATCCCGAACTGATTGACCGTTTTAAATTAGGCTTTGCCAATCGCACCTTGGGTTATCGCTTGCCAGAAAAGAATCGAAAAGCCGGTGCTGAATTACGCGGTAAGCTTCAAGAAATAGGCATTCTTAGAAATAGCGGCCATGAACACTTTAACGGCTCGTTGGTCGTTCCCATCATCGATGAAAACGGCGTAATCACTGAAGTGTATGGCCGTAAAATATTAGGCAGCCGATTACGCAAAGGCACAGCCCAACACCTGTACTTACCTGGGCCGCATGAAGGTGTGTGGAATATCGAAGCCTTTAAAGCTTCAAATGAAATTATCTTGTGTGAAGCCTTAATCGACGCCATGACCTTCTGGGTTCACGGTTTTAGAAATGTCACCGCGAGCTATGGTACATCCGGTTTTACCTCTTCCCACTTAGCCGCCTTTAAACAGTACGACATTAAACGTGTACTCATTGCTTATGATCGAGACGAAGCAGGCAATAACGCAGCAGAGAAACTAGCAAAGGAATTACAAGCCGAAGGCATCGACTGTTTTAGAATCCTGTTGCCCAAAGGTATGGATGTTAACGAGTATGCCCAACAAGTTACCCCAGCTCAAAAAACATTGGGCTTAGTGATCCGTAATGCGGAATGGATGGGAAGCGGTAAAGCTCCCGAAAGGCAATTAGAAATAAATACCGTTGAGCCTGCCTTCGATCCTGACACCGGCGAAATCTTCGAGCCAGAACAACCCGAAGTTGCGGCAATACCAGAAACCACCAACGCCTCACCACTACCAGAACCCGCCGATAACGTAAGTGCTGAAGTTAGCGAACATGAAACCATAATCGAACTAGGCGACCGCCGTTATCGTGTTCGGGGTATCTCAAAAAATATGAGTTACGACCAACTCAAAGTTAATGTACTGGTGAGCCGTGATGATAATTTTTACGTGGATACACTCGACATCTACAGCGCAAGACATCGAGCGGCTTACATCAAGCAAGCCAGTATCGAACTGGGTTTAAAAGATGATGCGATTAAAAAAGACCTGGGCAAAGTCTTATTGAAACTAGAAGAGCTGCAAGAAAAACAAATCAAAGGCGCACTGGAGTCGGAAGAAAAAAAGGTAAGTCTGAGCGATGAAGAGCAAAGTGCCGCCCTCGAATTACTGAAAGACCCATCACTTCTTAGCCGTATTCTTGAAGACTTTAATCGTGCCGGTGTGGTTGGGGAAGAAACCAATAAACTTGTTGGATATCTGGCTGGTGTATCACGAAAACTGGATAAGCCCTTGGCTGTAATAATCCAAAGCTCAAGCGCTGCCGGTAAAAGCTCGCTAATGGATGCCGTCCTAAACTTAATGCCCGAAGAAGAGCGGGTGCAATACTCCGCGATGACAGGCCAAAGCCTGTTTTATATGGGTGAAACCAACCTCAAACATAAAATACTGGCCATTGCTGAAGAAGAAGGCGCAGAGAATGCGAGTTACGCTTTAAAGCTTCTGCAATCCGAAGGGGAAGTGACGATTGCGTCAACAGGCAAGGATGCTACGACAGGGAATCTGACTACCCAGGAATACCGTGTTGAAGGGCCGGTGATGTTGTTCCTAACCACCACTGCAATCGACATTGACGAAGAGTTAATGAACCGCTGCTTAGTGTTAACGGTGAATGAAAACCGTGAACAAACCGAAGCGATCCACTCACAACAGCGTTTAGGTGAAATGCTGGAAGGCTTATTAGCCAATGAAGAAAAACAGCACATCATAAGCTTGCACAGAAACGCACAGCGCCTGTTAAGACCGCTAAAGGTAGTCAATCCCTTTGCCAATCAGTTGAGCTTCTTAAGCGATAAAACCCGCACCCGGCGCGACCACATGAAGTACTTAACCTTAATCCGCACCATTGCTTTATTGCACCAATATCAGCGTGAAATAAAAACCGTGACGCATAACGGCAAGCAACTGAAATACATTGAGGTCACGCTAGAAGACATCGACACCGCCAACCGTTTAGCCAATGAAATACTAGGCCGCACCCTGGATGAGCTACCGCCGCAAACACGGCGTTTACTCATGTTGATTAACGATATGGTGAGCCAGCGTTGCACCGAGTTGAAACTGGAAAAACAAGACTACCGCTTTAGCCGCCGAGAAATACGCGATGCAACAGGCTGGAGTGATAATCAACTCAAGGTGCATTGCCAACGTTTACAAGACTTAGAGTACTTGTTGGTTCATCGTGGTGGCCGTGGTCAATCAATGGAATATGAGCTGCTATTTACTGGCGACATAGAATCAAATCAGCCCCAACTTGCTGGCTTGGTGGACGTAAATACATTACGAAACCAAGGCTACGATGAAAATAAGTTGGGGCAAAAAGAGAATAAGTTGGACTCAAGTTGCCCCCAAGTTGGTGCTAAGTTGGATAGTGGTTGTGGTGATGAAAATGAAAAAAATACTACAAATAAAGGCTTAAACGGCAATAGCAGTAAAAGTGACTTAAAAAGCACTGTTCCCGTAGAAAAGTTAGTTGCATCGCATCGTAACGACACCATCACAATGGATGTGTAGCAATGCCGAAGAAAGGAGAGAAAACACCACGCCCACCGATAGGCGATCCCAACGACCCAGAAAGCCTATTTAATTACATGCGCCGCTTTTTACTTTGGCAAGCTGAAAAAAACTACTCACCAAAGACGATTGAAAACCGCGAAGTGTATCTGCGTTACTTTATCCAATGGTGTGATGAACGCGGACTCACAAAACCGCCCGAAATTACCAAGCCGATTATCGAACGCTATCAGCGTTACTTGTTTATGTATCGAAAAGAGCGTGACGGTGAGCCATTATCAACGCGAAGCCAGCACGTAAGAGTTGCACCGATTAAAGCCTGGTTCAAATGGTTAGCAAGACAAAACTATATCTTGTACAACCCCGCCAGTGACTTGGACTTGCCACGCCTTGAACGACGACTGCCTAAAAATATATTAACGGTGGCCGAGTCCGAAGCCATCATCAACCAGCCCAACACCTACACACCAACGGGCGTGAGAGATCGAGCGATATTAGAAACGCTTTACTCAACAGGAATGCGTCGAATGGAATTAATAAACCTGAAGTTGTTCGACATCGATACCGAACGCGGAACCGTGATGGTGAGGCAGGGCAAAGGGAAGAAAGACAGAATGATCCCAATAGGCGAACGCGCTTTAAAATGGATCGAAAAATACCAAGTAGAAGTGCGACCAAGCTTAACGATGCCAGACGACGAGGGCACCTTGTTCCTGACTAACTTGAGCCAAGCCTTTACCGCAAACCGATTAACGCAAATGGTGCGGGAATACATCGACATGGCCGACATTGGCAAGCGTGGAAGCTGTCACTTGTTCCGCCACACGATGGCCACCTTGATGCTGGAGAACGGCGCAGACGTTCGCTTTATCCAAGCCATGCTTGGACACGTAAGCCTTGAGACAACGCAAATCTACACCCAAGTCAGTATCCGAAAACTCAAAGACATCCACACCGCAACACACCCCGCCAAGATGATGCGAGCACAGCAGCCAGAGCAAGAAACGGAACCAGACGAAGAGACATTACTCTCCCTCTTAGCCGCCGAAGAAGCGGAAGAAGAAAAAGACTAAAAGAGCAAAAGCGCTTGTTTATGGCGGACATCTGACTTCTTCCTCCGGCTGTCACAGCCCTTGCTAAAAAGACCAGCAAGGTCAGGCGCCAGCCTACCATTGTGCAAACCTGAAAGTGAATCACTCCGTAAGAGAGCTTGCAATAATGTTGCGGCCCGTTCCTTCCAGGGCTTGTCATGCCCTTTGCAAAAAAAAGCAAAGGTCACGCCAAACCCTTCCAGTCTCTAAGCGCGCAGCTTCCATAGCCCGCAGCCCTGCGCGCACCTTGCCCAGCGCACTTCAGGTGTCTTGCATTGCGTTCTGTCCGCATTGGCCAAAAGCCGCCAATGCTCCCGCCACTCCATGCCAGCCATCTTCCGCCGCGCTGCCCCGTGATGGCCAGCAAAAAAACGCTGGCCACATAAGCACCTGGCGGTGCTTAGTGCTTGCTAAAAACAAAAGCCACTAAGGGCAAAAGCATGTCGCTGTAAGCTGGGTTCAGCAAGTTACGTGCGGGTCTAGTCCGCGCTTCTTCCCGCCAGTTACCGCCGCACGTGGCTCCCTGCGGTGGCCACCTTGCGCAAAAAGCGCGCAAGCTGTCCATCCTCGGCAGCTCAGTTAAAAGCAAAAGTGCGTCGGGGCTTTTAACTTGCTAGAATCGTTGCGCACCTGGGGTGCAGGCTCTTTAAGTGGTTGAAGGCGTTAGGAAAAGTGGCGGGTTAGTCTACGACGAACATCAGGGTGTCTTGATGTTACAAAGAGTGGACTTAGAGAAGCAGATAATATTGCTAATGGCCCGAAGTTAGCGAAACAGCTAACTAATGAATCTGCGAGATCTCCTTTCAATGCTAGTGGTGGTCTCACTGAAGGGACTATTAAAAACTCTACAAAAATTATTGATTCGTCTCAGATTAAAAACTCAGCCATTCCTAAAGGTTACAGTAAATATACAACAGAGACTTTCCAGTCTCCGTCAGGTAATTTCCAGACGCATTTTTATAAGAATGATAAGACTGGAGAAGTGTTTTATGGCCAAGATTACAAGGCTATCTTTAATTCAAAGTCAGGCGGGTAATGCATGAAAGTTAAATGTATTAAATTGATAGACGCACAAACAGGAGAGTCTTTGAAGAATAGCTCCTGGTTAACGGTTGGTAAGGAATATCATGTTTTATCTGTTTTTATTGCGGATAGCCAACCAGCCGAATATCGATTGCTCTCTGATGATGGCCGAACACCTGGCATGTATAAAGCTGATCAATTTGAGTTGGTAAATAAGAAGTTACCATCAAGTTGGGTGGCGAATTATGAGGCTGAATCTTATTTTGAATTGGCTCCAAAACTTTGGGTCGAACCTGGGTTTTGGGAGTCCTATTTTGATGGGGAGCCGGATGCGGTTGATGTATTTAACTCAGAAAAAGAAAGTATTTTGAGTGAAGGATAAAAACCAAACTTGTTAATTAGCCCCGCAAATGCGGGGCTACTTATTTAAACCACAGTAAAAACCAGTTTCTTGTCATACACCTCAATGGTGTAAGGCGTCCCAATCTCAAATCCGGCTTGTTCAAGCCAAAACCCCCGTAAATTAATCCAAGGAATTTTACGCCAAGCGCCAGCGCCGTTATCGTTTTTTAAAGGCGGGTAGCCAGTGGATTGAACGGTGACTTGTTTAGTAATGTGTTGCTGATTGTCGGATGAATACGACGTTGCTGGTTCCTGAATCTGCCACAGGCAGTTAGAATCGTAGCTACTCATGATAACCTCGTGTATAGGTTGTTGTGATAGCTGGCCTGTTGGGTTGCCGCCCTTCAGGTCAGTGCTTTATGCCTATCGCCATTGCTTATGAGTATGCTTGCCGTGCCTTGGCATCCCGAACCAAACTATCTACGACAAATAAAATCCGCTCTTTGTCTGCTGGGTTAAGTGCATCAACTTGCTGCCAGCGTTCCATCATGGCTTTGTCATGGAGAGCAGTTGGTAAAGCCTTATTCGCCACTAGATAATCCATTGTGACTTCTAAAGCATCAGCCAGCTTCTTGGCCACCTCAACAGACGGTGACATCTCGCCGCGTTCATAGCGACCGATAATCGCACCGGATGTGCCAATCAACTGTCCCAGCTCAGGCTGAGATAAGCCTTTCTCTTTGCGTAAGTCGTGTAGTCGTTTAGCCAAAGTCGTCTCGCTATTACTCATCAAATATCACCTAACCGTTCTTTTAATCCGCTGAAAGCACGCTTTAGTGCGAATTTATAGGACGTGTCGGTGATAAACAATACTGATAGGTGTTGACAAGATTAGCACGCATCCGTATTGTTTGTCACCCATAGGTGACTAAAAAATTAGGTGAAAAAAATGGCAAGAATCGCAGAAAGTGAGATCGCACGACTGAAATCCGAGGTCTCATTATTGCGATTGGTCGAAAGCCAAGGCTACACCGTGACCAAGCAAGGCAAAGACTATGTGGTGAGTTGCCCGTTCCATGAAGAAAAAACCGCCTCTTGTGTGATCAGTCCTAAAACCAACTTGTTCCACTGCTTTGGCTGTGGTGCTGGTGGCAGTGTCATTGACTGGGTAATGAAAACACAGGGTGTCAGCTTCCGCTTTGCCTGCGAGCTACTACAGAAAGACTTAGGACTAATCACCGAAACTACGAGCAAGGCACCGACTAAAAACACCACCACAAAACTGACTCCACCCTTAGCCGCCAATGCGGATAGTCAGACCGCCTTAAGCCAAGTCATTGACTACTATCACGAGACCTTCAAACAAGCCCCAGAGGTACAAGAGTATTTACGTTCGAGAGGTTTGGATAATCCCGAACTGATTGACCGTTTTAAATTAGGCTTTGCCAATCGCACCTTGGGTTATCGCTTGCCAGAAAAGAATCGAAAAGCCGGTGCTGAATTACGCGGTAAGCTTCAAGAAATAGGCATTCTTAGAAATAGCGGCCATGAACACTTTAACGGCTCGTTGGTCGTTCCCATCATCGATGAAAACGGCGTAATCACTGAAGTGTATGGCCGTAAAATATTAGGCAGCCGATTACGCAAAGGCACAGCCCAACACCTGTACTTACCTGGGCCGCATGAAGGTGTGTGGAATATCGAAGCCTTTAAAGCTTCAAATGAAATTATCTTGTGTGAAGCCTTAATCGACGCCATGACCTTCTGGGTTCACGGTTTTAGAAATGTCACCGCGAGCTATGGTACATCCGGTTTTACCTCTTCCCACTTAGCCGCCTTTAAACAGTACGACATTAAACGTGTACTCATTGCTTATGATCGAGACGAAGCAGGCAATAACGCAGCAGAGAAACTAGCAAAGGAATTACAAGCCGAAGGCATCGACTGTTTTAGAATCCTGTTGCCCAAAGGTATGGATGTTAACGAGTATGCCCAACAAGTTACCCCAGCTCAAAAAACATTGGGCTTAGTGATCCGTAATGCGGAATGGATGGGAAGCGGTAAAGCTCCCGAAAGGCAATTAGAAATAAATACCGTTGAGCCTGCCTTCGATCCTGACACCGGCGAAATCTTCGAGCCAGAACAACCCGAAGTTGCGGCAATACCAGAAACCACCAACGCCTCACCACTACCAGAACCCGCCGATAACGTAAGTGCTGAAGTTAGCGAACATGAAACCATAATCGAACTAGGCGACCGCCGTTATCGTGTTCGGGGTATCTCAAAAAATATGAGTTACGACCAACTCAAAGTTAATGTACTGGTGAGCCGTGATGATAATTTTTACGTGGATACACTCGACATCTACAGCGCAAGACATCGAGCGGCTTACATCAAGCAAGCCAGTATCGAACTGGGTTTAAAAGATGATGCGATTAAAAAAGACCTGGGCAAAGTCTTATTGAAACTAGAAGAGCTGCAAGAAAAACAAATCAAAGGCGCACTGGAGTCGGAAGAAAAAAAGGTAAGTCTGAGCGATGAAGAGCAAAGTGCCGCCCTCGAATTACTGAAAGACCCATCACTTCTTAGCCGTATTCTTGAAGACTTTAATCGTGCCGGTGTGGTTGGGGAAGAAACCAATAAACTTGTTGGATATCTGGCTGGTGTATCACGAAAACTGGATAAGCCCTTGGCTGTAATAATCCAAAGCTCAAGCGCTGCCGGTAAAAGCTCGCTAATGGATGCCGTCCTAAACTTAATGCCCGAAGAAGAGCGGGTGCAATACTCCGCGATGACAGGCCAAAGCCTGTTTTATATGGGTGAAACCAACCTCAAACATAAAATACTGGCCATTGCTGAAGAAGAAGGCGCAGAGAATGCGAGTTACGCTTTAAAGCTTCTGCAATCCGAAGGGGAAGTGACGATTGCGTCAACAGGCAAGGATGCTACGACAGGGAATCTGACTACCCAGGAATACCGTGTTGAAGGGCCGGTGATGTTGTTCCTAACCACCACTGCAATCGACATTGACGAAGAGTTAATGAACCGCTGCTTAGTGTTAACGGTGAATGAAAACCGTGAACAAACCGAAGCGATCCACTCACAACAGCGTTTAGGTGAAATGCTGGAAGGCTTATTAGCCAATGAAGAAAAACAGCACATCATAAGCTTGCACAGAAACGCACAGCGCCTGTTAAGACCGCTAAAGGTAGTCAATCCCTTTGCCAATCAGTTGAGCTTCTTAAGCGATAAAACCCGCACCCGGCGCGACCACATGAAGTACTTAACCTTAATCCGCACCATTGCTTTATTGCACCAATATCAGCGTGAAATAAAAACCGTGACGCATAACGGCAAGCAACTGAAATACATTGAGGTCACGCTAGAAGACATCGACACCGCCAACCGTTTAGCCAATGAAATACTAGGCCGCACCCTGGATGAGCTACCGCCGCAAACACGGCGTTTACTCATGTTGATTAACGATATGGTGAGCCAGCGTTGCACCGAGTTGAAACTGGAAAAACAAGACTACCGCTTTAGCCGCCGAGAAATACGCGATGCAACAGGCTGGAGTGATAATCAACTCAAGGTGCATTGCCAACGTTTACAAGACTTAGAGTACTTGTTGGTTCATCGTGGTGGCCGTGGTCAATCAATGGAATATGAGCTGCTATTTACTGGCGACATAGAATCAAATCAGCCCCAACTTGCTGGCTTGGTGGACGTAAATACATTACGAAACCAAGGCTACGATGAAAATAAGTTGGGGCAAAAAGAGAATAAGTTGGACTCAAGTTGCCCCCAAGTTGGTGCTAAGTTGGATAGTGGTTGTGGTGATGAAAATGAAAAAAATACTACAAATAAAGGCTTAAACGGCAATAGCAGTAAAAGTGACTTAAAAAGCACTGTTCCCGTAGAAAAGTTAGTTGCATCGCATCGTAACGACACCATCACAATGGATGTGTAGCAATGCCGAAGAAAGGAGAGAAAACACCACGCCCACCGATAGGCGATCCCAACGACCCAGAAAGCCTATTTAATTACATGCGCCGCTTTTTACTTTGGCAAGCTGAAAAAAACTACTCACCAAAGACGATTGAAAACCGCGAAGTGTATCTGCGTTACTTTATCCAATGGTGTGATGAACGCGGACTCACAAAACCGCCCGAAATTACCAAGCCGATTATCGAACGCTATCAGCGTTACTTGTTTATGTATCGAAAAGAGCGTGACGGTGAGCCATTATCAACGCGAAGCCAGCACGTAAGAGTTGCACCGATTAAAGCCTGGTTCAAATGGTTAGCAAGACAAAACTATATCTTGTACAACCCCGCCAGTGACTTGGACTTGCCACGCCTTGAACGACGACTGCCTAAAAATATATTAACGGTGGCCGAGTCCGAAGCCATCATCAACCAGCCCAACACCTACACACCAACGGGCGTGAGAGATCGAGCGATATTAGAAACGCTTTACTCAACAGGAATGCGTCGAATGGAATTAATAAACCTGAAGTTGTTCGACATCGATACCGAACGCGGAACCGTGATGGTGAGGCAGGGCAAAGGGAAGAAAGACAGAATGATCCCAATAGGCGAACGCGCTTTAAAATGGATCGAAAAATACCAAGTAGAAGTGCGACCAAGCTTAACGATGCCAGACGACGAGGGCACCTTGTTCCTGACTAACTTGAGCCAAGCCTTTACCGCAAACCGATTAACGCAAATGGTGCGGGAATACATCGACATGGCCGACATTGGCAAGCGTGGAAGCTGTCACTTGTTCCGCCACACGATGGCCACCTTGATGCTGGAGAACGGCGCAGACGTTCGCTTTATCCAAGCCATGCTTGGACACGTAAGCCTTGAGACAACGCAAATCTACACCCAAGTCAGTATCCGAAAACTCAAAGACATCCACACCGCAACACACCCCGCCAAGATGATGCGAGCACAGCAGCCAGAGCAAGAAACGGAACCAGACGAAGAGACATTACTCTCCCTCTTAGCCGCCGAAGAAGCGGAAGAAGAAAAAGACTAAAAGAGCAAAAGCGCTTGTTTATGGCGGACATCTGACTTCTTCCTCCGGCTGTCACAGCCCTTGCTAAAAAGACCAGCAAGGTCAGGCGCCAGCCTACCCTGGTGCAAACCTGAAAGTGAATCACTCCGTAAGAGAGCTTGCAATAATGTTGCGGCCCGTTCCTTCCAGGGCTTGTCATGCCCTTTGCAAAAAAAAGCAAAGGTCACGCCAAACCCTTCCAGTCTCTAAGCGCGCAGCTTCCATAGCCCGCAGCCCTGCGCGCACCTTGCCCAGCGCACTTCAGGTGTCTTGCATTGCGTTCTGTCCGCATTGGCCAAAAGCCGCCAATGCTCCCGCCACTCCATGCCAGCCATCTTCCGCCGCGCTGCCCCGTGATGGCCAGCAAAAAAACGCTGGCCACATAAGCACCTGGCGGTGCTTAGTGCTTGCTAAAAACAAAAGCCACTAAGGGCAAAAGCATGTCGCTGTAAGCTGGGTTCAGCAAGTTACGTGCGGGTCTAGTCCGCGCTTCTTCCCGCCAGTTACCGCCGCACGTGGCTCCCTGCGGTGGCCACCTTGCGCAAAAAGCGCGCAAGCTGTCCATCCTCGGCAGCTCAGTTAAAAGCAAAAGTGCGTCGGGGCTTTTAACTTGCTAGAATCGTTGCGCACCTGGGGTGCAGGCTCTTTAAGTGGTTGAAGGCGTTAGGAAAAGTGGCGGGTTAGTCTACGACGAACATCAGGGTGTCTTGATGTTACAAAGAAGGGAACCTTCCCTGATGAAGTCTTTAAATCTAAGGCTCCAAAGAAAACAGCTCCCGGCACGGAGACTCTAGAAGGGCAACATATTAATGATCAGGGCAGAGTTGAACCGTGGAAGGCTCATTATGATGAGTACGGTCGCCTAATAGGTCGAACAGATTACAATGCTGGAAATAAAACTGATGGCATTCCAGATACTCATCACCATACCAAAGAATATAATGCTGAATTCCCTCTTGGACGGAGTACTGGTGATCATATTCCAGGAGAATATCAACCATGATATACAATAGTGTTGAAGAGTTTGCTGCTTTAACGCCTCGGCATTATAGATTTTTAAAATCTATAAATTTAAAGAGAAATATAAGTGAAGATAATTGTTCTTTGTATGAAGTGGAAATTATTTTAAGTAATCTCGGCGATGGTGATTCTACTGACTTACGAGTGCGTTGTACGAATGCCTTTGATATCAAAATTGCAAATGTTGAAGGAATGCCAGGCTTACTTGTTAATATAGAAGACATTCGTGTCCGACAGCTTGAGGGTGGTACATACAAAATTGCGGAGCAAGAAGAAGATGCATTTTCTTTTTATTGCGAAGAGTTTTTTGCTGAACTGATTTAGCTGCAATGAATAATGCCCCGCAATGAATAATGCCCCGCAGTTATAAAGAGAAAATAGGACATCCATAAATTTGATTTAACTTTTATTCTCTACCACGAAAAAAGAAAATAAAAAGGACATCCATAAATTTGACTTTGCTTTTCTCCTCTTCCATAATCCCAAACCATGACTAAACCTCGTTCCGAACAAGTCTCAATCGAAGACACGCCGTTTTATCACTGCATGGTCCGCTGTGTGCGCCGTGCTTTTTTGTGTGGCGATGATTATGAAACCGGCGAGAATTTCGATCACCGCAAACAGTGGTTGGTCTCTCGCCTTCGATTTTTATCCTATGTTTACGCCATCGATATTTGTGCTTACGCGGTGATGAGTAATCATTACCTTACCACGTGATTTTGCACGTTGAGGAAATAAATAGGACATCCATAAATTTAACTTCACTTTTCTCCTCTGTCATAATCCCAAACCATGACTAAACCTCGTTCCGAACAAGTCTCAATCGAAGACACGCCGTTTTATCACTGCATGGTTCGCTGTGTGCGCCGTGCTTTTTTGTGTGGTGATGATTATGAAACCGGTGGGAATTTCGATCACCGCAAGCAGTGGTTGGTCTCCCGTCTTCGTTTTTTATCCTACGTTTATGCCATCGATATTTGTGCTTACGCGGTGATGAGCAATCATTACCATGTAATTTTGCATGTGGATAAAAGTCGTGCCGAAAACTGGAGTTTGGATGAGGTTGTTGAGCGTTGGTTGCAGTTGTACAAAGGCGATAAGTTAATTCAAAAATGGATCGCTTTTCGTGCTGAAATGTCGAAAGCGGAACTTAAAAAAGCCGAAGAAATTATCGAGCAATGGCGCGAGCGATTAACGTCAATTAGTTGGTTTATGCGCGGCGTGAATGAAACTATTGCGCGCATGGCTAACGAGGAAGACAATTGCAAAGGTCGATTTTGGGAGGGGCGCTTTAAATCTCAGGCATTGTTGGATGAGCAGGCATTGCTCACTTGTATGGCTTATGTCGATTTAAATCCAGTCCGTGCGGGTATTGCTGACGACTTAATTGATAGTGATTTTACCTCCATCCAGCAGCGTATTTTCGATTTCGTCACTGCTAAAAGTACAGCTGATAAAAATTCAAAACAGGAAAAAAATTCAGATACTCATGAGGAAAAAATCAATCTCAAATTAACAAAAAGCAATCAAAAACGAATCCAATCAAAAGTTAAAAAACAACAGAAAATAGAAAAATTACTTCAACTAGAATCCCTACCAAAATCTCATCTAAAACCACTTCATGGCAGTGTGCACACTGATATTGCCGAAGCAATTCCAATCACATTTGCTGATTATCTAGAGTTAGTCGAAATCACCGGGCGTTGCATTCGTGATGACAAACGTGGTTTTATCTCTGACATATCTGAAAAAGCTATTCACACTCTTGGGCTTAATCCAGAACAGTGGATTACACACGTTAAAAATTTCTCCTCTTTGTACGCTTCAAATGCTGGTTCAAAAGAAACCTTAAAGACTAAATCCGAAAAAGACAACAAATCTTGGTATAAAGGTATTGGTTTAGTATCTTAATATACAATGGGTCAAAAAATTACGATTATTCATACTAGTAATTTTTCTTACTATTGTCCGAGTAAATATTAGACTGATTATATTTTAAAAAATATCTCCTAAATATTCCGATTTTAATTAGGTTTTAAGTAAATAAAAATTAGGTATCTTGTAACGCTAATGAAATTAGTGTTGAAAGCTAAATTTTGGTCGAATATGGGAGTGTTATAGGTTTTTTTGGTGATTTTTTAAATCAATGTTTTGGGTTCTTCTAGATTACCTTAAATTTGTAGACATTCAACGGGTATAGATTTCGTTATGCATTTCGTGGCAGTACCTCTAACATCTATAAAACAATCCCCTCTCCGAGCATAAATAGTTATGAATCTCCTCTTAGATATCTTATAGTCAATTTTAAGTTTTAAGCTGTGTTGGTTAATAATTATTTAATTTGTTTGCATTGTTAAATGGCTTTTATGAGTGTGAAACTTTGCCTTTTTATTCCTCATTAGTATTCGTATTAAAAGTTTAGATAATGGTCTTTATGATTTTTAATATTCACAGTGTAAACAAATAGTAAATATTGATTTCATCTTGCTGTCTATTTTTATTGTTTGTGTGCTTAATTTTTTTTGGGTTTATTTTTGCTTTATAAGTTTGTTTTATTAATGAAAAAAAATGAGCATATTAATGCTAAAGTTTATACTATGAAAATAAGTTTTTTATTCGCTGAAATTAAGTCGATAGTTTATTGAAGAGAGATTTTGTAATTTGTATACTGCCGCGTCTTCGGCGTTTTAGCTTATTTATTGAAGGTGTATCAATAATGGCTTCAGGTTAACTCCAAGATAGATTTGGTTGTCACTTTATTTTGGAAGTATTTATACGATGAAGCAATGGTCTCTCGTTTGGTTATTATTCTTTGCAAACACGTTTTCTCATGCTGCAGTGGATGATCTTTTTATTATCGCGCTGTCCCCTCAAGATGGTCGTGCAGTTGTTCGCTTAACCGATAAGACAACGAAAATAATCGATGTTGGTGCTGTATTGTTCGATGCAACGGTTGTTCAGGTGTTGTCAGATAAAATTGTATTAAAAGATTTTAATGGCGAATTGATTTGGCTGTTTAAATCAGAAAATGATCAATTGTCTAGGGTTCAGCGTTTTCATCGCACATTACCGGAGTCTGAAGTAACCATTGGTTATCAAATTGCTCAGTAGTTCGTTTATTTGATGTAAGCTTTTAGTTGTTCTGTAACCAGTTTTTTAGTGAGTTTTCTGCTTATATTTTTTGGATTTTATTTCCTGTTTGTAAAAGTTAATAGTCTATTTTTATATATTTATTTACTCTTAGTTGAGCAAGTTTTTAATGTCTGTAAGGATTCGTTTTTTATAGATATTTAATGAGAGTGAATATCTTATAGTCTCACGTTGGTATTTGATCATGTGGGATCGTTCCGTTTGAAAATGTATTCGATTAGTCGCGTTTTTAAAAAGTGATGAATAGTTTTTTATTCATAGTCTTAAAGCGTCTTCTGTAAAAAAATTAAATGTAAAGTCTTTGGTTTTATGCAAAAAATATCTCGCCCGCAATTAGCTATTCAGGATTTTGGAGTAAAAGGAATGTTACGATCTCTAAAAACATTAATTGGTTTATCGTTGTTGGTGTTAACCACATCAATAAAAGCGGGCGAGCCCTTACCCATAACACCTTTTGATATTCCTCAGGGAGCTTACAGCGCAGAATTTATTCGAGATCGTGACCAAGTCACGGTTATGGAGTTTACCGGTAATTTAGATCGTAGTTTATCGGGCGGAGAGTTTAATGCGGCTGCTCGCGCGGTTATTGCTCAAGAGTTTTATGAACATCATTCTGATACGTATGATTTTCTAGTGGTTTTTAGTTCATTTGAGTACGATACCGGTGATGCTTTGGCTTTTCACGCTGGTGTGCGTAACGATATTCAAGGTTTAGGCATTCCTCTTTTTGATAACTCCGCTTTGTACGGTAGCGACGGCAGGCTGCAAAGTTATATCGATATGGCGGCACTCAGTCGTTACGAAATAAATCCCACTCAGCTTGCGTTTAACCGAGTTATTAATACTTTAAGCCATGAGCTGTTGCACCGTTGGGGTACACGCGTCAACTTCAGAAACGAAAATAATGAATCAGATGATTCGTTGTTAGGTAGGCAAAATGCACACTGGAGCTTCTTCTTAGATTCTGATGCTTCCGTGGAATACGGTAGTGACTGGCGCAATAATGGCGATGGTACCTATACCGCTGTAGCCACGGATTTTTTCTATAGCCCATTAGATTTATATCTAATGGGCTTTTACGGTTCAGACCAAGTGCCGCCGTTAACCTTGTTAAACAGCACAACTGAAGAGTTTAATCGTACAAATATTCCGGTGCGCGGCGTTACTATTGCGGCTACACCTCGTACGGTAACTATAGATCAAATAATTGCTGAGGAAGGTCCGAGGATTCCCAATGAGGTGGAGTCTCAAAAAGATTTCCGTTTTGCTTTTATTTATATAGTCGCGCCTAATGAAGAACCTGCCCAAGAAGTCTTTAATGGCTTGCGTGATATTCGTAGACATTTTGCAGAGCGATTCGCTATTACTACTGGTGGTAAAGGTATCGCTACAATTTTCCCTGAGCCAGAGCCGGTTGAATTAGGAGAGTTAGATTTAGTTGTATCAGATGAGGCATTTCGGGTTGATGGTATAAGCATCGATGACGGTATTGATTGGCTATTGACACAACGTGGCAGTAATCCTTTTTGGCAAGATAAAGAATCTACTCGTTTGCGTGATACTTTAGTAGTTACTGAGACGTTGCGAGAGTTGGTGTCGGGATATAGCTCTGATCCAGAGGTTTTGCGCTTTCTACGAGATCAATCCGTCAATAATACTGATAGCTTAGCTCGTTTATTATCAGTTTTATTAGATGAGACTTTCTCTGAGCAGTTATTAGAGAGACAAAATACCAATGGTGGCTGGGGTTTATTACCCGGCTACGATAGCAACGCGCTAGATACTGCTCTGGCATATACTTCGTTAGTTAATTCAAATCGTTCGTTTAATCAATCGGCAGCTGTTGATTTTTTGTTATCTCAACAAAATGATGATGGCGGCTGGCCTAGTGTTTCCGGTTCAAAAAGTACTGTGCGTGCGACTGTTGCAGTGTTGAACGCATTAGTAAATATCGATGACTCTTCAGCGGTGAATGCGGGCTTATCTTGGTTATCTCAACAAACCGATTCCAGTGGCGGTTTTGGTGATGCAGATGCCAGTGTTCATGAAACAGCACTTGTTATTCGAACATTTGCTCGATTACAGCAGCTTGAATCGATAAATTTTACTGCTGCTTTGACGTTTATTACCGAACGGCAACGTTTGGGCGGCCATTGGGAAGGTAGTGTTTATTCAACTGCTTTGGCTATTAGTGCTTTACAATCGGTTAATTTACCTAATTTGCGCGCATTAAATATTTCCGTCGATAACACGGATCCGGTTGATGGAGAGTTAGTCTCTATTACTACCATTGTAAACAATGATTCGTCGCAAAATGTAAGTAGCGTATTGGTACAATTCTTTGCCGATAATAATGGCAGCCGAATTTCGCTTAACGATCCAATTACCATTGCTGAATTACCTGCGTATTCTTCGGTGGCGGTAAATACTGTTTGGAACACCTTTGAAGCTGCTGGCAGTTATGAATTAATCGCAGTAATTGATGTTAACAACGCAGTGCTAGAGCGTAGTGAAAACGATAATCGTCAAACGCTTAATATTACAGTTTCACCTCCTGCAACTCAGGTAGAACTTGCAGTTTCTAATGCGGATTTTATTGTTACACCTAATAAGCCTAATCGGTTACCGGTGGATATAGCCATCAGTTCTACTGCCCGTAATCTTGGTTTAATTCCCGCCGCTGGTATTACTGCACAATTACTACGTAATGACGAATTAGTTGCTGAATCTCTGATTGACGTCCCTGCTCGCGGCTCAGTCGCGTTGAACTTTGTTGATCAATTGGCAAGCCCAGGTATTCACGAGTATCGAATTATTCTAGACGCAAGTGATTCTGTTGCAGAAGAAGATGAGACCAACAATACGGCGTTGCAAACAGTTGTTACTCAACCGGGCATTGACTTGGAAATTACACAGAGTGCGATTGTATCTCCCGATACTTCGATTTTGTTTAATGATGTTAATTTCATCGTTACTATTTATAACCGATCTACCATTGATGCAGTGGATGCTGAGGTTGTTTTTAATGTAATTAACGTTGAAGGTACTACTCGGCTTGAAACACAAACTATTAACGTTCCTGCAGGTCAATCGGTCACCAGAGAAGTTCTTTGGCGTGCCAATGTCAGTGGTGAAACTAATTTCCAAGTCATTTTAGATCCAAGTAATCTAATTGCCGAATTGGATGAAAGTAATAACGATGTTGTAAAATCTATATTAGTTAATGTACAAACTGGAGCTAACGCTAGTGTTAACTTCCGTACAATCGATTTTAATCCCGAACCGGCCCTGCAAGGGTTAGACACGGTTGTCACAGCTCAAGTCAGTAACTCAGGCACTGAGATTCTTTCTGGTCTTGAGGTTTCACTTTTCGATAATAATCCGAATAATGGTGGTCGTGTTTTAGATACGATTATTCTTCCAGACATTGATGTTGGTGAAGAATCCTTAGTAACTCTTGTTTGGGAGGCGACGCCAGAGCTTGGCTCAACAACCCTTTATGTTGTTGCAGATCCTAGTAATGCTGTGGTTGAAATTAACGAAGACGACAACATAGCTTTCGATAGTCTCACCATTTTAAGTCTTCCCGATATCGAAGTTTCTTCAGGGTCTTTAGTGTTAGCTCCTGTATTACCTGTTCCCAACGAACCAGCCACATTAACGATTACTGCGACCAATATAGGAAATCAATCCGCAGAAAATATTCCTGTTTCTGTTTTTATTGATGGTATTGCCCTTATTGGTGATTTTGCATTTAATCGAATTGAAGGTAATGGTGACGCGTCTATTCAAGTACCGATTAGTTTTAACAGTGAAGGTGAGCACAGAATCTCCGTCACGATTGACCCTAATAACACAATTCCAGAATTGCAAGTTACCAATAACCAAGCTGAGCGGACCATAAACATTCAAAATGGTAATTTTTATGTTTCTGAGCGTTACATCTCTCCTGATGGCAACGGCGAAAAAGATTTTAGTGAATTTAACTTCACTCTAGATCAATCCGAGTTTTTTGAGATTGTTATTCTTGATGAAAATAACGATCTTGTTGCCTCTCTTAATAATAACTTTCCGAGTAATACGGCGGGAAGTGCTGTATGGACTGGTCGTCGTACTAACGGTGCGGTAGTAGCTGACGGTGATTATTGGTTTACTGTAAGAAATAAAGCTACTGGTGCTGCATTAGGGTCGGCAAAAGTGGTTGTAGATACCAACAGAAGTCCTCTGTTTGAAGCGATTGACTCTGAGTTTGGCGTTACCCGTAATTTGAGTTGTGCTGTTGGTGAAATTTTGGATTTTCAGGCAAATAATAGTATAAATTCGAGAGGTGTTCCTGCCGGTGGTTTACCGGGGCCAATATATGATTCAAATGACGAGTTTATTTATTTCGCGACTTTTTTCGAAGGTGTAAATGATCCACAATCAGGAAATTTATTGCTAACCGATGACCGCACGCGTTTTCGATCTGGTTTATACCGTGCGTTTAACGATGGCAGCAATGTTACTCAATTAGTTCCAGATGATTTTTCCTTACAAGTGCAGGGAAATACCTTCGAGTTCAAAGCAGGTCGGATTAACAATATTATCGTATCGCCGGACGGTCGACAGGTTGCTGTTTCCACTCGAGGTCAATTTTCTTCGTCCGCTGAAAATATTTGGTTATTGAATTCGGATGGTAGTAATCGACGATTGGTATTTAATCAATCAGATTTCTTAAGCCAAGTTGGATCAATTAGCGGACGTATTATAAGTACTACGTTTGCACGTTCAGGTACTTCGTTACTTTTAACAAATTATGATCAAAGCAATTCTAAACTGGATTTATACGAAGTTAATTATTCGCAACAACTTGGTGATCAGTTTCCTAGTGTTTTATTAATAAATACGATTGATTTAAATTTATACTCAGATATTGGTTTAGAGTTATCACCAACGGTTGTTTTTAACAATGATGGTACTAAAGCATTAATAAAATTTGAAACTACTGGCTTTACTGAGGAAGAATTTAACCGATTTGCTTATGTGAATTTGTTACTTGAGAGAGAAAATAATCATCTTTTTTGGTTAGATTTAAATACTTCTAATTTGGAATATCTTACTCCTAGAGGTTCGGTTTTTGAATGGTCACCCGATGGAAGAAGGTTTGCTTTTGGTAATGGTATTAATCGTACAGTAGAAGTACGCGGTGAGAACAATCGAGCTATTCAAAAATTTTCATTTTCTAGACAATTCCCTGAATCTTTGTCTATAGAGTTGTTGGAGAATACAGGTTTAAATCCGTCACGATATCCATCTACCGACATGTTGTATGGCCGATTTGCAGCGCTTAGTTGGTCACCGGATGGAATTGAATTGGGTGTCCTGATCGAAGATTACTTAGATGTACATTTGCGGTATTGCTATCTATGCGCCACCCAAGATTTTCCTACTCAATTAGTCGAAAATTATAATCGACTTCAGGGTGTTTATACCCTTAATACTCGAGATTCTAGTCTGAAAAAAATAGCTGAGGTAGCACCATTGCCACCTGCTTCATTTGATGGTGAATTAATCTCTGATGGCGATGATCTTTCTAATTCTGGAAGTCTTTTAGGATTTGAAAGAAGTCGTAATTATTTCGACCAACTGGAAAATTTCCCAATTTTTAATTCTGATATAATTAGGAATAATGGTCTTCCGCTTATTACGTGGGTACAGAGTCGAGGTTGGATATATCGAAATGCAACCTCTGGGTTTTTTAATTCAGAGTTTTCAGGATTTGTTGATTTTGGTTTTTCGGTCGATGGAAATTTCCAATGGTTACCAGGATCTCGATCAATATTAATTACTGCTGGTCCTGAAAATAATTTCGATAGCCAATTATTTCGATTTCCAATCTTCAGTGATTTTGGACTGTTTGGGTCTGAATTATCCTTGATAAATGTAGATGACCCTAGTGTGAATCAAGATAATCTCACTTCTAGGTTTCCGGTTGGTGGTTATACAAATGCAATTCGCAGCTCGAATACGGGTCGGTTTTTAACCTATTTCAATACTAGGAGTACTCGCCAGTGCTCGGTAACGATAGGTAATTATGAGCAATTTCAATCTTTGTTGAATTTATCGGTTGATTTGCGTGCACGCGTATCTCGAACTCAAGGTGGTATAATCATTGACGGTACCGCTGTAGATAAAAATTTCGATAGTTGGATATTGGAATATGCATCCAGCCAGACACCTAATGATTGGATCTTAATTTCTCCGGCGTCTAATGAACTGGTAATCGACGAACAATTGACAACTTGGGTACCACCTTCTAGAGGCAGTTTTTTTATTCGTCTAACTGCAACTGATAAAGCGGGAAACTCACGCTCTGATATCACTCAAGTGAGTTATTCTGAAGATACAAGTATTACAAATGTTTTTAGACAACCAGCTTATATCTCACCTAATGGTGATGGAATTCAAGATAACTTGGAGGTGCACTTTCGTGTACTTCAGCCTGTAAATATTTCCATTCAGATTCAGGATGAAAGTGGTGAAGTAGTCAGGACTATATCTCAAAGTTATGATGAGGTTGGTATAGAGACCCAACTGAGCTGGGATGGACGAAATAATTCTGGAGCACTATTGCCGGACGGTATTTATCGGGTTCTAATTCAGAACTTCGAGTTTTTTGTAACCCTAGATCGAACTAATCCTTTATTAACCGAATTAAACAATCAATTTTCTTGGGGTGTTCGATCGATTGTTGAAGCTCCTTATACAAATCGATGTTTCACGCCGTTAACTAGCAACGGCGAGCTATGCGCTACCTATATCAGTGAGATGGTTGGGTACGTTTTATCAGATGCTAATTTAAGTCAACAAATTGTCGAAGTATCTGAGCCTGGCAGAGCTAATTGGCAGGTTACGGACTTGATTCCTGTTCTGCTAGCGGAAGAATCTACTACTGACTTCTTAATTCCGGTTTCCTATGAGTTATTAGCACTAAATGATTACCGTATAGTCGCTCGTGATAGATCGGGTAATGAATCTGTATTGATTGTTGGAAAAGAAAATCAGAATAAAGTTGAAGCTGTGCGAGCTGTTACTATTGGAGCTGGTGAGCAGATTGTATTGCGATCGCGTGATGCATTAGCATATTCGTCAAAAACTTTTGATTTAGATCGAACTATTATTTCGGGTGATAATAATACTGTTGTAGTAGAAATATCTGAGTCCATACAAAAAGACATTAGGTCTATTGAATTATTATTTGCTCCAATTATCAACGATCTTGAGCCTTTACCTGAGTCGTTCCTTCCGATATTTATCGATTCGCTTGCCCCTCTTAATGTAAATATTGCTCCTGATAGCTTGCGTGCTGATCAATTTATTCCAACATCTTCTCTATTATCGCCAGTGAGTTTATTTGATTACAATTTAATTGACTCAAATTTTGTCGCCATATTTGACCGATCAGCTAACGGTTTGAATCCTGAAGTTGGATATTATATTCGCGCAAGAATAACCGATTCTTCAGATACTCATTATTTGTCAAAATCGTTTATTTTACCTCCAGGACAATTTTCCTACGGACTTCTTGATGGTGTACTGGTCGACCGTTCAGAACCTACCCCAAGGAAAACAATCCGTAGTTTTATTACAAATACAGATTTGGAATTTGTTCAGCAGGTTTCGCTATTTGCTCAATCTTCAGCTGACGCTAGATTCTCACAACGTCGACGACTAGATTCTTATCTGGTAGACGGTTCAGTTAGCTTTATCCGATCTACAAATGGATTATCGGTTAGCCCTTCATTATCTGTAGAACAGGTTCGGGTTTTCCCATTTGATGTTTCTTTGTTGGATTCTTGTAGTAGTTACGATATTACAGTCGAATTCCAACTATCGGATGGTCGCGTATTAACTGACTCAGATACAGTTGTAAGTGATTGTGGTGAAATAGATTTCTCTGTTATACCTCCGATACCGGAAAGTTGCGAAATTTCGGCTGAGCCAGAGTTGACAGTGATTTCTATTATCAGTCTTCCAGAGGGTGTTAATGCTGTAGAAGACGAATTAGATTATTCTGTATTAACTTTTTCAATGGTAGATGAAAATGGTAATGAAGAGATATTTGCAAACGTAAATGCTCCTAGATTAAATACATCTTACTCAAGTGTTTTTAATGCAAGGAACTTAGTTGATGGCATTTACGAATTTCGTACTACTTTGTTTGATAGCAGTGGTGAGATACTTTCTTTAGAGTCGCAAACAATTCCTTACGAAACATCACCGCCGTCTGTAGAAATATTATCACCGCTTAATAATCAAAAGATATGTGCAAATAGTTTTATTGCCGGTGATGCTTCGAGCTTATTAAATGCTGTTGAAATAACGGCTGAAATCTCAGGGAGAGATTCTTTATTCTACCGTTTACAACAAAGAGACAGTGCTAGTCCAGAAAATACAGATGAGTCTATATATTGCAATAGTGAGGCGAACGCATCCATTCTAGAGAATTTTGTATGTATTAATAGTACTGCCGAGAAGGACTCGGATTTAGAGATAGAATTGTTTCGTCAAAATCAAATTTCTTCCTTAACATTATTTTCAAATCAGCAAGATTTCTTTGTTGACAATATACGCTCTAATTTATTCACTGGTGTTCATGAATTTGCCGGTACAGCTGGATTTGCGACTTATGCTAATAGCCAGAGAAGTACCGTCACGTTATCCGCATATAATTGGAGTGGTAAAAATTCTTGTGCCGTAGTGGAGTTTGAGATTGATGCTGAGGTAGAAGGTTTTGAGGTTGTTCAAGTTGCCATCGATGGATCAATTAGTCGGTTTTTTTCACCAAATCAAGATGGTATCCAAGATCAGATTGCTGCAACAATCCGGACTGAGGAGTTTATTTCTGTCGATGTTGAGTTATTCCAAGGGATAATTGATCCAGATACGAACTCATTAATAAAGGGATTGTCATCGGGGTTGATTACAACAAATTTGGAGTTAGACGCTGGAAATCACAACTTTACCTGGAACGGTCAGTTACAAAGCGGTCAAATACCTGCAGATGGTACTTATATTCTTGAATTTAAAGCACAAGACAGCTGTGGGTTGTTTTCGATCCAGCAGTTAATATTGACTATTGATAATTCTGCACCAAATGTCGAATTAGTTTATCCAAGAAATTCCGATTTATTAGGATTAAATGTTGAGGTATCAGGTTCTGTACATGATGTTAATATAGTTCGATATGAAGTCTTTGTTACTGAGGTTAGTTCAGGAAATAGAAGTTTGGTTGATGTTGGTAGACGTAATTTTACCATTGATGATATAGCAGCGGGTCGTTATCTAGCGAGTTGGAATACGTTTGGTTTATCTGGTAATTTTACTCTAGAAATTGAAGCGACAGATTTGGCTGGTAATAAAACAACGGTATCCGAGTTGCTCGACCTAGCTTTAGTTACCGACTTAATATCAGAATTTAGCGTCACTGAACCCTATACTTCACCTAACGATGATGGCTTGTTGGATGCGGCCGTTATTCGTACACGATTTGAGGCCCCGTCGATTGCAAGTTTCTCTGTGTTGAATTCAGCAGGGAATTTAGTGAGGACAATTAGCTCTGATGTTAATTACGAAGCTACTTTCGCGTCTCTTACATGGGATGGTAGAAGTGATTCTGGTGATCTATTACCTAATGGTCCTTACACTCTTGTTGTAGATGCACGTTCTATTGTGTCTTCTGGTTTAACTCAGCAAGAACAAACTACAATTGTATTAGATGTAACAGCACCTGCCATTGTGCTTGATAATTTTACTGATGAGCGTATTGAATTATCGGGTAGTAATATTATTAGCGGTAGTATTTTTGATGCGCTGTTCGATAATTATTCTGTGAGATTAATAAGTACACCCAATGGTAATGTTAATAACGAGCTTGTGTCTTCTCAAGTCGTGCCAGCAGGACAAATACTAGTTATTGATTCTGCAACATTTGATGTCGAGGGTTTTTATAGAATAGAGATTAGTGCTACAGATTTTGCTCAAAACAGACAAACAATCTCGGCTTCATTATTAATTGACAACACAGCGCCAAAAATTGTCCTTGCTGAGCCTAGAACCAATTTAGTAATAAGTTCTGAGCAGGAAGTATTGAATATTCACGGGCAAATAGTCGATGAATTTTTCAATACTTATTCCGTAGAACTTATCGAAAATATAGAAGGAGCTTTACCCATAACTATTATCGATGACCAGAGCTCGGTTCCAAGTGATCTTTTGGCAAGTATAGATTTATCTACTCTAGCTGAAGCAGAGTATATTGTATCTGTAATTGCTAGAGATCTGTCTGGATTAACCACTCGTGCGAACATCCAGTTCTCTATTGATAATACTCTTCCAACTGTATCTATTGACTCGATTGGCAATAATGGTTTCTTAATGGCGTCTGATGTAATTAATGGAACAATAGTTGACGAAAATTTACGTAATTATCAAGTCGCTATCTCTTCTGGCGTAACCACTTCTGATAATGGCCAATTTGAAGAAATCTTTGTTAGTAATAATCAAATAATTGATGGTCAGGTATTTAACTTCAGCCAATTACCTGAAGATGGTCAATATACGTTGAGTTTTACTGCTGCTGATTTAGCAAATAATATCCAGAGTGAATTTACATCTATCATTATCGATACTACACCTCCTAAAGCTCCTGTCTTAGGTGATATTGTATTCAATAATAATTTAACGGCTGTGTTGAGCTGGTCTGCAGTAGAGGTTAGTGACTTAGCTGGGTATCGAGTTTTTAGAAATGGTCAATTAATTTCTCAGGACTTACTGACAGAGACACACTATGAGGACGTTAATCTTTCTGAAGGAGATTATCACTATGTTGTTTTAGCCGTCGATAATGCAAATTTAGAAAGTTTAGATTCTAATGAGAGAAATCTCCGTGTTGATTTAACCGGGCCGGAAGTAGTTATTACAAGCCCATTATTAAATCAGAAAGTTAGCGGTTTAGTGGATATTAATGGAACAGCGTATAGTGAAACAGATTTCGCTCGTTATTCGGTGTTTGTTGGTGTTGATGAAAATTCAATGCAATTGATTACCGAGTCAACCTTGCCGCAGCGCGGATTTAATCTAGCGCAGTGGAATTCTCTATTAGTTAATAGTAATCAACAATATATTTTAAGATTACAAGCCGAAGATCAACAAGGAAACATAAGCACTACGGAAATTAATATAGAAGTTGATAACGACCCTCCACAGCCAGTTACTAATGTACAGGCAACGATTATCGACGGTGATATTAATATTACATGGGATTTTTTAGGTGAACTGAACGGCATCGAGGGTTTTCTTCTATATAGGAATGGCCAGCTTTTAAATGCTCCCGAAACTGTTGTTGGAGATTTATCCCCTTATGTTATTTCCGAGACATCTTATACAGATGCTGGATTAGTTGATGATGAGTATTTCTATTCGGTTTTTGTCTTAGATGAGACCGGCAATATTAGTTTGCCATCCGATGAAGCTCGTGTAGTTTTAAATAACAATCTACCTCATGCGACGATTGTCAATGTAGAGGACGGTCAACGGTTTGAGAATAGTTTATATCTTATTGCTGATTCTGAGGATAATGATCTAGCGTCGGTCGAATTTTCTTATCGAGTAGATGCGACTCAGCCTTGGCAGCTAATTTCTGTTGATGCATTGGCCCCATTTGAAACTGAGTGGGATAGCTCCAGTTTACCGTTTGCTAATTATCAAATTAGAGCCCTGGCGATTGATAATTTTGCTGGTATCGATCCATCACCTGAAATTTTAAATGTTATTCAATCAGACATAACACCGCCTTCGGAGATCAATACGTTAAACGTTTCAGTGATAGGCTCTGAGGCATCATTAACTTGGACGAATACTAATGTTGAATCGGATTTTGCGTCATATTCCGTTTATGTCGAAAATTTATCCGAAGCAAATCCACAAAGGTTGTTACTTTCTTCCAATGTTACCGAAACTCGTTTCACTCATATAAATCACGATTTAGGTGAGATGCGATATAGCGTTGGTGTTATCGATCTAGAGGGAAATGAGTCGATATTAACTCCTGTTAAGACTGAACTATTTACGCCAGAGTTTACCTATCTTCTTAGTCCACGACCAAGTAATGTTCTTAGATTAAGTGGCAATACTATTGCTAATGCAGAGATTTTTTTATTGTCTTCAACTGATTCAAACGAACAGATTATTACTTCTCTTGGATTCTCAGATGTAAATGGAGATTATTCTGTTGAAGGGCAATATCTTTTACCTGGTGAAAATAATCTTGTTATTTATGTAAGACATCCAATCTATGGATCGATTAGCAATATCTCTGAACAGGTTATTACTTACATTCCGCCACCGTCAAAAGTAGATGGCCTTTTGGCAACTTATAACGATCAAGATTTCTCTGTTAATTTACAATGGCAGGAAAATACGGATTCCGATTTTTATGCTTATTCTGTGATTCGAGATGGAGTACCAATTCATCAAAACTCTTCTATTGAGTACTCTGATATTAGTGCGAATAATTCTTCATCTAGATTCCCGGTGGGAAATATAGTAAGACCAGGACAAGTTTGGGTCTCGAATGCTGCTACTACATTGGTTACCTTAGCGTTTGGTCGTACTGCAGCTTTAACCTCCATTGTGGTTTCTGGTAGCGTGCCAAATATTGAAGTAATGTCTACCGCTAATGGTGTTTTAATTCCAGTTACAAGAGTTGGCTCAACATTAACGTTAGATACTCGTTATATTACCGATGCAATTACCTTAAGATTTACGGGTTCTTCAAGCTATCGAATTAGTTCTATTGAAACTTTCGAGATACCCTTAATTCAGGATACGCATTTTACTGATTTTCCTGAAGAAACTAATATTATTCACAATTATCAAGTTTCGGCGTTCAATTTAGCTGTCGGAGAAGGTCCGTTGTCTGATCCTATCTCCGTTGTTGTGGGAGATGTTGTAGCCCCAGAACCAGTAGTTCTATCTGCGAGCCTGCTTGGGCCTGTTACTGAATTATCTTGGGAAACTAGTGTTTCTTCCGATGCCAGTGACTACCGCATATATCGTAACAATGAATTAATTGCTACGGTAACAAGTGTTGATTATGTTGATGGACCGTTGATTAATGGCACGTATTCATATTTTATTCGAACTGTAGATGTAGCAGGTAATATCAGTGAGCCATCGAACTCAGTGACTCTGACTGTTGCTGAACCCTTAATTTCGCCACCTGTTGAATTATCCGCAACGGCAGATGTAGTTAATATTAGTGTGAGTTTAGATTGGTTGGCCGCCCCCGGATCAAATCCAGTATCTTATCAAATCTATAGACGATCGGGCTCCGAAAGTGAATTCTCGATTCTTGGAAATACGTCAGGTCTGAATTTTATTGATAACACTATTATTGCGGGAGTAAATTATCATTATGTTGTGCGGGCTATCGATAACATTGGAAATTTGAGCATAGAATCCAATTCTGTTCAAATTACGGTGAACGATGATATAGCACCCATGAAACCGATAATTTATTTACCAACTACTTCAGATGTTCCTTTAGATGTAGATTTCAACTCTATTTTTGTCGCTGGTGAAGCTGAATTAGGTACAGAGGTATTTTTAGCCGCAAATGGAAACATTATCTCGGAGGGAGTGAAATTACCTATTCAAAACGCGGAGGCGGTTTCAACAAATGGGACATTAATTAGTACTTCCATCTCGAAAAACGGTCGTGCAGCAGTTGTTTATAGCAGTAATGACTCTGGTATCTTACGAAACCATGCATATTCACAGCAGGTTGATAGTTGGTCACAAGAAAGTGCTGTAAGTAACCTTGCGACTCCAACGTTTTGGCGTGGTGATCAATTAATTCTCGTAGATGCCGGATTTATCTTCTCAAGAATTTTACTCACTAACAGTACTTTTGATGATAATACAACTACTCAATTGAGCTCAGAGTGGGAACATCAGATTTTTTTCCGGACTGAGCCCTTGGCATATTTTGAAGATACCGATGAGCTTTTAGCTTATGCGGATATACCGCAATTAGGCGGCTATGATTTATATGCAATAAATATCGAGAGCGGTGAAGCTAGAGTATTTAACTATTTCAACTGGCGATTTATTAGTCGTGATGGTCGCTTCTTTATAGATACGTTTAACGTAAATGACGATGTTCAAATTACTATTTGGGATAGATTTTCAGAGGTGGCTCAGATATATACGGTCAGCTCTCTATGCTGTATAGATGAAATTGAGGCGGACAGTTTTAGTCGCGACGGGACTAGGATTTTGTATTCAAAACAAAATTCAGAAGGTACATTTGATCTTGTTATGTACGATCTTTTGACTCAAGAGCTTTCGGTTTTAGATTCTGGTTTTATCAATCGTCCAACTGATTTAACGTGGTCATTTTCCGAGCAAGGTTTTTATTTTATTGATCGTGATGCACAAGCGACATTGAAATACCACCGTTTTAGTGAAGGTGATCAAATTACTTTATTCACGGCCTCGATTGACGAGAGCAATGAATTATCGATTAGTGGCGCTGGTTTAAATAGAATCGTACTTTCAAGTGGTTTTGATAATTTTTATTATATCGATTTGGCCGGTGTTTTCTCTTTTGATAATGTGCCATTAGAATTGGGTTCTAACTCCCTTACTGTCTTGTCTGTGGATGGGAGTCAAAACGTAAGTGAGCCGGCAGACAATATTATTCTGAATAGAATCGATAATATTGCCGACTTAAGTATATCGGTAGATATTCTTCAAAATGCAATTACTGTTGGTGTAGAAGGTACTACTGAAATTTCTGTGCAAAATAGAGGAACTATCATTTCTGATCCAACGGATCTTGTCGTCATAGCTATTTTGCCAACGGGAGAGGAAGTGGAATTATTGATCGAACAAATACCTTCTTTAGCTCCTAATGAAGTGAAAGCTTACACAGTAAAAATTAATACTACTACCGTTACTGGTGAATACAGCATTGTGGCATCGGTTAATAATTCGAATAGAGCTAATGAAATAAATTACTCTAATAATATTGTTAGTAATGTTTTAACTGTTCTCGATCAGCTGCTGCCATATGGTGATCTTCTAATAAACCCTTCGGCTCAAGGAGGTGTTAACTTTGTTGCAAATGAGACCTTAATTGGTACATTTAGAGTTATTAATCCTGGTTCGCAGATTGGTGGTCGTTATAGCATTAGAGTTGAAGATCTAAATGATTTTGTGGTCGAAATTCTGCAAGAAGGTCAATTAAGTCAAAATGCTTCAGATATTAATTTTAATTGGTCTACGGCATCTTATTTTGCAGATTCTTATAAAATTGTAGCTGAGCTTTATGATATTTCAGACGAGCTAGTGAATTCTCAAAATTTCGAATTTTTTATTATTCCTACTTTAAATTTAATTTCGGGTGTGACTTCTGATCGTGCAACCTATTCTGCTTACGATTCGGTTAATTTGAGAGGTACCGTTGTAAGCCAGAACAGCAATACATTGTTTAATCGCGGTCGTGTGGAGTTTATTGTTCGTAACTCGTCTAATCTTGTTGTTTTTGAATCTAGTTCTGAAGTTGGTCAATTATTGCCGGGTACTAGTCTGAGTGTAGTAGAAGTTTGGAATACACAGGCGCAAGCTCCGGGGGATTATTTGGTCACGTTGAATGTTATAGATAGTAATAATAATATTCGTTCAACAAGTACTAATTTATTTAATATTCGAGCCGGTGAACCTAATTTGAGTGGTAACCTTTCGATATCTGAGTCAATTCTATCTAAGGGGCGGCTGGTTGAATCTACATATAGTCTTACCAATTTATCAAACAGAACTTTAGTTGATGTTTCTTTAACAGCGGCGTTGATTGATCCAGAAACGAATATTGTTCTGAATAACTACACGACGAATATAGATTTGTTATTAGGTGAAACACTTAACTTCACAAGTTCATTTGAAACCAATCTGCTAGAGTTGGGAACCTATCAAATTCGTTTGTTTGCAAGCGTTACTGAACAGAACCAAGACTTTGATTTTGAATTGGCGATTGAACCTTTTGTTTTGCAAGACTCCACAGCTCCTGAAATAGAAATACTCAATCCGCTGGATGGAGATATTATTAATTCATTAACTAGTTTTGCATTAATTGAAGCAATTGACGAAGATTCATTAATTAACTTAGTTGAATACAGTATTAATGGTGAAAACTGGTTCCCTGTGAATAGAAACGATACTAATAATAGTTCTTACAGACTGTTACTTGATGAATTAATCGATGGTACTCAACATTTATTCCTTCGTGCTACAGATGACGCCGGTAATAGAAGTAATATTGTAAGTCGTGAATTTACAGTTGATAACACAGCTCCCGAAATTGTTGTTGAGGGAGTTGTTAACGGTCGATTCTACAATGAGTTCATTACACCTACATTCACAGCTATAGATCCTCATTTTGTGTCATTAGTGATTACGTTAGATGATGAACCGTATATTGAAAATACATCTGTCTCGTTGGAAGGAGAGCATATTTTCAATCTGATTGCCATTGATACGGTTGGCAATATTAATCAAACAGTTATTGTATTTGGTATAGATACAACACCACCTTCGATTATCGTTAATGGTATTGATGATAATGGTGTCTACAATACGCCGGTTACGCCATTAATTGAAACTGATGAAGAAACCCCTTTATCGTTTATATCTCAGTTAAATGGAGAAACGTATCAGCTCGGAACAACTATCGGTAACGAGGGTGATTATCAATTATTAGTTAATGTGGTTGATGGTGTGGGGAACGAATCTGAAATAATAATCGGATTTCGAATTGATTTAACTGCCCCAGATGTGCCTAGTATTACTAGCCATGTTAATAATCAAAGTGTTGATCAGGAAATGGTTAACATTTCTGGTACTGCTGAAGTAAATAGCCAAGTATCGCTAGTTAATCAGAATAGTAATGAAGCATTGATAGTAATTTCTGACTCTTCTGGTAACTTTACGTTCAGCGGAGTTCCACTAAATGTAGGTAATAATTCATTTGAGATAACCTCAATTGATCGTGCAGGTAATCGTAGTCCAAGCATACAACTGACTTTAAATAGATCAGTTGCAACGACTGCTGATATTGTTGCAACACAGAATTACGTTGGTAATAGTGTGCTCGTGTTGCTACCACCTAAAAATTTGATTAATCATCCAGATTGTGATCTCTGGATACATCGAAATCATCCGATTGGATACGCACATGCACATGAAGACACAGAGGCTTTATTTGAATTGCTTGTAGAAACTTTTGAGGAGAGCAACATTCGTTATAAAGTTGTACGTAACGAAAACGACTTTATCGAAGCCTTGAGATCACAACGATACAACTCTGTATTACTTGCACATCTTCATGAAAGTTATAACTTACCTCTAGTGATTAAGGGTGATACGTTGCTTGAGTTAAGAGCATCAATTGCTGCAGGAACTGGAGCAATCGTTATAACTAATACACACAATAGTTTTGGGGTATGGAGAGACGTATTAGGTGCGAAGCTGAATCGAATTTTAATTGATCCGAAAAGTGTCACTTTACAAGATAGCGTTGCTACGGAAGTAGGTACTTGGGATTTTTCTGATCGGAGAGCTGTTGAACTAGATGGATTTGGTGGCTTATCCGTGGGGAGTATTGAACACCAATGTCATAGGCTTACTAGTCGCCGTTGTGAAGATTCAGCGTTGGTTATTAATAGATATGGTAAAGGTGATGTTGCAGTTCTTGGCTTTAATCCAGCAGGTATTAATGATGCTGAAGCGGGTAAAGTCATTGCTAATAACCTAATCGAATTCGTAAGACCTGATCAACCAATTATTTTGCCTGGCGGCTTGATTGAGCTGAATTGGATTGTTGAAGGACTTCAACCTCCAGTTAATATTTATTTCGAGCAAACACTTGAACCGGGTCTCATTTACGACACTGTCATTGATGGCAATTTGATTTCTGATCGAGCAGCAATTTGGAATACGACTTTATCTGAAGCGAGTAACCTCGAATTTAATGCGTTAATTAATCTTCCAGATGAACCCGGCAATTTCGAAGTTAATTCTGATTTAATTATAAATGGTTCACTAACGACCTCTAATATCTTCATAATCGAGTCTCCGTTAGCAGTTGAAGATATAGAGTTAGGACTTGAGTCTAATTTAGAAAACGCTCTACAGAATGCTGTTTGGAATAAAAAAGGTTTATATAAATTGGCATTAAATTATGTTCAGCAAGCGATAGTAATAGATAAATCCAATCGCAAGAATATAGATAAGGCAATTAATGATCTCTTGTTGGCGACTTTTAAGTTGAAGCTGTTAGAGGAAGATCAACTTATATCCGAAATTGGGCAATTACTGAAAATTTATCAACGACAATGGTATGAGCTTCCAGAGTATCAAAACTACGGTAAGTACAAGCATTAATTGAATTACTTTAGTTAACATATTTTGGAATATTAAATGTATGGGAAACTTTGATTAGCCTAGAGCTTCCAGCTACACAAGGATGTGCTGTCAATTCCAGAATGGTAAGTGATTGAAATTATGAAAGAATTGGAAGTCGTATTTTTAATTTCTACCCGCTGATTAAATGATGGATGAGTTAATCAGAAGCTCCTATATAAATCAGGATTTTAGCTTCAGTCTCAGCGGCGAAAATTCGATGAGCCTGAGAACTGTTCTCCATTTAAACGTTTAGTTAAATTTTTTTGAGAATCTTTTCTAAACACGACATTAACGATTATTTTAGTCCCGGATAGATTAGCTGAAAGAACTCTACCTTGCCAAATCTAGCTTTAAATTGAATGCAGCTCAGCTGAGGAGTAGTCACAGTTTAGTGGTGTAAATACCCACCCCCATATTTACAGTTATTGGCACAAGTGTGGTTTTTGATACTTCGCAGTATTTAAGCTGTAACTACCCCCTAAAATAATACAGTTCAAACGTAGAATTTTCTCTAAACTCAGACAAAGAGGATTTTACCCATGAGCAAACGAATGACTGAAAGCCAAATTGTCGCTGTGCTAAAAAAGGCCGAAACTGGTATCTCAATTAAGGATTTGTGCCGAAAGCACAATATTGGAAATTCGACGCTTTATAAGTGGCGCTAAAAGTATGGCGGCATGGAAGCATCCGATGTTAAACGCCTGAAAGAATTAGAAGAAGAAAATCGTCGACTCAAGCAAATGTATGCGAATTTAACCCTCAAATCGCAATTACAGGAAGAGATTATAAAAAAAGCCGTAATCTCTGTTGCCGAGCGAAGAATCTGGGCGAAGAGCCTCCAGATCAAGCACCGCGTTAGCATCACAACCTGTTGCGATGTCCGCTGGCATCAGTAGAACAGCTTTTTATTATGAGCCACAGCCTGTAGACGACAGTGAAATCAGGGATGCGTGAATCAGCTCATTGAAAAACATTCTCGCTAAGGATTTCTCAAATGCTTCCATCGACTTCGCAAGCTAAAAAGACCTTGGAATCACAAGCGTGTTTATCGTGTTTATACCGATATGAAGTTGAATATCCGAAGTAAACGAAAACAACGTTTACCGCCAAGAAATCCTGCCCCACTAACGGTGCCCATCAGCATTGGAAAAACCTGGTCGATGGATTTTATGAGCGATGCACTGCATAACAAAACGCGTTTTCGCACTTTTAATGTTATCGACGATTTTAATCGTGAGGCACTTGGTCTTGATATTGGCACAGGAATACCAGCAAAAAGAGTCACCCGTTATCTTGATCAATTGGCGCTTGGCTCAGTTACCCGGATAAAGTCCGTGTCGACAACGGTCTTGAATTTACGTCAGGTGAATTTATGCAATGGGCTGAACGCACAAGTGATCATTGATTACATTAAACCGGGGTGCCCTTATCAAAATGCGTACATAGAACGTTTTAATCGAACTTATCGTAATGACATTTTGGATCTTTATTTGTTCAGAAATTTGGATGAAGTTTTTGAAATGACAGAAAACTGGCTCAAGCTCTACAATACCGAACGACCTCCTGATTCTTTAAATAATATGACTCCGGCAGAATACCGATTAGCGACCTGATTCTCTATGAGTGATTTGTATTAATAAGGGGGGATTTACAATGCATCGCCCGCTTCGAGGGCTGGACAAACTTTCCGTGGCTCGTTTTTCCGCTTTAAGCTACGCTAGCGTAAAAGTGCTCCACTCCAAATTTGCCGCATATGACGGTGTTAAGCTCTTAGGCAAGTCTATGATCCCGTCGAAGTATCAGTGGAAAAAATGGTCTTTACCCAGTAAGTATAGTGCGATTGGCTTGTTGCTAGCTTTTGTTTCTATGGGTGTTGCTATTTATGACCATTTGCCAAGTCTTGAAATAAATAAACTAGAAGCTTATGTCGAGAACACCAAGGCTTCCTCCGTAGATACTTCTGATATTACTGTTGCAGGATCTACATCTGAGACGCTTAATACATATAAAAGAGACGGAAAGGTTAAGTACGCACACCTGGATCTATCTTCTTTTCCTGAACTTGTAAGTTTTTTGCGTGCAGTAAACGATACACGCTTGGAATATCCACGGCGAGCGGTGGACATTGAGCTTCTCCAAGATTATCTAGATTCAGGGAATATCCGCATGACTGAATTCCTAGCGAAAGAAATAGTAACTAAACAGACTAATCTTGAGCACTTAAGAAAATGAGCCTAACAAATTGCTCAAGTGTACTCTGCCAGCAATCACTGGCTCCGCGGGACCGCCGCGTGGCGGCCCTTTAACGTTAGCGCACGGAGGCTATGTGCTTAGAAAAGCTCTGAAGATGATCGTCGTGCTCATTGGCCTGACAGGGATTATGTTTGTATGCACATCTTTCATAAGCTCGTGGACGTCTTTATTAAAAGCCAAGTCAGAACGGGCCTCTTATGATATTTCTGATCTTGGCGTGGGTCAGTATGTAATGCATGATTTCACTAGGGAAAGTCCTTGGGAAAGGAAGGTTCTTATTCCCAAAGTAAGTGAGTCGGAGTTAAAGGTCTACAGCCTACCAATCAGAGACAATAAATTTATCTTACCTAAGTATTGGTTTTGGTGGGGTTGGCATCTTTGCAATAAGTTGGGTCCTGAAAGTAACGATGGTTTGCACTTAAAAGACGGTGCAGTTATACGTTGCCTGGATGAAAATGCCTCGGAGGGCTATGGTCAATGGCAGCGGTCCATTGATGGTAAGTTCTCAAAGAGTTGGGTCCCGGATATTATCAAGTTCAAATATGAGATTGTTCAGGGTTGTCTCTATATCAATGCATAAAGTCCTAACAAGCAAAGGCAGCATCGCCCTTCGAGCAGGACGTGCTAATGCGCGCCGCTGCTTTGGACGTTAAATGTCTATGAGCATCGAGATAATATCAATAGAAGAAGTTGATCTACCCAATTATATGGAAACTGTCATTGGTGTGGAGAGGTGTGAAAGGGAAGCACCATTGTTAGCCAAGTTTAAAGTATCGGTTAGGTCTACCCCCCAAATTGAAGATCTATTCTTTGAGATTAGGAAGCAAGGAAATGGTAGCCCGTCTATTGATGAATACTACGAGGATCAGGTATTTAATGAAGTTCAGAAGTTAATCCCTAGCGATTTGAAACCTAAACTGAGAGCGAAGTATTCAAATGATATTTTAGGTTTTCTACAAATGGAGACATTCAAATTTTGGTCAGGTGAAAATGGCATATTTCCTGTGGCATTTAGTGAAAACATTTAACAACGCTATCAAAAATCGTTCCGTCCAAAAGACGGCCTTCACCGGACGCGCTAAGGCGCGCCGCAAAGTAAAGCATTAGCATGAGTCAAATATGAGATTATTTTTACTTCCATTAGTTATGTTTTCTTCCATTGCGGTTGCAGATCCACTTATGAATAAACTTGATGGATCTTGTGATGAAGTTGTTAATTCGTTCGAATATCAAGAACGGGGTGAGTAGGGTGGGACGATAAAGTTTTTGGGTTATGAAGGTTATGCACTAGTATTCTGTCAAGAATCCACCTTTATAAAATCAACCATTTTGTTCCAGCCAGAAACAAAAGAAGAGGCTTCATATCTCTTTAAGTCAATTAATCAAGAATTACAATTGAAATTTGGAAAAGCAGATAATCTATTAAGTCAAAAATACGCGGAATCATATTATATGACGTTTTTATTGGCTGGCAGTTCGGGTGTGGTTGGTACGCATGCAGCTGAATTATAGGGCTCTAAATACAATAATCTTGAACTTGCAATGAATCAGGTAGGTCGCAAATGGTCACTAGTAATTACTTATGGTAAACAATAATGCTAACAAGCGCATCTTGGTCGGCACACTATGTGCCCTGGGACCTTCACTCCGGCCCCAAATGCGGGCGTTAACTGCTACCATCGAATAAGAGGGGTGAGTTTGGAAAAGTACCTTGCTGTTTTTTTATTGTGTTTAATCGAGCACTCTATGGCTGGAGGGGTTTTTAGTGGCTTTCCTTCTGAAATAAAGACTGATGAAAAATATATCATCTACTCGCATGGCTTGATTGTCGAGGGGAGCAACGCCAGACCGGTGCATCCAAAATTTGGAGCGTATGAGTTTGATTTAATAAAAGACGCTTTAGTTATCGATGATGACTTTAATGTTATCGCAGAGCATCGACCTAGAAATACTGAAATCATTCCATACGCTAGAAAATTAGCTTCTTGGGTGAAAGAGTTAATCTCAGCAGGGGTTGAGCCTTCAAATATCACTCTTGTGGGCTTTTCAAGAGGAGGAGAGCTAACTGCTTTTGCTTCAAGTGAACTGGATGAGCTGAATATAAATACGGTACTGCTAGCAACATGTTGGCCTGGGTCAGTCCAAAGTAAACCTACAGTGGCCTTTGGAGGAAACTTCCTATCCGTATACGAAACTACTGATGAGGCTTTGTCTTGCAAGGAAATCGCCAGGAAAAGTAAGCGCCTAATTTCATTCAAGGAGATAAGTATTTCAACTGGGAAGGGACATGGCGCGTTTTTCAAACCTTTAGAAGGATGGGTTGCCCCTGTTAGGCAATGGATTGAGTCCAAGGCAGTTAACAAACCATTATAGCAGACAAACCGCTGAATTTGGCGTTACACTCTGAGAAAGCAGTATGAATAGAATACTTATTTTTTAGCCATGGGAGTGTCAATGTTAGGTTTTGGAAGAGATAAAAGTGTAATCGAGGTTAAATTCTACGAAGGAAAGAGCGAGACTCCTTTCGCGGCTTCGAATGTACCAATTGAGCAACTGCCTGACACTTTTGAAATCGATACAACTATGCACTTAGGTGAGGATGACTGGAGGGTCTTAGAGGCTGAACCAGCCGAAAAAACTAAATTCAGGAAAATTGGCAAGTTAAACCTGTATTTGGCCAAAAGCAAGATAACTCAAATGGATCCAAATGAGTTACTTTATAGTTTACCCACTATAAACAACGATATTGCAGGCGTTGAGAACGCCGAATCACTAGAAAATATTGCAGTTTTCCATGAAGACGATTGGAGGCAGTTTGAGTTTGTGGTGAGAAGCTATGAATCAACTATTGATGAAGAGCTGGGTCACATAAAGAATATATATGAAAATCAAAGGAAAGGAGTTGGCTTTAAGAAGTTACACCTTCGAGAAAAAATTGTAAAACCACTAGAGAGTAACCCACTAACTCTTAATATGTTAGAGGAGTCCTTTGAAATTGCTAAAAAATACGAAGGTGTGGCCTTTAATAATGCAGCAGCAACGATTGTTGGTGGTTTTGCTATGCAAACTGAATCTGGTTGGGTGCTATGGGGCCAAGTTAATGAGTCAGGTAAAATCGTAGCGTTGAATATCGGCCAAACAAAAGAATCTAATATAGCTGGAATAGCAGATAAGATCGATAAATTCACAGAAAAACATGGTCTATATCTAATTGATTGGCCGAGGTTGTTTTGGTCTGGGCCAGAAAAATTAAATTTCTTGGCGTATGGTGAGTAATGCATAACAAGACTTTTAATACGCATTCCAGCTGCTTCTCAGCTTCCATTAGACTCTCAATGCTGCGCAATAAAGCGACGTTATGGCGCAGGGCAAGATTTGGCTAAGGGAACTAGATAAGTGAGAAAGTGAAAGCAGCCTGGAGTTGCCCGTTATCTCAGTTCATCATCGGTGGAGTACAAGCGAATATTGGGTAGGGACGTCGACCTAGTTGATATACAAGAACTAACGTTGAGTTCAGCGCCATAACAAAGCGTTTAAGACAGATTCACAACGCTGGGCATTTTCGATTTGAATTGACTTAAGTGTTTACGGCACAATGGTTTAGGTTGGTTGTTCGCGTTGCTCACCACTTAACGCAGTGTTATGGCTTTACGGGTATTTATGGATAAATCGAAATCGATTGAAGAACTAACAGGGAACGTTTTCAGCTCTCCAGAGCTACAGTCCTCTCTATCTACAAAGTGTTTTTCTCTTGTTAAAACACCTGTTGCTGACTTAAATGTTGAAAACTTACGAATGCTAATCGGGCAAGGAATTGCGCTAGAGTTTCTTATTCCCCTTGCACTAGACCTACTAGAAAGCGACCCGCTGGTAAGCGGTGACTTTTACCGTGGTGACCTTTTGGAAAACGTGGTTAATGTTCCTGAAAGCTTCTGGAATCAGCACCCTGAACTCAATAATCGTCTCGTCGAAGTCAGAATTGAATTTGAAGGTGTTTTTAGCACAATGTCTAAAAACATATGGTCGTCACTACAGCACTTCGAGTTTAAAAATGAGCCATAAGGCGGTCAAGTTCACTCCGCCACTGCGCAGGACGCCAAAAGCCCCGCTTTTTGCGCCCCTTACTACGGCGTTATGTGTAACTTGTGATCATGTTTCGTGCCATTAAGATAATAAATTCAAGGAACAAGAAGAATATCAGGTTTGTTGCATCTGGTTCATATCAGATAGAGTTCTTTGAAAACAATAGATCTCAATACTTTACAATCTACCGGTTCAACTATGGCGGTGAAGGTGCTTCCCAGTATTATCTAATCAACCTCAACAACTCGGAAATCACTCAAATCTCCAAGACAGAGGTTCAAATAGTTCAAGGAGCAAGCATTTATAAATTACATACAAGAGAAAGTGACAATAAGACGTCCGTCTATATTACTCGTTATTTATGGGGTTGGTTGCCACTTGGCAGGTTTGGCGTTAAAGCTAGTCAAGCTGGCTTATCATTGCTAAAGTCAAGCATTGAACAATATTTAAATGATTTGGAAGTATAAAACACATAACAAATACATCAAAAATCGCTTCACTACGTTGCGCTGGACGTCGCTGGCGCTTCGGCTTGTATGTCACCGTTATACAGGGGGAACAAAGATGGAAAATTATTTCGTTTATATTAGCGTCGCAATGGCAACTATTTTATTGCCAGGCCCAGCAGTAATGTTAACTATAGGAACCTCTGATTAACTCATCCATGATTTAATCAGAGGACAGAAGTTGAAAATGCGATTTCCAATTTCTTCACAATTTCAATCACTTACCGTTCTTGAAATTGGCGACACATCCTTGTGTCGCGAGAAACTCTAGGTTAATCAGAGTTTCCTATAAGTAACTCTATCCAAAGAGGGCTTTCTAAATCTTTTGCTGGGATTCTTGGTATTGCTTTGGCAATTCTACTGGTTGCATTTGTGTCTGCCACTAGCCTAGGAATTGTTTTGGCAACCTCTGCACTTGCATTTAACGTAATAAAAATTGCTGGCGCTGCGTATTTGATTTATTTAGGCATCAAGATGTTTTTTAAAAAAGTCACGAATGAGGCCGTAATCAAAAAGCAAGAGACTTCCCATGTCAAATGTTTTATTGAAGGCTTTTTAGTTTCCGTATCTAATCCCAAAGCAGTAATCTTCTTTATGTCTATATTCCCACAATTTATTGACATGTCTAAGGAATATGTTCCGCAATTTTTTCTATTAGCTGCTACGTTTAGTGTTTTGGTGGTAGTAATTCATACTCTGTATGCTGTTTTTTCGTCTTTCGCCAGATCAAAGCTATCGTCTAAAAATGCAAACTCTATTCTTAATAAAGTAAGTGGCGGGGTTTTTATTGGCTTTGGTATTGGTCTTGCCGCCTCAAGCAAGTAGGTATAACAAAACAATCAAGCGGATGGCTTTTAAGTCGCACTTTTGCCATTCTGCTTCACTTCATTTTATGTCAAAAGTGTAAATTAAAAACCACCATTTATGGCAGTGTTATACGTCCTCTTTGTATTATTCTTTGCGAGTTTAACTGTCGCGTTATTATTGAAATTCGTCCTTCTTTGTAGCTGAAGCCTATGTAAACTAAAGCGTTGAGCGGCTAACGTGGTAACTTATATTTTTGTATTTTACGGTTTGAAAATTAATCGCGTTTGTTCTTCAAAGTCTACGTGAATTTGTGTTGAATTTTTGGCCAGCATTTTAAACATCAGGTAAAAGCGCGGCTTTTTTGGACTCGCCACCGCTTGGCTGGATGTTTAGTGGGGCGCTAGGGAAACTATGAAAATTCGAGCAATAGCTATTATCGTTACATCGTTGCTTTTATGTGGCTGTCCACCTAAAGGTGCAATGTTAAAACAACAAAATATCCAGCGCATTGATGCTGGTTTAGGCGTGGATGGCACATCAAAAATATTGGCCAGCGACGAAGAGGTTGATCAGTTCGCACTCGAAATTGAAAACTTTTTAAAAAGCGAAGGCTTTGAACTACTTAATTCAAGCATATCTTGGGGGTTGCAACCGCTTACTGGGCACACAAAAAATTTAGGTTTAAGATATCCTGGTACTAACGCAATATATTGCTACGTTAAAGTCTCAAAAAAAGAATTGCAGATTAAATTCGTTGAAATTGAGAAACAACCACAATCAAATGAATATGCAACTACTGCCAATGATCTATTAGTGGTAAATGAAACAATTATTGCATTAACGGAGCTGGCAAAACTAAAATTCAAAGGGCGCTATGTCCGTGTTTCTAAATTTGAACGTGCAAAAAAGCCTTAACAAAATAATTTATTTGACATCAATACGCTGCGCTTCTTTTGTCAAATTATTGTGGCCTCAGAACTAACGCGAAATCGTGGCAGCTAATTTTTAGTGAAAGTTAGGTTTACGTTGTGCAGTTTTGTTCTTCGTGGTTTAAATTGGATAATTGAGTAATAGAAGGTAAGGTGGCTTATGTATTTGGTGGTGCGCCTTTGGGGCTGCTAAATATTTATTTTCGTGGTTGTTCTAACAAGCTGCTGTTATTCGTTTCGACCACAAAATGTGATCTCTATCGGACGCGCTAACGTGCGCTCCAGACTACGGTGTTATATTTATTAGGAGATGCAAGTGTTTATAGCTGTCTACGAGTTTGAAGTTATAGAAGGGAAAGAAGAAGTTTTTAGGCAATATTGGTTAAAGACGACGCAGGGTATTTACCAAGAGTGCGGGAGTCTCGGTTCGAGGTTACATAAAACGAATAAACTCAATATTTATGTGGGGTATGCTCAGTGGCCGAGTAAAGAAATATGGAACAACGGAAACCTAACTGGCGAAGACTATCTTGCGGCTCGAAATGAGATGAGAAAATGTCTCGTTTCGTCAAAAACAATTTACGAGATGGAAGTCACTGATGACTATCTACAATCAGTTGAGTTTAAAGCATAACCAATCAAGCGCGTATTTGCCGCAAACAAGTCTTGTTTCAAGTTAACTTTAACCTATCAGCAACATAAGAGATTTCCTCTTTTAGGTAGGCGCGCGAAAGATTCACATTCAGAACATTTAAGATGGACTGCAAGCACCTGGTGGTTTTGATTAAAATTGGTTTGTGTGTTTACGCTGGTTATTTTGAGTTTAGTGGTGTTTGCGTACACTTGGCTTAGCGTTATATGCCTTTCTTTGTATATTCTTGGTGAGTTTAATCATTGCTTTGTCATTATTTCGTCATTCTTGGTGACTGAAACTTCGGTAAGCTAAAACACAGAATAGGGGTTAACGTGGTAACCATTATTCTGTGTTTTTACAATCTTAAAATTAATCTCGTTCTTTCTTCATATTCTGCGTTAAATTGTGTTAGATTTTTTTTGGTTTATCAGCCGGTATTTTAAAGTGGTAGATTCATCAATGTTGGTGATGGTTGTTTGTATTTCAAACCTATAACGAGCTGCTAAAACATCAGGTAAAAACACGTTTTTTACTTTGGATTCGCCACTGTGCGGCTCGCTGTTTAGCGGGTCGTTAGTCTTACGAGAGAAATTTAATGCTTCATATGTTTCATCGAATATCCGCATGCTTTATTTGCGGATTTATTGTGGTCCACATATGCAATCATTTGTTTGCGTTGGGAGGAGTAGACACTCATATTGCCGTGATGGATGTTTTGAGGCAGGTCTATCGCCAACAACTTGTGGAGATAGTGCTGCTTGGATGTGTGACATTTCAGGTCGGCTCAGGATTGCTGTTCATTAAGCGTCGTTGGGGACAGAGAAAAGGCTTCTTTGAGCGGTTACAGGCCATTTCTGGCGGATATCTAGCGTTCTTTCTCGTTAACCATGTTGGGGCTGTGCTTTTTGGCAGGGCTCAACTTGATCTTGATACCAATTTCTATTTTGCAGCAGCAGGAATATATGTGGATCCGTTTCAGTTTTATTTTATTCCGTATTATTTTCTTGCTGTTGTGGCGGTGTTTTGTCATGTGGCGTGTGCGGCTCATTGGTTGTTGCAGGGACGACTATCGCTACAAGCGCGAGATCTAGCTGGTTACTCAATTATTTTTGTTGGTGTCTTGGTATCGTTCCTAATCATGCTGGCTTTCTCTGGTGGTCTATTTCCCGTGGAAATTCCCAGCGAATACAGGGCAACGTATGGCGGCGCATAAGCCTAACAATACGTTGCTGGCGGCTTTGACCCTAAATGCATCCCTTTCAATAAAACGGGTTATATTAATTTTAAGAGGCAATTACCAGCAGGTGCTTTTGTGCACGGTTTTCATTATTTAATCAATAGTGTGCTCGTATTTCCTTTTTTATCCTGATTATAAAAACGAGACAGAACCTGGCGGTAGGTCGGTTTAAGATTCAGCAATATTATTAAAAATTATCTTGTTTGCTTACCGCAAGATAATTGCCACACACTGAGGAATTGAATGGTGTTGCAGTAAAAATATTATTTTTAAATCTTATCGTAAGATTCAATTCCTCACTTCACAACGGGTGTTAATCTTGTGTGTTGCTATCCAAAAGAGATCGTTGAAATATTCAGGCTGATAATTTTAATTTTTCAGAAATAAGGCTTAATTGATAACGAGCTGTTCGCTATTGATGGTTGTAAAGTGTCCTCATTAATTCTTACAAAATTATTTTCTAACCTCAGCCTGATAAATTTTCAAAAGCATTGCCTAGGTAAAGTTAATTGTTAAGAAATTTGATTGGTTTTTTAATTTTATTAAAACTTACTTTTGTTTTAAAGGGCTGTTGTTTGTGATTTTATGGCTGTTTTCATTTGTTTTTTAAATGACTGCTCTCTTACGGGACCTGTCTTGGTCGCTGTGTGCGTTTCGATCATTTATTGGTACTTAGTTATTTGCAGCTAATAGATTTGTTCTTATTGTTCTCTTATTTCAATGTTTTCTCTGTAATTTACGAGATTTAAGTCCGTTGATCTGATTCTTCTAATTTGTGCGTAATTTCTTAGGGTTGTGGTATTGTTTTCGTTCAATGTTCTTTTAACTCTACGACCTACTTAAATTACGCGCATTATGTCTCTCGATTTTTTCAACTTTTATTCCGATACGCCGTTAGAGGATGTTTCCTGGGCAAGTGCGAAATCTTCAGGTGTGGGCGTGTGGTTAAAGCGCGAGGATTTGGTGCATTCTGACTGTTCGGGCAATAAATGGTACAAGTTGCTTGAGAATATTCGCGCATTTTATTGTGACGATTTAGAAGGAGTTGCCTCATTTGGTGGAGGGTTTTCAAATCATCTTCACGCTTTAGCGCACGTAGGGCATCTACTTTCTGTGCCAACGGTTGGTTTTGTACGGGGTAATTACGGTGCTGAACTAACACCTACGTTAAAAGATTGTAAATCTTTGGGAATGAATTTGGTTTTTTTGGATAAATCTCGTTGGCAGGAGCGTGATACAGACAAATTTGCACTAGAATTTCAACAAGATTTCCCGCGTTATGTATTAATTCCAGAAGGTGGTGCAAATACGCTGGCCGTTAAAGGTTGTCAGCTTATTGGTCAATCCATTGATCGGCAGGTAAGCACGATGCCGATATTTCCGCAACCGACCAAGATTTTTGTGGCGTGTGGAACAGGGGCTACACTTGCGGGTTTGGTGTCGGGTTTGCCTAAACATCGTTATGAAGTCACTGGCATTAGTGTTCTTAAAGGCGTTGATACGCTGACTTCATTTGTTGATCAACTGTTGGTAAATGTGGGCGCTGAGCAGGTTCCTAGCTGGAAAATCCTCTTTGATTATCATTGTGGCGGTTATGCCAAGGTCTCAAAAGCACTTTTGTCGTTTATAGATGATTTTGAACGCCAATTTCCTGTCTTGCTTGATCCTGTATACACGGCTAAAGTGTTGTTCGCTATTAACGCAATGATTGATCAAGGTCTAATCAAAGCCGGCGAAAATGTTATTGCGGTTCACACTGGTGGAATCCAAGGGCGGCGCGGATTTAAACATTTCGATAAGATGGCGACTTTTTAAGGGACAGCACCGTTTTTGTGTTGGTTAATTTAGTCAGTTTTGGTTAGTTATTAACGCTGGCAAAACACATTAAAGCGTTTGTGGCGCTACAGGGTATGAACAGAAAAATCGATGGCCTTCACTCATTTGTGCCGCTTCAGGGCATTCCTCAGCAGCACTTAGAGTTCTTATTGGATAAAGCCAGTAGTTATTTTGTGCTAAAGGGCGCTTCCGTCGAAACTGACCAGTTTGGTTCTGAGGTCATCGTTTATTTATATTCGGGTGAAGTTGAAATTACCTACCCAAACGGTGAGTTGCAAAATGTAAACGCTAATACCAATTTATTGCCATTAGCCTACCAAGCTCAATCTACCGTTAAGTTAACCGCGGTTAGCGATTCTGAATTATTGATCTTTCCAGTTGACGATCTTCGTAAACAGCTGTGCTGGAGCCAGATGGCTGAGTTCCAGCGTGTGCAGATTGCCGGTGATCCTACCCGCGATGAAGATGCCGAGTGGATTAATTTTATTCTAGATTCAAATCTATTTTTTAAAGTTCCACCCACCAATGTTGCCGATATTTTTTCAAAACTTACTCCAAAAGTGGTTAGTGCCGGCGATGTGATTGTTCGTCAAGGTGAAATTGGCAATGCGTGCTTTTTTATAAAAGAAGGCCGTGCTCGTGTTGATATTTATGATCCAATGACACAAATTTCGGCGACGGTTGCGGAAATTGCCGCGGGACGTTGCTTTGGTGAGGACGCCTTGGTTAATAAAACCAAGCGTAATGCAACGGTTACTATGATCGAAAATGGCGTATTAATGTGTTTAGCTAAAGATGACTTTCTACCTCTGATGGAAGAAGAATCGTCACCTAAGGTTGAATTAAAGTATTTGTTGCCTCTTATTCGCGGTCTATCGGAGGCCAAATCTGCTGAAGAAAGCACTAAAATACTGGTTGATGTCAGAACCTCACCCGAGTATGAAGTGAGCCATTTGCGTAATGCGGTCAATATTTCTTTAGATTTATTGCCATTGCACTTACCACGTTTAGACACCAGTGCAGAATATGTCTTTTACTCCGACACAGGATTTAGAAGCGATGCGGCTGCGCTGGTATTGTCTAAGCTTGGCTATAAAGCCATGTCGTTAGCCGGGGGATTTAAAAAAGTACTGTCGAAGTGCTTGGTCAATCCCGAATGGCAAAAACTAATTTCTGATCAATCGTATTGGTTGAGAGGCGGTCAAGTAGTGGCGGACCAATCGTCAGCAACAATAAAATAGCGTGATATCTTCACATTCTGTGGGTTATCCATTGTGCTGATAATAATTTGAATTGGGCGCGCGTAGGTTGCGAAATGTTGTTGAATTTCAGTCACTAAGTTTTCTTTATTGTTCGAATCTAACCGATGGCGGTTGTTGAACTCGGTTAGCTGATCTTGTGCCACCGGTACAGTTAACCACTCATCTCTGCACAAAGTTCGCGCTGCAAAGCTGTTGTTTAATAGCTGTGGTAGATGGCTTTGTGCAATCCAATACCCAAATTCGTTGTTGGTGTTTATTGCTTTGGGCAGGTGTTTATTGATTTCTTCTTTAGGATGTTTTGTTACCCAGTGTGGGAGATACAGCACGCCTTTTACTAAAAACTGCTGCGCAAATTCACCACGATCAAACCCTAGATTTTTAATTGTTTGCTCGCTCTCTTGTTGTTTGGTTAGTGTGAGTTGGTTTGAGAAGAGCTTATTAATTTTTAAATCTAAACGGTCTTTTCGATTGGGGCCAACCCACGCTTTTTGCTCGTTTAATTGTTCGAGTTGATTAACATCGGCGAGATAAAATTTAACGGCGGTTTCTAGGTGTATTGATTGGTTATTTAATGAATCATGAAATAAGAAGTCAATTTCGCCTAATGTTCTTTTGTGTTTACCGAACGTTTTAATTTGTACGCCGTGATTTAGGTTAGTAATTGCCGGTTTGGGTGAGCTTTGGCTTAAATGTTTTAAACAGAAAAAAATAAGTTGCTCAAAGGTTTTACCCAAACGATTGTGATTTTTAAGAGAAGTAATTGAGTCATCGAGAAATAGCGTACGGGTAAGTTCGGTTAAGATATCTTCATTGATGGGGTAGCAAAACGGTTGCGCATCATCTGTAACCCATTCCGTTAAAAGGTTAGGTGAAGTAAGGCTCCAAATAAGTTGTTTAATTCTAAGTTGTAGCATGTATGACGACCGTTTTTATTTAACCTAAACTTCAGGTTGGATGAAATTTATACCTTTCGAGTGCTTTTTTGCCGGAAAAATAGGATATTTCACACAATAATGATCGTTATGTCATGTCTTGATGCGATTGCTGGTCCTAAAAACTGGGCTTTTAATTCCTTTGCTGTAAAATCGGTTCCTGTGGTGGAATGGGCTTGTTTGACAGGTGTAGTTAATGTCAATGAATTTAATTATGGCTTTCAGGGTTTCCCTAAACAATGACTGGCTTTAAAACAATTGGCCTGATAGGGCGTCCTGGTAGTGAGCTTGCTTCGCAAACGGTGAAACGATTGTTTCATTTACTTGTTGAGGCAGGGTATTCGGCTCTGTTGGATACCAACACGGCGGCGAGTTTACCCGGCTTAGAGGTTCGATGCGAAGATTTAGACGAGCTCGGACAAGTTGCTGATATCGTTATTGTTGTAGGCGGTGACGGCAGTTTGCTCGGCGCTGCGCGCGCGGTTTGTCAATACGGAACGCCATTGCTGGGTGTTAATCGGGGTCGGTTGGGCTTTCTTACGGATATCTCACCGAACGATATTGATACCAAGGTGTTGGAAGTACTTGGTGGCGCTTATCTTTCGGAAACGCGCTTTCTGCTCGAAATGGAAGTTCTTCGTAACGGTGAGCAAGTTGGCGACGGCATTGCGTTAAATGACGTGGTATTACATCCCGGTAAGTTTATTCGTATGATCGAATTCGAACTCTATGTGGATGAATATTTTGTCTACAGCCAGAGATCGGATGGAATTATTATTTCAACACCCACAGGTTCTACGGCTTATGCATTAAGTGGTGGCGGACCTTTGATGCATCCTAAGTTAGATGCCATCGAAATTGTGCCAATCAGTCCGCATACGCTCAGCAGTCGCCCGATGATTATTTCCGGTAAAAGTCAGGTGCGGATGGTGATTGGCGCTGAAAATACCGCTTTTCCTTACGCGACCTGTGACGGTCAGATTCATCTGGTTACTCAGCCAGGCGATGAAGTCATTGTTCGTAAGCATGAACATGAACTAACGTTGATTCATCCGTTAGGTCACGATTTTTATGAAACCTGCCGACGAAAATTAGGGTGGGGTAGCCATTTACCGACGGATAACGATGTTGATTTCGAAGAAGACGCGTAAAGATTTCTTAACCGGTAAGCACTTGTTGGAGTCAAAACAAGTATTTACAAAATAGCGTCTTTTATTTGCTCGACTTCAGTAATTTTGACGTCAATAATTACTAATAGGAATTTTTGCTTAATTCCCTTATGCGTTAAGCAAAGACCAGAAACTGAAAACAGTATTTTCAATTTCTTCACAATTTCAATGACTTATTGTTCTTGAAATTAGCGACGTTTTCTTGAAAATCGCGACACATGCTTGTGCCGTAGGCCACTCTAGATTAATTGTTAGATTCACTATTAATGTGTCTGGCCAATAGAGTTGTCGTTTTTTTATACGCGCTGGTGATGGCTATTTAAGTTAGCCTAAAAATTACACACAGCATTTTGTGAACACTCAATAACCAAGTAGTTGCCATGTTGGCGGAGCACGAACTCGATCGTTTTAAAGGTTTCGATATTATCGGTGATATCCACGGATGTGCCGAGACGTTGAAACGATTGCTAGCGAAACTGGGCTACTCTCTTAAGTCGGGGGTTTGGCGCCATCAAACTCGTCTGGCTGTTTTTCTCGGTGATATTGTCGATCGTGGACCTCATATCCGTGAGGCTTTAGCGATTGTTCACTCTATGGTCGAATCCGGTAGCGCTGTTTGCATTATGGGTAACCATGAATACAATGCTGTTGGTTACTGCACTCCCGCGCCCGCGATCATGGGGCAAGAATACCTTCGCGAGCACAATAACCACCACAATCGCTTAATTGCCGAAACCTTAGAGCAGTTTGCTGCTTATCCAGAAGAATGGAAAAACTATATTGAGTGGTTTCGTTCACTGCCACTTTTCTATGACTTCGGCAGTTTTCGGGTTGTTCATGCTTGTTGGGACGATTTTTTAATCAGTGAATACCTAAAGCGGTATCACTCCAACCGAGTATCACTAGAATTCATCATCAAATCCGTTGATCGCGAGTCGTTTGAAGGCAAGTTGATGGATCGACTCACTCGCGGTACAGACTTAAAACTTCCTGCCGGGCGTGTGATTACCAGTCGAGACGGATACCAACGCCGTTTTTTCAGAACCAAGTTTTGGGCGGAAGATCCAGAAACCTACGGCGATGTGGTGTTTCAGCCCGATCCGCTACCCGAAGACTTGGTCGATCGTAAGCTCAGCGACGACGAGCGAGAAAATCTGCTGTTTTACCCACGCTCTGCGGCGCCACTGTTTATTGGTCACTACTGGTTGCAAGGCAAGCCTCGTCCAATTACATCGAACATCGCCTGCATGGATTACAGTGCGGTAAAATATGGGCGTCTTGCTGCGTATCGGTTTGACGGTGAATCAAAGCTGCAGGCCGATAAATTCACTTGGATCTACGTAAACCCTCCTGAATGGCGTGAACCGGAGCCAGATTGATCGAAATGCTGCGTGAATCGGTTGAACTCTATAACTTAGGCGCAACCTTAGTCTTATTGTAAAAAAATCTTCCTGTAAAATGTCGAATTTGGCTAATTTATGAGCGCTTGGTTTCCTGCAGCAGGTTTTCCGTTATCTAAGAATTTAAGTCATCTAGATCGACATTTAACGCAGGTTGGTATTACTCACCGTTTTATAGAAGAGCAGAGCCAAAATCTGCAGGTGCTGTGGTTGTTCAACGAAGGCGATGTTCCCAAGGTAAAAACAATTATCGACGAGCTGGTTAGTGGTGCCGCATCTTGGCCAAACACCGTTCCTTCAGCTAAAAGCACGACAACTTCCAGTGGCGTTCAGCAACTTAGCCGAATCGAGCACTCTATCGCTAAAGCTTTTACTGCTGCTCCATTAACCCTAAGCTTAGTGGTGCTAGGCATTCTAGGGTGCCTGTTGGTACTGTTCCCCAGCCATTTTTCGGTTCGAATTTTAAACACCATTTCATTCCATCAGGTTTTTATTCCTGAAAGCCAGATTGCCTCTGTGTATCAAGATATTGCGGCAGGCCAGTTCTGGCGGCTATTTACACCTGTTTTTATTCATTTTAGTGGATTGCATATTGCCCTAAACGCTACGATGCTGTGGTTTTTAGGTAGCAGAATTGAGAGAGCTATTGGTTTGCGGTCGTATTTGATCTTGGTGGTCTTTACCGGGATTATTTCAAACATTGTGCAAGCGCAATGGGACGGTATTGCGTTCTTTGGTGGCTTATCGGGCGTTGTTTTTGCGCTTGTTGGCTATGTGTTGGTCTGGCAGTACCGAAGTTCTCAAACCGCTATTGCAATACCCAAACCGCTGATAGGCATGATGATTTTCAGCCTAATACTTGGTTTTACACCCGTTTTGAACATTATCTCGGGATCAAATATCGCCAACGGCGCCCATCTGGGCGGTTTTATCGCGGGTGTTATTGCTGCCGGAATTCATCGTGGTATACGTTATTATCTAAAATAACGGCAAAGTTCTAAGCGGCGTACAGTTAAAATTTATTGATATGGCAGATGTAGATTTTATGAACATTTCAGATTTAATCAGTAACATTACCCCTCAAGTACTCGAAAACCTCAAGCGTGCCGTTGAAATTGGCCGCTGGCCAAACGGGCAGGTGGTGACTCAGGAGCAGCGAGAAAACTGTTTACAAGCCATTATCGCCTACGAGCAATTCAATGTTCCGACTGAAGAGCGCACCGGCTATGTACCGCCAAAACCCAGTTGTGCGAGTCATAAGCACGACACGGTGGACGAAGATCAGCCGTTGAAATGGTCTTAATGCCAATGTCGGTTAACTTAACAGGGCAGTGCGTGAAAATGCCCGCACAGCTCGATGAGCAAGGGCAGGTTAGTTACAGTTTAAAATTAGGGGCCGAGCAGCTGCCTTTAAATGAGTTCTTAGAAAAATCCATTACCATCGAATTTGAAGGTGCTATTAATTGCATTGAGTGTGGTAAAAAAACCAAAAAGAGCTTTTCACAAGGTTATTGTTTCGGTTGCATGAAAACGCTTCCGCAGTGTGATCAATGCATAATGAGCCCTGAGCGATGTCATTATCACGCAGGAACTTGCCGAGATACACAATGGGCCGATCAATTCTGCATGACCGATCATGTTGTTTATCTGGCCAATACTACGGCGCCAAAAGTGGGAATTACACGAATTTCACAGATTCCTACACGCTGGATTGACCAAGGTGCCGAGCAGGCGCTGCCTATCTATCGCGTCAGTACGCGACAGCAATCTGGATTTGTCGAAGATGTATTGCGAGAGCATATTGCCGATAAAACCAATTGGCGCAACATGCTAAAAAGCAATGCCGAGCCCATCGATTTAATTGCCTTGCGCGATTCTTTATTTGCAAAAGCCAGTGAAAAATTAACCGAATTAGAAACTCAATTTGGTCTTCAGGCCGTACAAAAATTAGAGGCCGAAGTCGTTAATATTCAATATCCAGTTTTAGAGTATCCCAAAAAAATAACCAGTTTTAATCTTGATAAAATACCGCGTGCTGAAGGTGTTTTGCGTGGCATTAAAGGTCAGTATTTGATGTTAGATACCGGGGTTATCAATTTGCGTAAATACACCGGCTATCAACTTAAAATAGCGCTGAATTAATTTTAAATACCCTATGGAAGCTTGAGTATTTTTTGTATTGTCTTGTTTGATAAAAATGCTCAAAAAAACACGCATAACATTGTAAATAGTCAGCCGTATGATACACCAACCGTATATTAATTGGAGGCTAAAATGAGAGACGCAGAACCAAGAGCGATACGTCTACAAGATTACACCGTTCCAGATTTTTTAATTGAATCAACGCAATTACATTTCGACCTAGAACCAACCGCGACCATTGTTACCAGTACTTTAAAATTCCGCCGCAATAAAGATTCTAAGCATCAAAAAGCACCTTTGGTTTTGCACGGCCAAGAAATAGAACTGCAAAGCGTAACAATAAATGGTGAAGTTGTTAGTGCCGATCAGTACCAGGTAGACGACGAGCAGTTAACCATTGCCGATGTGCCGGATGAATTTGAATTTGTATGCGTTGGCAAAATTAATCCGCAAGAAAACACGTCTTTAGAAGGTTTGTATAAGTCGCAATCTATGTTTTGCACGCAATGCGAAGCAGAAGGTTTTCGTAAAATTACTTATTACTTAGATCGTCCAGATGTCTTGAGTGAATTTACGACGACATTAATTGGCGATAAATCTTTATACCCAGTGCTTTTAAGTAACGGTAATTTGGTTAAGTCTGGCGATTTAGGAAATGGTCGTCATTTTGCGACTTGGCACGATCCCTTTAAAAAGCCTGCCTACTTATTTGCCCTAGTCGCCGGTAATTTGTCGGTATTAGAAGATTCTTTTACGACCTGTTCTGGACGAGAAGTTGCGTTAAAAATATTTGTTGAACCTAAAGATCTTGATAAATGCGATCACGCTATGACTTCTTTGAAAAATTCCATGAAATGGGACGAAGAGGTTTATGGCCGTGAATACGATCTCGATATTTTTATGATTGTTGCTGTTGACGACTTCAACATGGGGGCGATGGAAAATAAAGGTCTAAATATTTTTAACACCTCTTGTGTTCTCGCAAAACCCGAAACCACCACCGATGCTGGATTTCAGCGTGTTGAAGCCGTTGTTGCTCACGAATATTTCCACAACTGGAGCGGTAACCGTGTTACCTGTCGCGATTGGTTTCAGTTGAGTTTAAAAGAAGGCTTTACGGTATTTCGCGATAGCGAATTTTCCGCCGACATGGGTTCGCGCACGGTTAAACGGGTAGAAGATTCTAACGTTTTACGCACCATGCAATTTGCGGAAGATTCAGGCCCAATGTCTCATCCTGTGCAACCGGCATCGTTTATTGAAATTTCTAACTTTTATACCTTAACCGTTTATGAAAAAGGTGCCGAAGTTGTACGAATGATTCACACCTTGTTAGGGCCAGAATTATTCCGTAAAGGTTCTGACATTTATTTCGAGAAAAACGACGGTAAAGCGGCAACCATTGAAGACTTTGTGGGCGCTATGGCAGAAGCCAGTGGACGTGACTTTAGCCAATTTATGAATTGGTATCACCAAGCGGGTACGCCCATTTTATCGGCAGAAGACAAGTACGATGCCGATACGCAAACTTATCAGCTGATATTTACGCAAACCGGTGTCGATACGCCAGAATCTAAAGCGATTGATAAAAAGCCTTATTTAATTCCGGTGAGGATTGGTTTGTTAGGTGGTGATGGTCCTATCACCTTAAATTCAAGTGATTATGACGTTTCGGGTGTAACCAGCGCCGTATTTGAAATTACCGAAACCACTCAAACCATTACCTTTAATAATGTTTCCGAAAAACCGGTACCGTCTTTGTTACAAGGTTTTTCTGCACCGGTAAAATTAAAGTACCCGTATTCTCGTCAGCAATTAATTAACATTATGTCTCTCGACGAAGACGGTTTTAATCGTTGGGATGCAAGCCAACAATTATGCGTACAGGTTATTTCCGAAATTATGGAACAACCTCAAGATGCAGAAATTACGGTTGATCCTCAATTAATCGAAGCATTTAAATCGCTATTGCTCGACGACACTCTTGACCCTGCAATGGTTGCTCATATGTTGACCTTGCCATCGGAAAGTTATTTGGCAGAGTTGAACGCTAAGATTGATGTCGATGCCATTCATTTTGCACGAAAATATTTGCGTAACGCTTTAGCGCAAGAATTAAAAGCCGAGTTCGAACAAAAATACGCAAAAACTCCGGCAACCAAGCAATACCAAGCGAATGCTGAGCAGATTGCACTGCGTGCCATTAAAAATGTGTGCTTATCGTATTTGGTTACCAGCGGTGAAGACGCCTGGGCCGATGAAGCCTACGCGGTATTCCAACGCGCAAATAACATGACCGATCAATTCGGTGCATTATCGATTCTTGTTCACTCGCAAACTCACTACGGCCAGAGTTTAGCGCAACAAGCATTGGCAAGTTTTTATGAGCAATGGCAAAACGAAGCCTTGGTTGTTAATCAATGGTTTGGTGTTCAAGCCAGTGTGTGTAACGACGCGACCTTAGATAATGTTAAGGCGTTAATGCAGCACCCGGCGTTTACCATTAAAAATCCAAATAAGGTGCGTGCATTAATTGGTGCTTTTGCTAATGGTAATCCGGTCTGTTTTCACGATAAAAGTGGGGCAGGTTACGAGTTTTTAGCCGACCGAGTTATTGAGCTAAATGAACTTAATCCGCAAATCGCTGCACGATTATTAACACCGTTAACGCGCTGGAAAAAACAAACTGACGATCGACAAGAACTAATGCAAGCGCAATTAAAACGCATTGTTGAAACCCCCAATTTATCGAAAGATGTATTTGAGGTAGTAAGCAAAAGTCTTGTTAAGTAAACTAGATAGTTTGTTACGGTTAAAAAAAGCCCGTTTTAAAACGGGCTTTTTTTTAAGATTTAAAAAGTGTTGGTTAACTTATGGAAGAATTCATAAGTGATTTTTTAAATAAGTTTTAGACTGTATCAGCATCACCTTCAAACCAATGCTTAGTTTTATTGGCAATTGCGACCAACGATAACATAACAGGCACTTCAACTAACACGCCTACAACTGTCGCCAAAGCTGCGCCGGAGTTCAGTCCAAATAAAGATATTGCTACTGCGACAGCCAACTCAAAAAAGTTTGAGGTTCCAATCATGCAAGCGGGTGCGGCGATGTTGTGTCGCAGTTTTAAATATCGAGCGATAAAGTACGCGATAAAAAATATTCCGTAAGTTTGTAATAACAGCGGTATTGCAATTAAAACTATATCGATGGGTTTTTGAAGCATTATTTCTGCTTGAAATGCAAACAACAAGATTATTGTTAATAGCAAGCCTGAAATTGAAAATGGTTTTAAGGTTGCAAGCCAAGCATTGAGTTTTTCGGGTTTATCTTTGAAGTACCTACGCGTCATTACACCGGCAATTAACGGTAAAACTACGTAAAGAACTACCGAGAAAATTAAGGTATTCCACGGAATGCTGATATCGGTAACGCCTAACAATACGCCGGCGATAGGAGCAAATGCAAAAATCATAATAACATCGTTAATAGATACCTGAATTAACGTGTAATTGGGATCACCTTTGGTTAATTGACTCCAAACAAACACCATGGCGGTACAGGGCGCGGTACCGAGTAGTATCATTCCGGCGATGTATTCTTCTGCGGTTTTTGGATCTACCCAATCGGCAAATAAACCGTGAAAGAAGAGTACGCCAAGTCCGGCCATAGTAAATGGTTTGATTAACCAATTGATTACCAAGGTTAAGAGTAGGCCGTTAGGATTTTTACCCACGTCTTTAATGCTGGAAAAATCAATTTGAGCCATCATTGGGTAAATCATGATCCAAATTAATATCGCCACGGGTAGATTTACATGGGCGATTTCGAGTTTGGCGATGAGTTGGAAAACAGGGCTGAATAAGCTTCCGAGTGCTACACCAATAACGATCGATGCGGCCACCCAAACGCTTAGATATCGTTCAAAAATACCCATTATTGTATCTCGGCTATTTGTTCCAGAGCGGATTTCAATTGTTCTTTGGCGGTTGCATTTAAATCGAGATTTAATAACGCCTTTGCTCGATTTTCGATAATTCTGATGGTCGAGTTAAACGCTTCGGCTATTTCTTCTTCGCTGCCTTCCACCTTCGATGGATCCGATAGTCCCCAATGAATCATAGGTACCGGTGAGAACCAAACCGGGCAGGGCTCGTTGGCCGCGTTATCACAAACGGTAATGGCAAAATCTGGGAGGTTTTCTTCGAAATCGTTTAGCGATTGGCTGCGTAAACCAGTTGCGCTGTAACCATTTTCAATAAGGTATTTAATGGAAAGAGGGTGAACAACGCCACTGGGACTGGAGCCGGCGCTGTAAGCGGTAACGGTGCCATCGCTTAGGTGATTTGTTATGGCTTCACTGAGAATACTACGGCAGCGATTATGAGTGCATATGAAGAGAATTTTCATTGGCCCAACCTGATTGAATTTTCAAAGTTGGGCCAATGTATACGTTTTTTCGTATATTGTCTAATGGCTTAGCAGCAAACAGACGCTTGACGATTTGGACGTTCACCCATGATTTTTAATCGAGAGCTACTGGTAGCAATGTATTCTTTTGAGTTCTGGTAAGTATGTTCAATAACGTCTTTTGCCCATTGTGGAAGTTCGGGATGGATCTGATAAAAAATCCATTGGCCTTGGCGGCGATCAAGCAACACACCACTACTTCTTAGTTGGGCAAGATGGCGAGAAATTTTTGGCTGAATAGTGTCGAGTGCTTCTGTTAACTCACACACGCACAATTCTTTTTCTTGGTGAATTAGCAACACACAACGTAAACGAGTGTCGTCTGCCAATGATTTAAAAAACTTTACATTATCCACAGTTAGCTCCTTAGACTAACGCATCCGTGCAATGGCAAGTACTTTACGCATTTTTTCGGATATTTCTTTGCAACTATTCAAAATTCTGTCATTAAATTGTCATTTAATCTGAGTTTGTATCAGATTTAAATGCCGTTGTTAACTGGATTCCAAGGTGTAACTTTTACAAGTAATCCCATGGTGGGATGATCGATGTAATGGAGTTCATTGCTGCGCATTTTTCTAGTTTCTGACAAAAGCACAATTTGATCCACTGAATAGGATTTTCGTTGGGGTTTAAAGTTTGCCAGAGAAAATGATTGATCGGAAAATTGACTGAAACTATTTGTCGATTTTTGCGAATTAAAACTTATGGCAGAGTTGTCGGAATTTGAGCCAAAATTAATTGCACCAGATTGCCGATTAATATCGGTTCCAGAGTTATTAATACCACTACTTTTGGGTATTTCTGGCAAACTTGGCCAAATTGTCGCAACTGTTTGGTCGCCAAGATTTGGATAAAACTGCGTCAGCCAAAGATTTGTTTGAATATGTAAATATCTTGCCGCGCTGAGTGAGACGGTGCCTTCTAATTCAAAGTGATTATCGTATTTATCGCCTCCGGTAAGAACAACGGCTTTAGCATCAGTTCGCTCGCCAATGGGTTGGCGCCAGGCAACGTGTCTTAGTACTCGATAGCGATTGTTTTGTTCGAGGCGTTTTTTCTCTTCTTTAAGATTTAATTCTTCTTCTGGAACGGTTTTAAACAGATTTTTAATATACGGATTTGCGGAATTGTTGGGCGCTTCTGCGGAATGAATTACGCTTATATCATTACCGATATTCGCCGTGGTTTCGGTGAGATTCGACGGTGAATTTTCACCATTGTGTGAGAACGAACTGTTCGGCTCTTGCAGCGTTGATGAGGTAGAGGAAATTTCTGATTGAAAATCAGTTGAATCCTGATTACCCGATTCAGACGAATTTAATGTAACCGTTCCTGGTGGATAGGCGAGCGCAATGGAGTTGGGCCAGCTTTCGCTGGTATCGAGTGCCGTAAGCGTTTGCGAGAAAGCAATAATTTCGACTTGATACCAACGATCATCTGCGGAGGATTGTGCAAAACCTTGTGACGCACAGAAGAAGGCGGCAGTCAGTAGCGTCGCCTGAGCTATTTTTTGGGTGTTAGCGCGTAATTTTGCGGATAAATTCATAAGTTCGTATCGATACTATTTGCCAACTTTGTACACGCTTTCGTAGAAGCAATTCTTTCAATGGGTCGATTGCACTCAACTCACCGGTATTTCAAGTAAATTGGCAGGGGTTTAGGGTATTAAAATTAAAAAGTGTTCCATTAAACACTAAATATTTTAACGTGTATTTATCCAATAGGAATCTTCGATTAACTCATCCATGATTTAATCGGAGAGCAGAAATTGACAATGCGATTTTCAATTTCTTCACAATTTCAATCATTTACCGTTCTTGGTATTAACGACACATCCTTGCGTCGCGGGAATCTCTAGGTTAATCAGAGTTTTCTATAAATAATTTTTACTTATGTTGAGCTTTCACTAATTCCATTGGTAGCGCACTGTTTAATTTTTTTGACGCTTTAGTTGGCTTGCCCTTGTGTTTTGATCGTCAAAAATTAAGGGCTAAGCATTTGTAATACCTGCTCTGCGGCTCGCAGTTTTGCTTCTGGGGTTTCTATTGTGTCAATAAACTTGAGCTTATTCGCGCCTTCCATTTGATATTTGGATGGAAATTTTTGAACCAACGTAACAATTTTTAACGGATCAACTTGGGTATCGGATTTGAATTCGACCTTAACTTGCTGATTGTTGGCTTCCATTTTTTTGATGCCAAGTTGGTCGGCTTTAAAGCGAAGCCGATTCACTCGTATTAGATTTTTGGTCGGTTCCTGTAATAAACCAAATCGATCAATAATCTCAATCTGTAGGTCGTTAAGTTCTTGCTCATTGGATGTGCTCGCCAGTCGTTTATACAGCATTAATCTGAGGTGAACATCTGGCAGATAATCTTCGGGAATGAGTGCCGGAATGCGCAGGTTAATTTCGGTTTCTTCGCGATTTTCAATGGCGTTAACTTCTAGCTTTCCGGCTTTGATGGATTTTACGGCGCGATCAAGCATGTCCATGTACAGCGAGAAACCCACGTGCTGGATCTGTCCGCTTTGTTCTTCGCCCAACAACTCTCCGGCGCCGCGAATCTCTAAATCGTGTGTGGCGAGGGTAAAGCCTGCACCAAGCTCTGTGGCCTGACTGATGGCTTCCAGGCGCTTTACCGCGTCTTGCGTGAGCTTCTTTTGTCCCGGTGTTAGCAAATAAGCATAGGCTTGGTGATGTGATCGACCCACGCGACCACGTAACTGGTGGAGCTGTGCGAGACCGAATTTATCGGCGCGATCAATGATAATGGTGTTGGCGTTAGGGATGTCTAAGCCTGTTTCAATGATCGTCGTCGCGACCAACACGTTGTAGCGTTTGTGGTAGAAGTCGTTCATAACCACTTCGAGTTCGCGCTCGCGCATTTGGCCATGACCAAAGGTAACCCGGGCTTCAGGCACCAGCTCTTCAAGTTCTTGAGCAATTTTTTCAATGGTTTTCACTTCGTTATGCAGATAGTACACCTGACCACCACGAAGGATTTCCCGCAAGACCGCTTCTTTTACCAAACTTGGCTGATTTTCTTGAACAAAGGTTTTTACCGCTAAGCGTTTTGCCGGAGGCGTCGCGATGATGGATAGGTCGCGAACACCTTGCATTGACATGTTCAGGGTTCTTGGAATTGGTGTTGCCGTTAATGTAAGCACATCAATTTCGGCCCGCAGTGACTTGAAACGTTCTTTTTGACGCACACCAAAGCGGTGTTCTTCGTCGATAATCACCAATCCCAGATCTTTGTATTTCACATCGGACTGAATCAGTTTGTGCGTTCCGATGATGATGTCGATAGTACCTGCTTCAACAGACTTGAGCGTTTTGTTGGTTTGAGCGGTCGTTTGGAAGCGCGATAGCAGGCCAACCTGAATGGGCCATTGGGCAAAGCGATCATTAAAGTTATCAAAGTGTTGCTGAGCCAGTAGGGTGGTGGGCACCATCACGGCGACTTGTTTACCGGCAATTGCCGCGATAAAAGCGGCGCGCATGGCAACTTCGGTTTTACCAAATCCAACATCGCCACAAACCAAGCGATCCATGGGTTTGGGTGTAAGCATGTCGGCAACAACGGCATCAATGGCGGCTTGCTGGTCTTCGGTTTCATCGTAGGGAAAGCTTGCGGCGAACTGTTGATATAGCTCTGCCGGGTCTGGGAATGCGGAACCTCTTCTGGCAGCTCTTTGTGCGTAGATAGCCAGTAACTCAGCTGCCGCGTCGCGTACTTTTTCAGCGGCCTTATGTTTGGCTTTGCTCCAGGTATCGGTACCTAGCCGATGTAAGGGCGCTAAATCTGGATCGGCGCCGCTGTAGCGGCTGATGAGATGCAAGTTGGCAACGGGAACATAGAGTTTTGCCTCATCGGCGTATTCCAGCGTTAAAAACTCGTTGGCCTGTCCATCCGTCTCAATCAATTGTAAGCCGCGGTATCGGCCAACGCCGTGATCAATGTGAACCACAGGGGCATCAATGGCTAGTTCGGTTAAGTGCTTGATGACTTGTTCGGTGGCGTCGACGGATTTTTTACGGCGACGCGTGGCGGCAACTCTTGATCCGTAGAGATCGGACTCACCGATGAGTGTGATTATCGTTCCCGAGTCATCGGTCAGTTCGAATCCAGAAAGTATTGGGCAAAGCGCAATTGCGACGTCTGCTTTGGCGTGCAAAAACTCCCAAAACGACGTAACCAATTTGGGCTTTATACCTGCTTTTTGCAGCTGTTCACTCAGAATTTCTCGTCTTCCTGAGGTGTCTGCGCAAAATATAAATCGTCCAGGCGAGTTGTTTATCGCAATTTTTAGATTGCCATACGGATCTTCAAGCTGATGATTGATGGCGATGTTTAACACTGGTTTGGTGTTGGCTTCTAAAGATTTAGCACTCTGATTAACGCCGATGGTTGGGAAGCGCTTGAGCGCGGCAAAAACTTCTTCAACGGTGCTGTATATGGACGTTGGTTTTAGTAGAGGCCGGGTAGGGTCGACGTTTAAGTTTTCATAACGACTGCTGATCTCTTGCCAAAACGCTTGAGCCGATTTGGCAATATCTCCCAAAGTGAATATGTGGCTATTTTCGTCGAAATAATCTAAAAAGCTGCCCATTTCCTCAAAAAATAACGAGATGTAATATTCAATGCCCGGTGGCGATATGCCATCGCAAACATCTTGGTAAATTGGGCATTTCTTGTGATCGACATCAAAGCGAGTGTGCCAGTGATCGCGAAACAGTTTAATGCCATCTGCGTCGAGAGGAAATTCGTGCGCAGGTAGCAGCTTAAGGTGATTTACGTTTTCTACGGTGATTTGCGTTGCGGGATCGAAGGTGCGGATGCTGTCGATTTCGGAGTCGAAGAGGTCGATTCGAAAGGGCTCGTCTTCACCCATTGCAAAAATATCAACGATGGAGCCGCGAATAGCGTACTCACCGTGTTCTAGTACGGTATCGACTCGCCTGTATCCGGCGCTATCCAATCGCAAGCGACAAGCGTCTACATCCAAATCCATACCTGGTTCGATGATGAGGCTGCGGCCTTCGAGAAATCCTTTGGGGCTTAGTTTCGTCATTAGCGAAGTAATAGGCAAAATAACGATAACGGCTTTTGAGGTTCCTATGGTGTACAAAGCTTCCAAACGTTCAGAAATAATATCGGCGTTTGGAGAGAAGTGATCGTAGGGCAGTGTTTCCCAATCTGGAAAATGGATTATCGCCGGGCAGTCTGGATTTGACGTGCCGAAGCTTTTAATGTCTTGCTCTAGCAGGGCGGCGGAGGTGGTGTCGGGTGTTAGGATGATGTACTTGCCCGGTTCACGACTGGCATAAGCCACTAAACTGAGTGCGAAGGCCGATGGAGTCAGGTTGCTCCATAGCGACTGGTTTTTTTCGTATTTAGGCGGATTCAGAACAGAAAACATAAATAAATTCGGGCATTTGACAAAATGCGCGCAATTGTAGCGTTTGGTTTCGTAAATGCGTACACCTTAAGACGTAATATTTGGAATTACCGTGTTTTTTGTTCGCAAAGTTTCCAGTTGACGACGTCAATGCTGCATAAATTTACACGCTTTAAAAAGTCACATTGTTGCGAACCAGTAGATATGTCTGGATAATATCGCCGCCCAAATGGGCAACACAGGCTCGCCTGTGCCACATCAAGCTAATTTCAGGAAGGTGTACTCACGTGAATCGACCAAAGCCGGATGACTATTTCAAGGACTGGAAACAACGAGAAGCTCTAGCCGAATCTATGATCCCAACGATTGGGACCTTGTACAGAGAGAAAAACGTCGTCATCAGCATGTACGGAAAACCGCTGATCAACCGATCTGTTATCGATATTATGAAGGCGCACCGTTTCGTTCGCCAGGTTGAAGACAACGAATTATCAGAGTTTGAGTCTTTCCCAATTCTTGAAGCTCTTGCAAAACTTAATCTAAGCGCGTCGCGCATTGATCTGGGTAAATTAACCGTAAAAGCAATGACGAGCGGTGAGCCAATTGATGCAGATAAGTTTGTTGCCGAAGAGTTAGCTGACTTTGTTGGTGGTGATGCGCCTCTGAGTGAGCCGCAAGATGTCGTTTTATACGGTTTTGGTCGAATTGGCCGTTTGGTTGCTCGTCTATTGGTTGAGAAAGCGGGTAGTGGCGAATCTTTGCGTTTGCGCGCAATCGTTGTTCGTAAAGGTAAGGCTGAAAACGATCTAGTCAAGCGTGCTAGCTTGCTGCGTCGTGATTCCGTGCATGGTTCTTTCAAAGGTACCATTCGCATCGATGAAGATACCAATACCCTCGTTGTTAATGGTAACGAAGTTCGCGTTATCTATGCCGACAACCCTGCTACGATTGATTACACCGATTATGGTATCAACAATGCGCTAATCGTTGATAACACAGGTGTTTGGCGTGATGAAGATGGTCTTAGCCAGCATCTTAAGAGCAACGGCGTTGCAAAAGTGTTGTTAACCGCTCCTGGTAAAGGCGATCTAAAAAATATCGTTTACGGCATTAATCATAACGATATCACTCCAGACGATAAGATTATTTCTGCTGCGTCTTGTACTACCAACGCAATTGTTCCTGTGCTTAAAGCTCTTAACGAGAAATACGGCATTATTCATGGTCACGTTGAAACAGTTCATTCTTACACGAATGACCAAAACTTGATCGACAACTATCACAAGGGTGAGCGTCGCGGTCGAGCAGCGTCTTTGAACATGGTTATCACTGAGACCGGCGCAGCTAAAGCAGTTGCTAAGGCTTTGCCAGAATTGAAAGGTAAGTTAACCGGTAATGCGATTCGAGTTCCTACGCCTAACGTTTCTATGGCTATATTGAATCTACAGTTGGGACAAGAAACCACAGTTGAAGAAATCAACGAATACATGCGCAATATCGCATTGCATTCCCCGATGGCTCAGCAAATCGATTACACCAACTCTCCAGAGGTAGTATCGAGTGATTTTGTGGGTTCTCGCCATGCATGTGTGTTCGATGCTAAAGCAACGATCGTTGATGGCAAAAGTGCAGTACTTTACTTGTGGTATGACAACGAGTTTGGTTATAGCTGCCAAGTTGTTCGCTGCCTAGAAAAAGTTGCAGGTGCTGAGTACTTGAGTTATCCCGCTAACTAATTAGCCGAGCTTGATTATTCCAGTCCTTATTCTTCAGCATTATTAGGGTAAACCCCTGATAATGCTGGATGTCATATGCCTTTCTTGTTCATATAACGCCTAATACCTCACCTGTAAGTTTTTATTAGTTGTCGAAATATCGAGCTAAGTTTTTGACTTTACAATAGTTTTCTTCAAAGCTCTCATAAAAAACTACGCGCCACGCTGGAAAGAAAAACCATACGATCCTATAATTGCGCGGATTTTTTGGTGACGGTACGGGTTTATCGTGTCCGTTGGGTTCTCAATTTAACCTAACCAGCCACATTGGCGTTACAGGTGCTCTTTTATTGCATAAGTTTTGCTGGGTGCTGGTAAAAGCAGATTTGCCTTTGAGCATTTCTCGATAAACATTGCTATTGATCTTTTTACTTATTGACATCTGGTAGCTGAAAAGCTTTAACTTGAATGTCTTTAATAGATTTTATAAATGGCAACCTCAACAAAGAAGCATGCAGCAAACCAAGTCTTTAGTTTGCTAAAGGCACACATTGGTAGCTGTCCACTGTTCAACTAGTGATTAGGCAAGGTGTATGATAAAGATCCGTAAGGGATTGGAATTACCCATTACAGGGGCACCCCAGCAGATCGTTGACAGCTCATCGCGAGTAACTTCCGTAGCTGTAATCGGATCGGATTATCATGGTATGAAGCCTACCATGGCGGTCCAAGTGGGTGACAAGGTTAAAGTCGGTCAATTATTATTCACCGATAAGAAATCTGAAGGTGTTCGTTACACCTCTCCTGCCTCGGGCACTGTAGCGGCTATTAACCGCGGTGCTAAGCGAGTATTCCAATCCGTCGTAATTGATATAGATGGTGACGACAGTGAGTCGTTCGAGTCATTTTCCAGTGACCAGTTGGCGTCTTTGACCGAAGAACAAGTTCGTTCTACGCTCATTGAATCTGGCGTCTGGACTGTTCTTCGTACACGTCCTTATAGCAAAGTTCCTTCCGTAGATTCGAAACCGAATTCTATTTTCATTAATGTCATGGACACCAATCCATTGGCAGCAGATCCAGCAGTAGTTTTGCAAGAGTACAAACAAGACTTTGCCGACGGTTTGAGCGTTTTGTCCAAACTGACTGAAGGTACTCTGTTTGTTTGTAAAGCAGCTGGCGCCGATGTTTTTACTGGTACCAATAGCCAAGTTAAAGTTGAAGAGTTTTCTGGCATTCACCCAGCGGGTAATGCGGGAACACACATTCACTTCCTTGACCCTGTATCAGTTAAGAAGACCGTTTGGACGGTTAATTACCAAGACGTTGTTGCAATTGGCAAGCTCTTTACCACTGGTAAAGTTTTTACCGATCGCGTGATTGCTCTTGGTGGTCCAGTTGTTGAAAAGCCTCGTTTGATCAAAACTCGTCTTGGCGCCAACTTGCAAGAGTTGTGTGCTGGCGAATACAGCAAAGCCAAAGTTCGTATTATCAGCGGCTCTGTTTTTGGCGGACGTACAGCGATCGGCCCATTGGCGTACCTTGGGCGTTACCATTTGCAGGTTTCTCTGTTGGCAGAAGGGGATGATCGTCCACCCGTTCATTACTTGCGTCCTGGGTTTGATTACTTCTCGGTAATGGGAATTTATATTTCGAAGTTGTTCTCGGGCAAAAAGTTCGACTTCGATACCACGACCGCTGGTAGTGAAAGGGCAATGGTTCCTGTGGGTAACTATGAAAGAGTCATGCCACTTGATGTGCTTCCGACTCATTTATTACGTTCTTTGATCGTAGGTGACACAGATACCGCTCAAAAACTCGGTTGTTTAGAGTTGGATGAAGAAGACTTAGCTCTTTGTACCTTTGTTTGCCCTGGCAAATACGAGTATGGCCCGATTCTTCGCGACAACTTAACTCGTATTGAGATGGAGGGTTAATCTGATGTCATTACGCAAATTTTTAGATGGCATAGAGCCTAATTTCCACAAAGGTGGAAAATGGGCAGGCTGGTATGCACTGTTCGAAGCAGTTGATACCATCTTCTATCGTCCAGGTTCTGTAACTAAGACAACTTCACACGTTCGTGATGGCGTTGACCTTAAGCGCATCATGATTACTGTGTGGATGTGTACCTTCCCAGCAGTTTTTTACGGAATGTACAACATCGGTTGGCAAGCAAACACCACTATGGCAACTATGGGCCTTACCGAAATTGGTAACTGGCGCGATGCTTTTATTGGAACGTTTGACGCCAGCAGTGTGCTTAATTGTATTTGGCACGGCGCTTTGTACTTTTTACCCATTTACGCAGTAACGTTCGTTGTTGGTGGTTTTTGGGAAGTACTTTTCGCCATGAAACGTGGCCACGAAGTTAACGAAGGTTTCTTTGTAACTTCCATTCTTTTTGCATTAGTTTGTCCTCCAACCCTACCTCTTTGGTTGGCTGCGCTGGGTATTTCCTTCGGTGTGGTTATCGGTAAAGAAGTATTTGGTGGTACCGGCAAAAACTTCCTCAACCCAGCATTGTCTGGCCGTGCATTTCTATTCTTCGCTTACCCTGCGTTTATGTCGGGTGATTCAGTTTGGACTGCGGTAGACGGCTTTACAGGTGCGACTGCGCTTTCGGTAGCGGCTGTTGATGGTTTAGAGGCTATGCAAACTTCTCTATCTCTAACTTGGAATGACGCTTTCATTGGTCATATGCAAGGTTCGATGGGTGAAGTTTCTACCTTGGCAATTTTTATTGGCGGTGCAGTATTGCTGCTAACCAAAATTGCTTCTTGGAGAATCATGGCCGGCGTTATGTTGGGTATGGTTGCGACCTCTACCTTATTTAACTTCATCGATTCTGATACTAACCCAATGTTCTCTGTACCTTGGTACTGGCACTTGGTTCTTGGTGGTTTCGCGTTTGGTATGGTCTTCATGGCTACCGATCCGGTTTCTGCTTCTATGACCAGTACAGGCAAATGGTATTTCGGCGCGTTGATTGGTTTCATGGTGGTAGTGATTCGCGTTGTGAACCCTGCATTCCCTGAAGGTATGATGTTGGCAATTCTCTTTGCGAACCTATTTGCTCCATTGATCGACCATTTCGTTGTTCAGAGCAATGTTAAGAGGAGATTAGCTCGTGGCTAATAAAGACTCTACAGCTGGCACTATTACAGTCGCCTTGGTTCTTTGTATTGTTTGCTCCGTTATTGTTTCTGCGGCAGCAGTTATGCTGAAACCGGCTCAGGTTGCTAACAAAGAATTAGACTTTAAACGCAATATTCTTGCGGCAGCAGGTTTACTTGATACTTCTAAATCTGTTGAAGAGCAGTTTTCTCAGATCAATACACGTATTGTTCAATTAGAAACTGGCAAGTTCACCGATGGCGATCCAGACTCATACGATCCTGTGGCAGCCGCAAAAGATCCATCTCAATCTCGTGAGTTAAGTACCGAAGAAGACCTGGCGAAAATTTCGCGTCTTGAAAATCGCTCTGAAGTTTACATTGTTGAGAAAGACGGCAATGTTGATAAGGTGATTCTTCCAATCCGAGGTTACGGTCTTTGGTCAACGTTATACGGCTTCCTTGCTTTGGAATCTGATATGAACACGGTTGCCGGTATCGGCTTCTACGAGCATGGTGAAACTCCAGGACTCGGTGGTGAAGTTGATAATCCAGCTTGGAAAGCCGGTTGGATTGGCAAAGAAATGTTCGACAACAGTGGTGACGTTGCTGTTCGCGTAATCAAGGGTAAAGCTGCTGATTCTGCTGCTCATCAAATTGATGGCTTGTCTGGTGCTACTTTGACCAGCCGAGGTGTCAGCAACCTAGTTCGTTTTTGGTTGAGTGATGAAGGTTTTGGTAAGTTTTTAACCAACCTTAAAGAAGGGGAGGCCTAATCATGAAGGTAAAAGAGTTACTCTTTAAACCCGTCTTTGAGAACAACCCCATTGCGTTACAAATTTTGGGTATTTGTTCTGCTTTGGCGGTAACCAGTAGTTTGAAAGTAACCATTGTTATGTGTATTGCACTGACTTTGGTAACCGCTTTCTCAAACTTCTTCGTTGCTGCGGTGCGTAACTTCATTCCAGGCAGTATTCGCATCATCGCGCAAATGACCATCATTGCGTCTCTGGTAATCGTGGTAGACCAAATCCTAAAAGCCGTTGCTTACGATATCAGTAAGCAGCTATCGGTATTCGTGGGCTTGATTATCACCAACTGTATCGTAATGGGGCGTGCCGAAGCTTACGCGATGAAAAACCCACCAATTCCAAGTTTCTTAGACGGTATTGGTAACGGTTTAGGCTATAGCGTATTGCTTTTAACCTTGGCATTCATTCGTGAACTGCTAGGCTCAGGTAAATTATTCGGTGTAGAAATATTGTCATTAACTACCGATGGTGGTTGGTATGTTTCTAACGGTTTGATGTTGCTTCCGCCAAGTGCATTCTTCCTAATCGGCTTAATTATTTGGGGTCTACGTTCGTGGAAACCTAAACAAGCCGAAGAAGCGGAATTCAAGATCGCGGCGAATACTAAGCCTAAAGAGGTGTAGTCATGGAATATTACTTAAGCTTATTTGTTCGTTCGATCTTTATCGACAATATGGCGTTAACCTTTTTCTTGGGTATGTGTACTTTCATGGCCGTATCCAAAAAGGTTGATGCTGCCATCGGTCTTGGTGTTGCGGTGGTTGTGGTGTTGGGCTTAACTGTGCCAATCAACAACTTACTTTATACCTACCTTCTTGCTGACGGTGCTTTGGCATGGGCTGGCTTACCTAATGTAGATTTAAGCTTCTTAGGCTTAATTTCTTACATTGGTGTAATTGCAGCGCTTGTGCAGATATTGGAAATGGTGTTGGACAAGTATGTTCCTGCACTATACAACGCCCTTGGTGTTTTCCTTCCTTTGATCACTGTGAACTGCGCCATCATGGGTGCTTCATTGTTCATGGTTGAGCGCGATTATAACTTTGCAGAAAGTACCGTTTTCGGAATTGGCGCTGGTATTGGCTGGGCTCTAGCTATTGCCGTACTTGCTGCTATTCGCGAGAAACTTAAATACAGCGACGTGCCAGCAGGACTGCAAGGTCTTGGCATCACCTTCATTACTGTAGGTTTGATGTCTTTAGGCTTCATGTCCTTCGGCGGCATCGATCTATAAGTGAGGTAGAGCATGGAAATCGTAATTGGTGTAGGAATGTTTACCGCCATCGTATTGGTGTTGGTGGTAGTCATTCTTAGCGCACGCTCCAAGCTTGTAAGTACTGGAGATGTGAACATTGTTGTGAACGGTGAGAAAACTCTTACCGTTCCAGCGGGCGGTAAATTGCTACAAACTCTAGCCGAAAGTGGAATGTTCTTACCTTCTGCTTGTGGTGGCGGTGGTAGCTGCGCACAGTGTAAATGTGTGGTTAACAGCGGTGGCGGCTCAATGCTGCCAACGGAAGCTGCGCATTTTAATAAGCGTCAAGCTCGTGAAGGCTGGCGTTTGTCTTGTCAGGTTCCTGTTAAGCAAGACATGGAAATTCACGTTGAAGAAGACGTATTTGGCGTTAAGCAATGGGAATGTACCGTTGAATCTAACCCGAACGTTGCTACCTTCATTAAAGAATTGACTCTTCGTCTTCCTGAGGGTGAAAACGTAGACTTCCGTGCTGGTGGTTATGTGCAGTTAGAAGCGCCACCTCATCACGTTAAATACTCTGACTTTGACATCGAAGAGCAATATCGTGGTGACTGGGAGCGCTTTGGCTTCTTTAACATCGAATCGAAAGTTAATGAGCCGATCATTCGTGCTTACTCGATGGCCAACTATCCTGAAGAAAAAGGCGTAGTGAAGTTCAATATCCGTATTGCAACTCCACCTCCTGGCTCTCAAGGTATTCCACCGGGTCAAATGTCTTCATACGTATTTAGCTTGAAGCCAGGCGACAAAATTACTGTATTCGGACCATTCGGTGAATTCTTCGCGAAAGATACCGATAACGAAATGGTATTTATCGGTGGTGGTGCAGGTATGGCGCCTATGCGCTCCCATATCTTCGATCAGCTACGCCGATTGAACTCTAAACGTAAGATTTCTTTCTGGTACGGTGCTCGATCACTTCGAGAACTTTTCTATGAAGATGATTACAACACTTTAGCTTCTGAGAACGAGAATTTTGATTGGCACATCGCTCTTTCAGATCCTCAACCAGAAGATAATTGGACTGGTCTTACAGGCTTCATCCATAATGTGTTGTATGAAAACTATTTGAAAGATCACCCAGCACCAGAAGACTGTGAGTACTACATGTGTGGACCTCCAGTGATGAACGCTGCTGTGATCTCCATGCTGAAAAATCTTGGAGTAGAGGATGAGAACATTCTTCTTGACGACTTCGGTGGTTAAGCAGACAAGTTCGAATCATGGAGTGGGGCTCGTTTATCGGGCCCTACTTTGTTTCGTATTAGTTGGTTTTATTTCTGCGTGTTCGGATTCGAATGTTCCGCTGTATTTGTCTGGCCCTACCATGGGTACGACATACAACATCACCATTATTGATGATGAGTTGTCGACTGACCCTAATACAGTGGCAATGAAAATCATGAACTTGCTTGGCGACATCAATCAAGCCGCATCTACCTATATTAAAGACTCTGAACTTATGCGTTTTAACCGCTCGCCCATTGGCGAACCGGTGGTTCTCTCTTCAGAATTAACAGAGATCTTGCAGGTAAGCTCTGATGTCTATCAGTTAACACACGGCGCATTCGATGTCACAGTGGCACCGTTAGTAAATATTTGGGGCTTTGGCCCTGATAACCGCAGAGAAGTGCCCAGTGATCTAGAAATTAGTGATGCACTGGCTAAGGTCGGTTTCGAAAAAATACTTTTGGACGCCACAAACTCCACCGCAACTCGCAATTCTGATGTAAGCGTTGATTTGTCATCTGTGGCGAAAGGTTACGCTGTCGACAAGGTAGCGAATTATCTGGAAATGCTCGGAGTTGAAAATTATCTCGTAGAAATTGGTGGTGAGATCCGTGTGAAGGGCCACAATAATCGCGGCTCTCGCTGGCGTATTGGTATTGAAGCTCCTACTCTCGGCAGAAACGATCCAGCACAAGCCATCGAGGTAGAAGATCTTGCCATGGCTACTTCTGGAGATTATAGAAACTACTTCGACGATGACGGAGTTCGTTATTCTCACACAATAGATCCACGTACAGGTAAGCCCATTACTCACAATCTGGCATCTATAACCGTGTTACATAAATCCAGTGCAATGGCAGATGCTCTGGCAACTGGTTTGAATGTTTTGGGTTATGAGAAGTCTATTAAAGTGTGTAATGACAATCAGATTCCTTGTTTTTTTATTGTGCGTGAACACGACAAGTTTGCGGAATATCCTTCCGAAACATTTGAACAATATATGAACTGAAAGGTAATACCATGACTTTTCTTGTAACGTTACTCGTTCTACTAACTGTAGTTGCAGCAATGTCAGTTGGTGTAATTATGGGTAGAAAACCCATTACTGGCTCTTGTGGCGGTATTGGCGCTGCTTTGGGCGAAAAAGATTACGTTTGTGATTTTTGTGGCGGCGACGAAAGTAAGTGTGAAGAGCGTAAAAATGGCACTGTCGCTAAAACAGATCTTGCCTACGAAGTAAAAAAATAATCCGACAAAACTATAAAAATTTGAGAGCTTAATACAACAGGTTTTGTCCTTTCAAAGCCGTGAACAGTGTTATCGACTCTAAACTCGAGTTAAAAGGCAGTTGAGGGATCAGTAGCCGTATTGGAGACTAATCAAGGTGTGCTGTTAACTCGACCACTCGGTTTTCGATTACTATCGACTCAAAAAACTGCCGTACTCCAACGATAAACCTAGTTAGACTCAATACAGGGGCAGTTTTGTATCACTATGAGTGACTATAACTTTGATGTAATTGTAATAGGCTCCGGACCAGGAGGAGAGTCCGCGGCTATTTCTTTGGCCAAAAACGGCAAACGCGTGGCGATGATTGAAGCGCGTTCTATGGTTGGTGGTAACTGTGCTCATAAAGGCACCATTCCTTCAAAATCGTTGCGACATGTTGTTAAGCAATTGATTCGTTTTAACCACGATCCGTTGTTTAGAACAATCGGTGAGCACAAGACATTAACCTATCCACAAGTGCTACAAGCCGCGAACCGCGTAATCCCAAAGCAAGTTGAAATGCATGCATCACACTATGCACGTAATCGAATTCAACTGTTTACCGGTATCGCCCATTTTATAGACAAACATACCATTCAAGTTAAGCTGCAAGACGGTGTCACAGAAACATTCACCGCTGAGAAATTTATTATCGGTACTGGCTCGCGTCCTTACCGTCCAGCCGACGTTGATTTTGATCATCCACGCATCTACGACAGTGACACTGTTCTTGAGATGAAACACTCGCCGATCAGTTTAATTATTTACGGTGCGGGTGTGATTGGTTGTGAATACGCCTCTATCTTTGTGGGTATGGGTATAAAAGTAGATCTAATCAACAGCCGTGACAGACTGCTCTCATTTTTGGATGACGAAATATCCGATGCCCTTAGTTATCATCTGCGTGATGGTGGGGTTATGGTACGTCATAACGAAGAATACGCGGGCGTGAAAGCTGATGATGACGGTGTAACGCTGACGCTGAAATCAGGCAAGCGATTACGTGCTGATGCGCTGTTGTGGTGTAACGGTCGTACTGGTAACACCGATCTATTGAATCTTGAGTCTGTAGAGCTAAGTGCGGATCACCGTGGTCAACTTACCGTAGATGAAGATTACAGAACCGAAGCCGACAATATTTACGCGGTCGGTGACGTTATCGGTTGGCCAAGCCTCGCCAGTGCGTCTTTCGATCAAGGTCGAGCGGTTGCGAAAATTATGTTGGGCGAAAGTGCCGATTACGCAACTGAGGTTCCAACCGGTATTTACACCTTACCTGAAATCAGCTCATTAGGTAAAACCGAGCGTGAATTAACCGCGCAGCGAATCCCTTACGAAGTAGGTCGAGCGTTTTTTAAACACGTCGCGCGGGGCCAAATTTCCGGTGAAGATGTGGGTATGTTGAAAATACTCTTCCACATAGATACCTACGAAATTCTTGGTATCCACTGCTTTGGAGCGGAAGCTTCCGAGATTATTCACATTGGCCAAGCTATTATGAAACAAAAAGGTGATGCTAATAACATTCACTACTTTGTTTCAACGACGTTTAACTACCCAACCATGGCTGAGGCCTATCGTCAGGCGGCTCTTAACGGAATTAACCGTGTTAAGCGCATGAGAACCTAATATACAAGTTTTCAGCTCAAAAAAAGCCCAACATTGGTTGGGCTTTTTTATTTCTGTCTTCCAATTAAATTTTGCGGGAGCTAGTTAGAGTCTCCTACAAGAGTCTCCTACAAGAATCTTCTGCAAAAGTTTGCTACAAAAGATAAGCAACACAAAGTACACCAGCAATCGACAGTACAATGGTGTAGGGCAACGCCATGACTACCATGCGCCCGTAAGATAATCGAATCAGCGGAGCAAGCGCCGAGGTCAATAAAAATAGGAACGCTGCTTGTCCATTGGGTGTGGCAACACTGGGTAGGTTTGTACCTGTATTAATTGCCACGGCAAGCTTATCAAATTGTTCCCGTGTGATCGTGATTTGGCTCGGATCTGTGTTATCCAATGCGGCTTTTACTTCATTAATATAAACAGTCGCTACAAACACATTATCACTGATCATCGACAGAATACCGTTGGCAACAAAGAACATGGGTCCCTGTACATCGGCATCTAACTTTAAGACTGCGTGAGTGATGGGTGAAAACAGATGTTGATCATGAATAACGGCAACCACTGAAAAGAAAACTACCAATAAAGCTGTAAATGGCAGGGCTTCTTCAAAGGCGTGACCAATTTGGTGTTCATCGGTAATACCTGTGAAGGCGGTAATCAGTACAATTACAGTTAAACCGATAATCCCCACTTCTGCTAAATGCATCGCCAAAGCAACAATCAAAAAGATCGCGGTAATACCTTGAATAATTAATGCGGCAATTTCTTTGGTCTTGCGTTTTTTACTTTCGTTTAACTCGAAATCTTCCAGAATTGTTCGCACTGGATCAGGAAGTTTCCCGCCATAACCCAAAATAGAGGTCTTCTCTAAAAACACGCAAGTTAACACACCTAAAACAAAACACGGTGCAGTTACCGGCGCCATTTTAAGAGCGAAGGTAGCAAAATCCCAACCAGCTACATCAGCAATTAACAGGTTTTGTGGCTCTCCCACCAAGGTACATACGCCGCCTAATGCCGTACCAATGGCACCGTGCATAATTAAACTGCGTAAAAAAGACCGGAAGCTCTCTAAATCTTCTCTGTGAATATCCACAATGGTGGCGTCATCGCCGTGGTCGTGATCGTCTGTGTGTGTAATTTGTTTACCAGAGGCCACTTTGTGGTAGACCGAGTAAAACCCAACCACAACGCTGATAAGTACCGCGGTTACGGTTAACGCATCCAAAAAGGCTGAAAGAAACGCTGACGACAACAAAAAGAGCAGCGATAGGCCCAGTTTTGAGCGTACGGTAATCAGAATTTTTGTGAACAAAAACAGCAGTAGGTTTTTCATGAAGTAAATGCCCGCGACCATAAAGACCAAGAGCAAGATCACTTGTAAGTTCGCAGAAACTTCATGATAGACGGAATGAGCGTCGGTTAGTCCGAGCGCAACAGCTTCGAGAGCGAGCAAGCCGCCCGGTTGCAGGGGATAGCACTTGAGTGCCATTGCAAGAGTGAAAATGAACTCGGCGATCAATAACCAGCCGCATATAAACGCACTGGATTCTCCGCCGAAAAAATAAACTAATGGATTAAGAATCAAAAAAGCAATGATTGCCTGCTTGTACCAGATCGGTGACGAGCCAAGAAAGTTTTTCCCAAATGCCTGGGATAGCGTTAATTCCATGCCTGCTTCCTTACTTAAAAAAAGTTATTAAATTTAAAAAATCATCGGTACGAGTTGCAGGAGTTGTAACCGTGAAATGATGAAAACCAACTAACCGGAAACAAATCTCGATAGTTGAGCCTTTACGTGTGCAATTCACGTTATTGTAGTTATAAAAAATAGAGCTAATTCAATTACATTTCGACTAATCTTAAAGTGACAACTTCAATGGCTTAAGTATATGCTTAGGCGATTAAGGCAATGCCACTTGTATGGATCTTATCTTGATCCTTCGATGAATTATAACCAAAATCATTGGCTTAATGGCTATAGATGCTAACAAAATTATTATTCAGGTATGTTTATTGTAGTCGTTACGACAAGTCACTAATGCAATCTTGAAAGCAATCTTGATACCTGCGAGCAAATTACGATCGCAATTGATTATTTTAAGTGACATTGTCGATAGGTTTTCGTCTATTCGTCGTTTATGCCACACATATTTTCGAAAATTTATGTCAGACTTTGCTTAAAGTTATTGAGATAACAAAGATTTAACTCAAACAACGTTAGGTTTGATCCCTACGTGGCTCAAGATTAAAGCCCTACAAATAGTTAAGGTATCGTTTCGTGGAAAATCAATTACCGGCAAATTCAATCAGCTCTTTAAAGGTAGTTAGAGAAGAGCTTGTCTCTACTATCGAGCAATCTGCCAAAAAACTTGAAGATTTTTTCGAAAATACGGCCGATGCTGAGAGTTTACAAGCCTGTGTCGAAGGCTTACATCAAATATCGGGCACCTTAGACCTATTACAGCTAAAAGGTCCACAGCTGCTCGCTCAATCTTTGCTCTCTGTGGCCCAAGAAATTACTCCCGGTGAGCACAGCTTAGATGACGATGATTTGCAAGCAATCACAACGGCGTTTTTCACACTTCCTCGTTACTTAGAGTTTTTAGAAAATACCAAGCTATATCACCCAGAAATATTGCTGCCGTTTATTAATGATTTGAGAAAAATCTCCAATCAAGCAGCACTTCCAGATAGCTTTTTTTTCTCCATTAAACGTTTTACTAAAGATGTGAGCAGTTTTAGTTGGTTACGATCAAGTACAGTTGAAAAACAAGATTATCCATCGTTGGTAGGACGTATTCGACACATGTTCCAAGTCGGATTATTGGCGATCTTGCAAGGTAAACCGCAAAAAGCACCACTGAAAATTATGTACAACGCCGCAGAGCGTTTATCGAGCATATATGCCCATAAACCTATAGCTGCATTTTGGCTTTCCATACAGTTTGCCGTCGATGCCGCCATTAATAGTTCCTTGCCTTTATCTAAGTACCGCAAGCGTCTATTAATGGAAGTAGAAAAACAGATCAAACAACTCGTTAAATTTGATATTCAAGGTGTTAAGACCAATGTGCCAATTGCCTTGACCAAAGAGCTTGTATATTGGGCTGCGATTGGCAAGCATGGCGATCAAACCAAAAACGTTGATCTATTTTTAGAACAGTTTGGTTGTACTCGATTAGGTTACGACGACGAACAATTGGCCCGCGAAGCAGAATTACTCAGAGGGCCCAGTGCAAAAACCATTCAGTCGGTCATTGCCGTATTTGAAGAAGAAATCGCCATTGCCAAAAACATTTTAGAAAACAGCGCCAGCTCTCATTCAACCGACGAATTTGACCAGCTAGTTGAGCAACTCGCCAAGCTTGCAGAAATTCTTTCTGTGGTAGGCTTGGGGCAACCGAGTATTGTCTTAAAGCAACAGGCAAAAATTATCGAGACTTTAAAAGACGACTCCACAGGTCTTGATATTCATGCGCTTTCAGAAGTTGCTCATGCCTTATTGGGCGTAGAGAATTTCGTTTCGCAGTACAAAATGCAAGCGGGTTATCAATCCGTCGATTCCGAATTAACCATCGCTGATAATCAATATGCCGAAGCCGAAAAAATCGTCCTCCAAGAGGCTGAAAACGGTTTAGTGCTTATTAAACGAGCGCTGAGTTCATTCGCCGAATCCGGATTCGATCAAGGCCACATTCGCAATGTCAGCAAAACGCTTCAAAGTATTCGTGGCGGTATGACATTAATGCATCGTACTCGCTGTGCAAAAGTACTCGAGTTGTGTGATCGATTTGTTGAAGTTGAATTAATGTCTGGCGAGCATCCTGCTGTGTTGCAGCAATTGTTGGAGCCATTTGCCGATTGTGTCATCAGTCTCGAATACTATGTTTCTGCTTTGCAGTCTGATAAAAATACCGACGACAGCATTTTGCAAATTGCTGAAGAAAGCTTGGCCTCTTTGGGCTTAGCCAGTTAAAAAGGATTGGTGAGTTTGAGCCCGTTAGAAAAAACACAAATCAACAGCGTTCATTATTTGCTGGTTTGTGACGCGCAAGTGTTAGCAAAGTCTCCTGGCGATGTACTGTTTGGCCGATTAGAAATTGAAGATGCTCTAAACACTGCGGTTGGGCAGGGTATTGTGACTACACAATCTCTAACGGTTGCTATTGATCAATCCGTGCTGGTCAACCGTAGCGACGATTTTGAAGTTCGTTTAGTTGCCTTTTCCAAGAAGGTTGCTAAATCGCTGCTTGATCATTACAACACTTCTGAGAATGCTCTCAATTGGCTAACACTTCGTTCGTTAATTGTCGAAGAATTCAGCGAACAGTTTTATTTATTGTCACGCGCAATACAGCTGTACCATTGGCTAGAAGATCATCGATATTGTGGAGTTTGTGCAGGTAAAACTCGCTCACACACCACAGAGCCCGCCCTAATGTGTTCCCGCTGTAAACGATTTTGGTACCCGCGTATTCAGCCTTGCGTTATTGTACTTATACATAAAAATAATGACGAAGTTCTTCTCGCGAAACACGGTAAATACATATCAGACATGTATAGCTGTATTGCCGGTTTTGTGGAGTCCGGTGAAACCTTAGAGCAAGCTGCACGGCGTGAAATTAAAGAAGAGGTTGGCGTTGATGTTGATGAGTTACAATACTTCAGCAGTCAACCGTGGCCATTTCCTAATCAATTAATGATTGGTTTTTTTGCTCGCTACAATGGTGGTGAAATTATCATTGATGGCGACGAAATCATTGATGCTAAATGGTTTTCGTTAAAACAATTGCCGGTTACACCACCTAAGACTTCTATTGCTGGGCAAATGATCGAATTTCTTGTTCAAAGACAACGTTGATGGACTTACTATGTTCTATACATTATTAACCATAATCCTAGTTGGTCTGGCACTGTTCGTAGCATTTTTATCGTTACGTTATTTGTTTAAAACCAGTTGGCTTATGGGCTGGATAAAAGGCACCATCGGTTTAACTGCTTTGGGCTTGGCCATAGTTATCGCATTAGTTGGCTTAGATTTTTTCAGTTACAAACAGGTTATTGCAGAAAAGTCGGTTGGTACCCTGGAGTTTCGTCAGCTCGAAAGTCAGAAGTTTCAAGCTCGTCTACTGACCACCGAAGGTCAAGAAATGAACTTTGATATTAACGGCGATCAATGGCAATTAGACGCAAAAATCATAAAGTGGCCAGGGTTTTTGGCCGCACTTGGTGTTAAGCCTGCCTTTAAACTAGAGCGCATAAGTGGCCGCTACTACTCTTGGGAACAAGAACAAACCGAACCTCGATCCGTGTATCCTATATATGAAAGTAATTACACCATTGATGTTTGGCAGTGGTGTAAGCGTCTGAGTTTGAACGCCATCGGTGTTGATGCCACCTACGGAAGCGCAACCTATTTGCCTATGGCTGATGGAGCATTGTACGAAGTCTCTTTAAGTCATACCGGATTAGTAGCGCGGCCGTTTAATAATGCCGCAGAAAATGCAATAAACTCTTGGAATTAGGTCGGAGAAGACTATTTTGGAATTTCTTTTTTATTATGGATTATTTATAGCGAAAATTGTGACAGTCGCTATTGTTGTTATCGTAGCTGTTGCCATTGTTGCATCGCTCACCGGCAAAAATAAATCGCACACAAAAGGCAGAATTGAAACCACTAATCTTAACGATCAATACAAAGATATGTTCGAAACCATTCGAGCAACCGTATTGTCACCCGAAGAAGTAAAAAACGAATTTAAAGAAGAGCAAAAGCGTCTTAAGGCAGAGTCAAAATCCAACAAAAAAGCCCTAAAAGCCGGCGATAAATTACCCACTAAAAAACGCCTTTTTGTTCTCGATTTCGACGGTGATATCAAAGCATCCGATGTTGAAAAACTTAAACATTGTGTTTCCGCAGTATTACACGTAGCTACCGCTCAGGACGAGATTTTGTTAAAGCTCGAAAGCGGTGGCGGCATGGTGCACTCCTATGGTTTGGCATCCAGTCAGCTCGATAGAATTCGCTCAAAAGGTATTCCACTTACCGTATCCGTTGATAAGGTAGCAGCCAGTGGCGGTTACATGATGGCGTGCGTTGCCGACAAAATTATCGCTGCGCCTTTTTCAATTATTGGTTCTATTGGTGTAGTTGCTCAACTTCCTAACTTTCATAAACTTTTAAAAAAACACGATGTTGACTTCGAAATGTACACTGCCGGTGAATACAAACGTACTTTGACAATGTTTGGTGAAAATACCGATAAAGGTCGCGAGAAGTTTCTCGAAGATTTAGATAAAACCCATGTTTTATTCAAAGACTTTGTCTCTAGCCACCGGGCTAGCGTGAATATTTCAGAAGTTGCTACCGGTGAAGTTTGGTACGGTTCGCAAGCAAAAGAAATTGGTTTAATTGATGAGCTTAGCACCAGCGATGCTTACATTACTGATCATCTTGATAGTTGCGATGTCATTGCCGTTGATTACGTTATCAAGAAAAACATGATGGAGCGCTTTGGCTCCTCGGTTTCCGTTGGTGTCGATCAGCTCGCCGTTAAGTGGATCAGCCGACTTTTTCAATCTCATCCAAAAGCTTAATTCGTTGGTAAAGTAGCAGTTTCTATGACGCCAGAGCGTTATCACACCCTGCTGACCGTTCTGAATAATCGGCAACCGGATTTAACCGTTGTTGCTGATGAAGTCCATAAAGGTCGTAATCTCTCCGCTATCATTCGCACCTGTGACTCTGTGGGTATTGATAAAATACACATGGTGACACCCAAAATGGGCTATCGCGATTATCGCGGAACCGCATCTGGCAGCAATAAATGGGTTGAGGTAGAAACTCACGCAGACATCTGTCAACCATTAGCAACACTTAAGCAATTGGGTTATCAAGTTGTTGCAGCAGGACTTGGTGCAAATTCGGTCAATTATCGTGATGTTGATTACACCAAACCCACAGCATTGGTATTAGGTGCTGAAAAAAATGGCTTAAGTGCCGAGGCTAAGGGCTTCTGTGATCAACTCATTCAAATCCCAATGATTGGTATGGTCGAGTCACTGAATGTCTCTGTCGCCACTGCGATTATTCTTCAAGAAGCATTACTTCAACGCAATAAAGCCGGAATCATTGGCACCCGTCGTTTACCAGAAGAACACCGCGTAAGACGATTTTTCCAATGGGCACATCCCAAAGTGGCCGAGTTTTGCGACAACAACCGTATACCTTATCCTCCAGTATCTTCAGAAGATGGAGAAATTATTAATGCATCGACATGGTATCAATCGGTTCGCGAACACCGGTGATAATTCAAAGCTCGGAGAATTAGGCGCATAAAAAAGCCCGACGACCTGGGGGGAGAGCGTCGGGCCAAGACCATTAGGAGTGAAACATTAAGGAACAATCCTTAACACCGGGCACAAGACCCGACTGACTACAGTTTTGGGGCATGTAGCCAGCTGCTTTTTAAGTATTAACCATATTGCTGAGTTGTCCATCGTGCAGGCGGCCTAGGTTAAACAATTTCTTCATAATTGCTGTTGATCTCAATGAGAAAACTTCTATACATCATTCTTATATAAGCGCTTTTTTTGATAGTTTTTGTGGTGAATTAATCTAAATCACACCTAATTAATAGGTCTGTAATAAACATTCTGGTTAGAAAGATGTGAGAAACACGAAAGGTTTTCACATATAATCATCAAATCGAAAAATGAATACGTTTAAGTCACAGATGTAAGAGGTATCCATGGATATAGAGCTGTTCGAAACTATTTCTCTTTATGTGGGAATCGGTGGGTTAATTTTATTCATGGGTTTCATCATGTGGGATTTAGCCAAAGAATCTAAAGCGGGTAAGTTTGGTACGTTTGTTCTGTTTGGGGCTCTAGGCCTTGGATTATTGGGTTTTGTTATTAAAACTGTGCTCGTCGAGTATCTTAACCTGTAAGCAAATACCCATTCGGTAATGTAAACTAAAAACATGTTCGAATTTTATACCCCAAAATCAAAAGTCCAAAAAGATCGAAAGCTTATTTACGAGACCGACTCTCGTATTTCAAAATACAGTCGCCGTGGTCTTTTGCTCACTTTGGCGGTATTTTCTTTTACAATGTGGTTGGGTGGTTTTTTTAAAGAAAATTCAAGCATCGCATTTTTTTTAGCATCGGGCTTATTGGTAACCACCATATTTCGGGGTTACTTGGTTTTTGGCTTTGAGTCTTTTTATCCCAGAGCACCAGGACGTTGGCGTAATCTTTTTTTCTTTGGCTCAATTCTAGGTTCCTTTTGGTGGGGAATCATCATATCCGTAATCACCTACACCAGCGGATTTCATACCGAAACCAATTTCTTGTGGTTGTACACCATCGTTTTTTACTCCGGCATGACAGGAGTCTTATCACCGTATCGTCGTTTCCTAACGGTTTATCTTCTCTCTGGTTTAGTTCCTATTATTTTGGCGAGTTTATCGACCAACACCGTTGAAGGCGTTTTACACAGTTCTATTGTTATCTTTTTATTCTGGATGCTGCGCAATCAAGGCTTGATGATGTGCGACTCTTATTGGGAGCGCCTAGAAGCAAACTATGTGTTACGCCAGCGAGCCGATTCTTTAGAAATAGAAAAACGCGATTCACAGGCCGCGGCACAGGTTAATCACGAATTTCTGGTTTCTCTTAGTGATGAATTGCGATCTGCACTTAACGATACTGTCGGCGCTCTTTCTGTTCTTGCTCACGAAAGCGGCATCAACGAGAAGCAACGTTACTTGTTATCGATTGCCGAAAAATCCAGTGAACGCCAGTTGCAGGTAGTCAACAGCGTTATTGATTACTCGAAAATTAAGTCGCAAAAATTGGTTTTAGAAAACACCGTATTTAATTTCCCAAAATTGGTCGAAGAATGCTTTAACGAAAAAGAAATTGAAGCAGAAATTAACGGTAAAGAATTTTCAATCAATTACGGTGATAATGTACCATCACGTGTACGTGGCGACTCGGTGCGTACGGCGCAGCTGATTAATTGCCTTATCGACCAATCGATTTCTCTCAGTACCGGACCAGATTTAAAAGTTAACATCAACTGTGAAGACAATGGCGGCAGCGAATTAATTGTTCAAATATGCATTGTCGATGAATCATCGAGCGCAAGAGTAGGACAGAGTAAGGTTTTAGGGGCCAAAGCGGGAAGTTTTAGCTTAAATATGAGCGAGCATTTGGCTTTAGCAATGGGCGGGAATATCGGTATTAATGACGACTTTAAACTGATGTTCTTGTTGGATTTACCCTTAACCCCGGTTAATTCCCAGTCGTTCTTTAAACAGTTTGAAAGTAAATTTGATACCGAGCGAATTTTGTTGGTTGATACGCCAAGTAAAGTTCAAGAAGAAATTAAAGATATTCTTATCTCGTGGGGCTTAGTTCCTATTTTTAAAGCAGTTGATGATCGGTTTGATGCCATATCAGATCTAGACCAAAGTGATTTCTTTCAAGAAATCAACGATCCCATGGTCAGTGCCATCATTATTTTCTCGAAAAAAGAAAGTCTTACGGCAATTCCTATTTCACAAAAGTTTTTAACATCAAACAGCTTAAAGTTAATTCCGCAGTTGATTGTGGTTAGTCATTTACAAGCAGAATCAAAATTACTGTTAAAACACAGCAACGAAAAAGATTCTATTCGTATTTTGCAAAAGCCACTTACGCAAGATAAGTTGTATTTAGCATTATCCCAAATTTTATTAAATCAACCCGATCCTACCGATAATATCAATATTAAAGTTCTATTGATTGAAGACAGTAATGTCGACCAGTTGGTGATTTCCAATATATTTGAAAAGCTGGGTATTTCAGTCGATTTAACCAGCACCGCCGAGGCTGGTTTGAAAAAAATGGCCCAGCGCGATTACGATATGGTGTTTATTACCTGCCATCTGAATGGTCGAGATGACGCCGCCGACAGCTTAGAGTTTGTTGCCAAAGCTCATGCCGAAACACCGGAAGATCAAAAGCGAACACCTATTATTGGTTTAACCACCTTAAAAAATGATCATCAAGATCGTTTATGTTTAACGTCTGGTATGGACGACACCGTTGCAAAACCGGTACGAAAAGAAGAATTAAAAAAATGCCTAGACCATTGGCTGGTTAAAACCCATTAATACCGATAGGAGCCTCTGATTAAATCAGGAATGAGTTAATCAGATGTACTTATAGTTATCGATTTACTAATGGGTTTTCGACATTCAAAAGTAAAATAAAAGAGAGAATTAAGCGAGTGAAATAAATAGAGTGGGGTGGGTTGTGTTAATGCAATTAATGAACACTCCGATTTTTACCACTTTTAGCACGAATTCGATTTTCCGTTTGAATATAAATAGTATCGGTGGTTGCCATGCTGGCGTGGCCTAAGTCTTCCGATAAATCTTTGAGTGACCGTCCTCGTTCCACTTCCATACTCGCGCCTGTGTGACGCAACCAATGGGTTGAGGCTTCTTTAAGCTTTCTTGCTTCGTCGGCGCCTTTTTCTGCAAGCATAATCTCGTATGCCTGATCAAAAATTTGCTGCACAATTCGGATTAATTGGCGGGACGTCATGCCACCTTGGCCGCGTATTTTCTCCACAATGGGTTCTTGCTCGTTGTGAGTGGGTAGCGACGGCAGACCACGATATTTTCGATAACGTTTTAAATATTCAATAAAATCCTCGGGTACAGTAACATCGCGCAGTTTTCGACCTTTACCGAAAATCTTTAACCACCAATTGTTATCGGCATCTTGCCAAAAATGACTCATCATAGGAACCCAGTGAGTTCGTTCTGATAATTCTGAAATTCTCAAAAACAGCGTTTTTAACGCACAAATGACAAATAAACTGCGCTCGTAAATTGGATTTTGATTGGCCAATTTTAACGAAACGTCAAATACGTATTGCCACTGTTCCTGCGTTAAGCGACGAATTTCTTTGACTTGGGCATCTTTGATAAAATATCGGCAGTCCGTTTTAGCGATTTGCGCGGGATTTCCAAACGCGTATTCTTCGTTCATTAAATATTTATAAAACGCAATTAAAGCGGTAAAAGTTGCCGAAAGAGTTTGTTGTGATGGCTTATATTTGGCTTTTTGTTTTTCTGTCGGCTGCTCAGAAGAGTTTTTAGGAAGTTTTAATTTATACGGTGCCCATTCGGCATTAACTTTAAATACACCGTTATGAAAATAAAATTTTTCGTAGTTGGCAAAGCAAATCCAGTGCGTGGGTGGCTGCCAGCCAAAATCTATATATTCTAAAATGTCGGCTTTTCTTAATTGATCAACAGGCGCCTTTTTTACTAAAAAACTCCACAACAAAAAACGTTCTACCTCGTTACGAAAACGCGTGAACGTATGCTCAGATTTATTGCGGCCAATATACAATAAAAACTCTTCGCCCCAGTGCCAAAGCTTCAGCCACCATTGTTCGCCCGAGTCTAAAAAACTCCTTAATTCTGGGTACTGCCGAGCATCAAACTCTTTCAGTTCGGCGTAAGTTGGGAACAGAGGTATTGGATCGGGTAATTTCATATAAGGTTGTATTTCGAATTAATTATCTAGCAAATGCTGATTACTGATCGACAAATTACCAAATGGATCTTTCAATTCAATATATCGTAATGCCGATTTAATATCACGCCAACCTACGTATTCCATTAACGCTTTCATTTCCCAGTTTTGCTCGTTAGCCCAGGTTGCAAAACCTCGTCTCAATGAATGGCTGGTAAAAAAATGTGCATTTTCAATATTGGCATTGGCACAACAGTTTTTAATAATATTAATGACGCTAGCCGAATGCAGACTTTGTTCAGAGACTTTACCCCAGCGATCAATTGACCTAAATACCGGGCCACTATTTAGTTGTGCGGTATAAATCCAATCTAAATACGCATCAACCGGGCAGAGCATTTTCAACGCTGGCACCCTAAAGGTTTTACCCTCATTTTTATGATCCGTTTTTGAATGAGGCAGATAGATTTCCATCCCTTCACCGGCACGCGCATTAATATGCTCAACGAATGAATTTACCAGCTCGTCACTGCGGAAAGCGCGCCAAAAACCAAGCAACAGCAGCGCTTTGTTACGCGTCGCCTGTAACAAGACAGCACTCTGTTGTGTATTGCTTGAGGCACGTTCGGCTTGGATAACATCATCCAAATATTCAATAACCGCTTGCAGTTCTTCCAGCAGTAGTGGGCGAGCTTGTTTTACTGGTTTTGCGTGTATTCGATTAATGCCTTTAAGCACTTTTTTAACGTGAGGAGCTTTGGTTGGGTCGGGAAAGCCATGTTCTTTATGCCAAACAGCTAGGGCAGACAGTCTCTGTTTTAGCGTATTAACCGAAAGTGTTGGCGCAAAATCGGCGAGATATTGAGCAATTTGGTCAGAAGTAGAAGGCAACATACCGCCCCAGTGAACCTCAAAGTGTTCCACGGCACTGAGATAACTTTTGGTGGTGTTAACTCGGTTGGCAGCACTCAAATATTGGTCAACATTTGAGTGGTTTGGGTGCGTCGTTGGCTTGTGCTTCATTTCATTGAATACTTCTCGTGAGCTTTCTATTTTATGCTTGTTTTGAGTATAACTCAGCAGCAGGTATCAATTAAGACTTCACTTACACAAATGAAACTCAAACTGGCATCGTGCTTTTAGCAGTATAAGAAAACGTAGCCAATATCAAGAACCGTAAATGAATAAAATTCTGAAAAAACCGAATATCGTATTTTTTATTTTGGATCTCAGATCAACTCTTTGGTAATTTCATCCGAGATTTCGATAAATAATACATGCCCATCAAATCTTCAGTTTGCATCTAAATTATTTATTACGCATTCCATAATTTTTTCCTCAAGGGTTGTTAATAATTCCTTATCACTAGTAATAAACTCAATACGACTGTCTTCACATTCGTCGAGAGTGGTAGAAGTTAGAACACCGTCGGCTTTATTGAAAGCGACAATGCCTTCATTGGTTATGAATACACCTTTAATTCTTTCTGTATTTACGCCCAGTAAAAATACCCAAAGTTTTTGTGAATCAAATATCCACTGTGGTGTAAATATCCATCCTTGGCTGTAAAAGCCTTCGCCTTCGTTATTAATTGTTAAATAACCCGAACTGGGTATTTCGAAGGATTGAGCTGAAAAATTTTTATCGTCGTGTAGGTGATGATGCTTGTGAGCATTATTGGTATAGCTTGATGGCTGCTCAAGCCAAGACAATTGTAGATTTCCCTGACTCACAACCTGTAAAGGTATTTTATTGAGTTCATCTTTATTTTTTAGAAAATGTTGCAGTGCTGAAATATCATCGGACCGATATAAATCCGATTTATTAGCGACAATAATATCGGCAACAGATAACTGCTGATTAAAAATAGGGTGCTTGATGTAGCGCTCATCTTTTATTTTACGTGCATCAACGAGCGTAATAGTAGAGCGTAAATCTAAAACATCGGCGTAATGTTCAGAACGTAATGTCGTCAGAACCTCTTCAGGGTGACCAAGGCCCGTGGGTTCTATCAACAACCGGTGAGGTTTCGCTTTAGTAAGCAGTCTATTAAGCGCTATTTGCATGGGCAAACCCGCGGCGCAACACATACATCCACCGGGAACCTCGCGGATAAATACATCTTCACTATCAGATTCATTACCGGTAAATAGACTGCCGTCAATTCCTACTTCACCAAACTCGTTAACCAATACCGCCCAACGCTCATTGTTTGGTTTTTGTTTCAGTAAATTTAAAATAGCTGTGGTTTTACCAACACCCAAAAATCCGGTGATAACGTTTGTTGGAATCGCTTTAAACTCTGTCACGAAAGAAGTCCTTGTGTTGCTAGAAACTCTCAGTTAATCAGAGTTTCTTATTCTATTTGTAAATTATTTATATTTACGCACATTCATGACATAGGCAGTGCAATTCCAACTGAGGACTTTTTAGTACATAACCCGATTTCTCGACATTCTGTTTTAGCGTGTTGATTAATGATTTTTTGATGCCTATTTCTTTAACGTTACCGCATTTATCACAGATTAAAAATTGTGGTACTTCGTGTTCATGTGCGCAGCTAATGTGTGAACAAGCAATGTACTTGTTGGCTAAATGAAGTTTATGCACCAAGTTTTCACTCTCAAGGAAATCGAGAATACGATAAACCGACATTGCAGGCGGAGATTCATTGAACTCCTTTTGCATAAAATCAATCAATTCATAAGCTGATAATGCTTTTTTAGATATAAGCAAACCTGTTAAAACTCGCTTGCGCTTTTCGGTTAACTTGGCACCATTTTTACGGCAGGTGTTTTCAGCATGGTCGATAATCTGCGTGATAGAAGCCATGATTATGTTACTCAGGTATTGCCTTCATTAGGTTTTAAAATGTTATTTTATAACATTATTGCAAAATTATTGAGTAAATTCTAAAGAAATTTTTATCGTTCAAATTTATAAAAATTGCTCAGAAAGTTAACTGCGCCAAGATAATTTTCGATGTGTATTGTAGATTCTATAAATTACAACTCTTGTGTGGCAAGCAGTGAATGATAAGCTCTAAGCTAATTGCAGATTAGTTACTCAAAGTTTTAATAGTATTTAATATTGGTGCGCGCTGGTTTTAACACAATCAACACAAACAAAATCCAACGTTAATAAAAGTCGTTTTTGGCGTGCGTTTACAGCAGGTGAGCGCTGCACAAAATCTGCACCTTTATTTCCTTCCCAAGGCTCATCCTTTAACAGAGCAACGTCACCCGTGCTTAATGTATGAACGGCTTGCTCTGAATATTCAATGTTTTTCATTGATATTGTTCATTGATATATTGACGCGAACGTTACGATGGTGAAGCCATCGGGTACCATTGCCAAAATAACTGTGAATTAACCGAAAGAGTACTCAAGCAACATGCAATCTCGGCACATTGCTTTCGATAGTATTCCTAAACGCAAGCCAACATTTTTCAACTCAAAAAGACAGTAGAATATATTTGCCAGTAGTTGAACATCAGAACACAAATTTGGTAATTGCATGAGTGATGGTATGATTTTTTGCAACTGTTCTAATTGACTTATAGCGAGCTTACCGGAATAGCTTTTAACATTATCAGATGTCAATAATATTTGACTTTGTGATATTGCATCTGGGCAAAGTATTCGTTGCCAAACCGATAAATTAACATCGCTTTTATATATTTCGGTAAGCGCCTATAAATCATCGCTAATTACCACTCGACGAGATAGTACTTGGTTGTGAAGGTGCGATTCGATCATGCTTCTTCGCCCCAAGCAGGGAAGGGATCGGGCAGTGATTGCCACACTTCTTGCCCGGCTAATAGTTCATCGTTATTTAATAAGCAGCTATCAAGAGCTTCAATAAATTGATGCTTACTAAGACCTTGGCCGATAAAAACCAACTCCTGACGCATATCGCCAAAAGGTTCTTGCCATTTAGATTTAATAGATTGTCGATATTCTTCATCATCTGGCCAATGATCTTCTGGCACTGCTTTCCAAAACATTCCTGCAAAACCATAGCGTGCAATACCACCGGCTTGACTCCATTGACATGCAAATTCGGGACGAGTCGCCAACCAAAAATAACCTTTCGAGCGAATTAGCTTTCCTTGTAGGTCTTTTTGATGAATAAAATTAAAAAATTTCTCTGGGTGAAATGGGCGTCGAGCTGTGTAAGTAAAACTACTAATACCGTATTCTTCGGTTTCCGGCACGTGTTCGCCTCGCATTTCTTTAAGCCAACCGGGCGCTTGTTGGGCACGTTCAAAACTGAATTTACCCGTACCCAAAATACTGGTAATTGATATCTGACCATGCTTGATTGGAATGATTTCGGCTTCAGTATTTAATGTTTTTAAAACGGCAATTAAACGATCTAACGTATTGTTGTCCACTAAATCGGTTTTGCTAACTAAAATAATATCGGCGAATTCCACTTGATCAACCAATAAATCTGCAACACTGCGTTCATCATCTTCACCCAAGTGCTCATCAGTTTCTTGCAAATATTTAGCTTCATCGTAATCCACTAAAAAATTGACCGCGTCTACGACGGTAACCATGGTGTCTAATGTGGCTACATCAGACAAGCTAATACCGTCTTCATCCGCAAATGTAAACGTTTCTGCCACCGGTAACGGTTCAGAAATACCGGTAGATTCAATTAATAAGTAATCAAAGCGACCTTCATTTGCAAGTTTTCGAACCTCTAACAACAAATCTTCTCGTAACGTACAACAAATGCAACCATTACTCATCTCGACTAGTTTTTCTTCACTGCGGTTGAGCGTTACCTCATTTTGTACAGTAGCAGCATCGATGTTTATTTCGCTCATATCGTTAACAATCACCGCAACGCGACAGCCGTCTCGATTATTGAGAACATGGCTTAACACAGTAGTTTTGCCAGCGCCAAGAAAGCCAGAAAGTACTGTAACTGGTAGTTTTCGAATGGTATTTGTCATGAATGCATCCCTTGTTGGAATTATCCATTTGCATTACTAAGATTACCGCAAATAGAAGTTGCTTAAACAATAGATCTGTTTGATTAATGATTGTTTTATATGATATGTTACAACATATCATAAATGGAAAAATCAAAACCAGCAATATCTCACCGTACATTCGAACAAAACTAATCGGTGCGATAGTTTGTGTTAGTGCTGGTAGTGAACATTTCTTCAGTGCTAAAAGGGAGTGTAATCAAGGAGCACTTATAGAAAATAATTTTGATAAAATTAAGAAGCTAAATCTCTGTGGAATATTATCGCTGATATTTTAATAGAGAAATTATCTTTTAAAATTGCTTTGGCAAACAAAATTAAAATAAATCGTAAAAAATAAATATCTTAGTAAAGAATATCCTGCGATTAAATTTTAACTATTTAAAAATGCCTCTATTAAATAATTCCGATTTTATGGTTGATTGTTTATAGAGCGAGCACAGCTGCTCCACTCCATATTTACAAGATACGCACCACAACAATGTGACTCTCAGTGATGATTATTGTGCCAAATTGACTGAAATATTGACGTAACAAAACTTTCGAGATAGCGTTCAGAAAAACTCACCCGAGATAGAGTTACAATGATGGTAAACTCGACAAAAAGCGTCGTTAATACATCTGTTAAGCTGTTATAACTAAACCATGTTCGAATTCAGTAGTTATTTAGAACAACAAAATTTAAAAGGTGATGATGCCTTATATGTCACGAAAATTGGCGACTCTATATGGTTTTGTATATGCGATGGAGCGGGAGGAATGGCTGGGGCAGCACAAGCAAGCAATTATGTTGTTGAAGCTTTTAAGGATCTAACAAATATCGACAGTTTTGATTCTTCAGATGACTTTGAGTCATTTCTTCGAAAAGTAGATTTAGAGCTAGCGAACGAATCTGGTTGCGGCGAAGCTACTGCAATCGTCGGAAAGCTTAATGATACAACCGTTGTAGGCGCAAGTGTTGGCGACTCAGAAGCTTGGTTATTTAATAGAGAATATGATTACGAACTATGATCTATGCAAAACCTGAAGCCCCTATTGGGAAGTGGTAGCACGACACCTATTGGTTTTGGCCCAATGGATGCAGACAAATCGATCCTGCTTGGCTCAGATGGTCTTTTTAAGTATATAAAACTAGAAGAAATGAAATTGTTACTTTCGACAAAAACTACAGCTAAAGAAATAGCTAAACTTGCAAAGCAAGATATTGGTAGTCTCCAAGATGACGTTTCAATTATTTATATCAGCAAAAAGTCATAACAAGTTGCTTCACGTTGACACATACTACTACGCTCGTTTTTGTGTTTGTCGCTGTACTCCAATTTTACACAAAAACGCTCTCCGCAGTATGTGCAAGTGAGCAAGGCGTTAACATCATTAAGTCATGCGTAAAAAATTACTTTGGTCAGCGGTTTTAATAATTTCATTCGTAGGAATCGGGTTTCTGCTTAGTCTTTTTGGCGGCGCATTAAATCCGCCAGCGAATGCGGGAGAGAATCTTCCTCGAATTAATATTAGTGCGCTAGAGCCAGGAGGTATAATCACGCAAGATGCTGGTTACGAAGGTTGGTGGAACGTCAGATATATAATATTTAAAAACTATAATTCAGAAATATCTGTTTTTGTTGTTCCGTTGAGAGAGGGGCTTGTAGATATGCCCGATTTAAGGTGGTGGCGCAGGGGTCCTAAGTGCAAAAATTTTGGCCCCACTATATTTAATGGTAAGGTTGTTCCAAATAGTCATTTTAAGTGCCACGATCCAGAATTGAATGAGTGGCTTGCGACCGAAAATGTATGGAGTCTTGATGGTACTAACCTCGGAACTTTAACCGACGATATGAAAAAAGTGAAATTCAAAATTAAAGGGAATGACATTTTACTATATATCTAATGTTAACAAGTCAATCAAGGTGGCCTTTGACTGGACGAGCTAACGCGCGCCGCAAAGCAAAGCGTTAGAGCCAAGGAATGCTGATTACAATTTCAGAGCACCTAAATAACTTGCCCGAGATTGCCTTTGCTACCAGTTACATATTAATTTGTATTGGTAGTTCAGTAAGCTTTTGGGTAGCGATCAGTAGTTTAAATATAGGTCAGCGATTATTTATCAGTTGCCATGGTTTTCTAACCCTACTTGTAATCGGTATTCCATTATTATTCTTTGCGTCAGGTTGGAGCATTTCTGCATTTACTAATGCTTTCCAAGTTAGTTGCCTTTTGCCAATGCTTTCAATTATCTATAGCCTGTTTCGCCACTCCGGCACTAAACTGTTATTTTGGTTATATCTTTTGTTAGTACCCGCCATTATGTGGGCATGGTTTATTGGCTCTATGGCTGTTTCAGGCGATTGGCTCTAACAAGCGCATTAACCACTCGCTGCGCTCGCTGGGGAAAAAAACGTAGGCTCCCTCGCTTCGCTCGTTATTATAGCCTGCGTATTTTTGCCCGTTATGCGGACGTTATTAGAAGTACTATGAATCGATACATCGCGATACTCGTTATGCTTTCTTCTGGCTTTGTGGTGGCACAGGACTTTGGTCCGTGCGGGTACATTCCGAAGAGGACCGAACATTACCAATATCCTGAGTGGGAGGTATTCGAAAAGTGCGCTTCTTACAAAGATGATGTCTTGCAAATATCCAAAGACCATATGGGTAATCTGAATTTTGGTAAAACTGGCATGGCTAGCTTTTTTACTTCAGGTCAATACTTCTACGTAAAACCGGATGGTAGGTTTCTTCCGGTAATATTTTATGATAGCGGCGCAGATTACTTTCAAGAGGGGCTGACCCGTTCATTAAACAGCGGCAAAATCGAATATTACAATTCCGATTTTGAGCTTGTGCTTTCGCCGGGTTACGATTGGGCGTGGCCCTTTCACGAGGGCAAGGCACTTGTCTGCAAGGGCTGTGTTTTAACTCCAGCTGAGGATGGTCACAAAGCCTTAGAAGGTGGCTTGTGGGGGTATATAAACAAGGAGGGTGTAGAAGTTGTCCCAGTCAAATACAAAGCTTCCGATGTTCCTGGCAAGTAAAACTTCTAACAAGCACATCAAAAATCAATTCAATAATCAATTCAAAGAAATCCAAGAAATTACGTCAATCCGCACAAAAAATTATCGAGAACCATTTAAGAAACGATAATACAAAAAATAGTATCAACGGCGATCCAGACCGGCGACGACAAACCGTGGAAACACTGCTAAAAAATGCTGATAAAATTGATGCGTTCTTGCAGAAATCCACACTGCGAAAAAGTACCGGCAAAAGTAACCGAGAAATACAAAGTAATATTACCGATAACGACAGTGCGAAAATGAGTACTTCAAAAGGCACGCTGCAAGGTTATAACTGCCAAACCGTGAGTGATGAAAAGCGCCAAATTATCATCGCCACAGAGTGTTTTGGGGTAGGGCCCGATCAAATACTATTAAAATCGATGATTAAAAAAATCGAAGAAAACCTCGGTTAAGATGCATTAAATCACGGAGCCTTACTGATAGCTGACACTGGATATTCCAGCGAAATCAATATGGAATACCTCTATCAAGAAAAAATTAACACCGTAATTCCTGATACACAATTTCGTCAACGTGACCCGCTGTTTAAAAACTCCGAGGCCGTGCAAAAACACAAAGCACACCGACAAAAAACCCGCAAAGACCAGGAAACTGAGGAAAGAGCAAAAAAAGACCCCGATGCCCCTATAATCAATTCTAAATTTGCAAAAAAAGCAAGAAAACTAAATCAAAAATAAATGCTAACAAGGCCAGTCAGCAGCACAGCTGCGCCTCTGCTGGCGGCGTTAGCTTTTACAAGCCGGCCCATTCAGAGTAAAAATGAGATTTATTAATGACGCTCAATATCCCAAAACTAGAAGAATTATTCGAAAATAAAACAGTCCTGATTTTAGGGGCCGGGGCATCAAAAGATTATGGATTTCCTCTTTGGGCTAAGCTCGAAGAGGAGTTACTAGAGGAACCTCTGATTAACCTCCGAGATCTGCCATAATATCTCGTCTGCAAATAAAACGGTTTGATCATGAAACAACAA